>NZ_DAFZ01000046.1 GCF_002498065.1 Methanoculleus sp. UBA208 | reverse complement strand
TTCGAGGTGTGAGCGTAGCGAGCATGAGCACCGGAGGTGCGAGCGGCGACGGACAGGATTGGGGACTGCGCCGTGAGAGTGGGTGCATGTGGGTTTTTAGGGCTCGTGCTCGTGGCTATCCTGTCCATAACGTTCTTGGACACGGATTCCCCTGTCCTCTCCCCCCTATGGCGATTCCACCACGGTCCACTGTACTGGAATTGCCGGGGAATACCTTGCCACGGCCCCGGAGACGTATGCGCCCCCCTCCCCAACCACACCTGGCTCCTTCTCCTTCCCGCCACGCCCCGACAGCAACCTCTTCTACTCTGCAGCGCCTACCCTGTACCAGATGTCTCACCCGTTCCTCTCGGAAGACCCACTGATCAGACCCGAGCGCCCGATGATGGCGCTCGTCCTCGGCAACACCATGCTCTCCACCGTCCCCGGCATATCGGGCGCCGGGCCGACCCCGGAAAAGACCCTGCTTACCCCGAACCTGGATGCGGAGCTCGTCACGACCGGCGCGATCACGAGCGTGTCGGCCCGGCCGAACACGCCCACCGGGTGCCCGACGCCGGCGACCATCACCCGGTCCATGATAGAACTGACCGGGCTTGCCCCCGTCCTCATCAACGCAGGGCTCGCCCATGCCCCCACCGTCCCCTGCCTGGACGTCTACGGAAGCCCCGGCGGCGATCCCCGGAAGGAGGACGCGGTGCCGCATGCAGCTCTCCTCTTTGAGCGGGGCGAGACGGTCGGCAGGCTTCTTTCGCAGTACAGCGACTTTTTGATGCTCGGGGAGTGCGTTCCCGGCGGGACGACAACCGCTCTCTGCGTTCTGCGGGCGCTCGGCTACGACGCCTCGGTCAGCAGTGCCTTTGCCGAGAACCCCGTCGGCCTGAAAGACGCCGTCTGCAGTGAAGTGCTCGCCCGGATCGACGCGACGGGCGCAAGAGAACCCCTTGAGATCCTCCGCGCCGCCGGCGACCCCATGATGCCGGTGGCTGCAGGGATCGCGAGCACCTATGCCGGCGAGATCCTGTTTGCCGGCGGGACCCAGATGCTTGCCGTCGCGGCTACCCTGAAAGCGCTCGGAAAGCGGGTGCCGCGCCTTGCGACGACGGTCTACGTCAGGGACGACCCTTCGGCCGGGTTCGTCCAGACGGTCGCCGACGTCGGCACCGCCGCGTACTTCGTCGACCCGAACTTCGCCGGTATCGGGCATGTCGGGCTCGCCCGCTACTGCATCGGCGAGGTCAAGGAAGGGATGGGCGCCGGTGGTGCCCTGACGCTCGCCTACCTGATGGGTCACGAGCCCGAAGAGATCACCCGGAAAGTCTTTGATTTCGTCAGTAAGTATGCCTGAGGGAAGGACTATACCCTTTTACATCAACCTATAAGCAATGCTTCCACTTTATGTGGTCAACAATCACGGACAGTTCAACCACCTGATCCTCCGGACGCTCCGTGACATGGACATCGAGGCCACGATGATCTCGAACGAGACGCCGCCGGCCGAGGTCGCCCGGGGCTGCCGGGGCATCATCCTCGGCGGCGGCCCGACCCTCGACCGCGCCGGGGTCGCTCCCGCGTACCTTGACCTCGATCTTCCCGTCCTCGGCATCTGTCTTGGATTGCACATCATGGCGACGACTCGCGGAGGCGCGATCCGCCGGGGTGCAAGCGGGGGGTTCGGTGCGGTCGAGGTCGAGATCCTCGAACGGAGTAGCCTCCTTGAGGGCTACCCGAACCGGATGCAGGTATGGGCTTCGCACGCGGATGAGGTCTCGGTGGTTCCGGAAGGGTTTATCCGGCTCGCAGAGTCGGCTATCTGCGGTGTGGAGGCGATGGCGTCTCCGGATGAGCGCCTCTACGGCATCCAGTGGCACCCGGAGGTCAGCCATACCGTCAACGGCCGGCTTCTCTTTGAAAATTTTGACAGGATATGCTCGGAGTAGACGACGTTGCGAGCCGGGTCGGGTCTTTCGGGTTCCGCTGCCGGGAGTGCGGTGCCTGCTGCCGGCGGGTCGCGGAGGACTCAAACCTCGTGCTGGTGAGCCCTGCCGAGATCCGGGCAATCATGGCGGCGACCGGGATGGCCTGGGACGAGGTCGCCGAGCCCTATCCTGATTTCATCAGTGCAGAAAACGGCGGGAAGTACACGCTTGCCTGGTGTATCCGGCGCACGGCGGACGCCTGTATCTTTCTCCGGGACGGGCGGTGCTCCGTGTACGCCCACCGTCCCTGGATCTGCCGCACCTACCCGTTTATGCTGGTGGACGACGATCTGCTGATCTCGGAATGCCCGGGCCTCGGCACGCCCCTCTCTCCTTGCGGCGCGCACGATGCGGCAACCGACCTCCGCAGGCGTCAGGCCGCCGAGGCGGCGGAAGAGGCCGGTGTCCGCGCCGTTTACCGGAGAGCGACGGTGCCGCCGGGAAAACGCGTCGTGATCGACAGCGAAGGCGTGAAGGTGCTCCATGACTGAGATTCGTCTCGTCGGGACGGCCCATGTCTCGCAGAAGAGCGTTGAGGAAGTCCGGTCCGCAATTGAGGAGTTCCAGCCCGACATCGTCGGCGTCGAACTTGACCAAGGCCGGTTCGTATCGCTCACGGAGGAGGCAGCCGAGCCCTCGGTCGGGGAGATTCTGAAAGGCGGGAACTTCGGCAGGCTCCTCGTCCAGTGGGTGCTTACCTACATCCAGCAGCGGATCGGCGCCGAGACCGGCGTGAAACCCGGTGCCGAGATGCTGGTCGCCATCGAGGAGGCTAAAGCGCACCAGAAGCCCGTGGCGCTCATCGACAGGGATATCCGGATCACGCTTGCCCGGTTCTGGGGCATGATGGGGATCTGGGAGAAGATCAAACTCATCGGAGCCCTGATCTACTCGCTCGTGAGTGTCGAGGGCCAGGAGATTGACGTTGACGAGTTCACGAACCAGGACGTGGTAAGTGCCGCGATGGAGGAGTTCCGGAAGTTCTCTCCCCAGGGCGCCCAGGCCCTGATCGATGAACGGGACGCGTATCTTGGTCACCAGATCCTGATGCTCGGGAGCCGGTACGAGCGGGTGCTGGCGGTCGTCGGTGCCGGGCACATCCCGGGGGTGCAGCGCTACCTCGACGCACCGGAGACACTGCCGCCTCTCCCGTCCCTGACTGCCGAGAAGAAGGGTCTGCCGTGGGCGAAGATCCTCGGTGCGGCCGTCACCGTCCTCTTCCTCTTGCTGATCGCTGCCATAGTCTTCTCGGGCCTGGGACTCGACGTCCTGCTGACCGCTCTCCTCTACTGGCTCCTGATCAACGGTACCCTGAGCGCCATATTCACGCTGCTCGCCGGCGGGCACCCCCTCTCGGCAGCCACGGCGTTCGCCGTCTCCTGGATGACGTCTCTCAACCCGTTGCTTGCGGCGGGATGGTTTGCGGCCATCGTTGAAGCGAAGATAAGGAAGCCTGCTGCCGGCGAGATGCGGCAGATCATCGAGGCCGAAACGCTCTCGGAGATGCGCAAGATCCCGCTTTTTAGGGTGGTGCTGGTTGCAGCCCTCGCGAACGTCGGGAGCACGCTCGGGACCTTCGCCTACTTCATATTCATCTTCCCGGTCCTCGGGATCGATCCGGCCGTGGTCATCGTCGACGGCTTCTCAAACATGCTTCGGATGATACAGGGTCTCTTTTAGGCCTGCATCTCCGTCGGGGGCATTCCCACCTCCGTTTCCCCAAGGTATTTAGGCCTGGAGTGCCCATCATCGTTGCATGAGTCCGATTGGTGGAACGGTTAATCTCGGTGTCACCGTGATACGGAGCAGGCACAGCGTGCGGAAGTACAAGGACAGCCCTGTCGAGGACAAGATCGTCAAAGACGCCCTCGACTGCGCCCGCCTTGCCCCGACTGCGAGAAACGAGCAGCCCTGGCTCTTCGGGGCCGTCCAGAACCGCGATACGCTGCGGGCGATCGCGGACCTGGCCGAGAACGCCAGGTTCATTGCCGATGCGCCCATCTGTTTCGCCGTCTTCGGGAAGCGGGATGCGAAGTACTACCTCGAAGACTGCTGTGCAGCGACGATGCAACTTCTCCTCGCGCTCCAGGCATGGGGGGTCGGGTCCTGCTGGGTTGCGGGAGAGAAGAAGGACTATGCCGAGGACGTCCGGAAACTCCTCAACGTTCCCGAGGAGTACACGCTTGTATCCCTCGTGCCCGCGGGATACCCCGAGGAGATCCAGATCGCGAAGAAGAAGATCCTCGACGAGGTCACGTTCTTCGAGCGTTACGAGGAAGAGTAGGCTGGTATAACAAGAATTACTTTTTTGCTCCGTTTTAAGCGTCTGGGTGGTACCAGATGGCTCTCTCACCCGTCGCTCTGCTTTGCCGGGCAGTAGGGGCAGAGGGCGTTCTCGACGTCGTCGGCCTTCTCCCTGACCGGGCAGAGGTACTCCCCGTTCCTGGCTTCTACCTCGAACCCACCGGGAAACGGCGTGCCCACCGGGTGGGCGGGGCGGTCGAGGACGAAGAGGTTGAAGGCGGCAAGGAGAAAGTAGAGGAGTTCGAGGTGCCGCTCCCCCTCCCCTCCGCGAAGGCACGTCTTCTCGACCATATCACAGAAGTCCCGGAATTCGCCCGGGAGCGGCCTCTCCCCGTCTCCCAGTTCTCCACGGCGGGCGGCGGCGATGAGGGTGTGATGCGTCTTAAAGATCTGCTCCATCACGCTTGGGTAGAGGCGCTGCCGGTATCCGGCGGGAACAGACCGGAGGTCCCGCTCCACCCTCCCCCGCATCTCCTGGAGGTCGAAGAGCGAGTAGCCCGAGACCTCCCGGTAGAGAATATCTGCAAGTTCCGCCCGGGTCTTTGCCGACCGCAGGCGGGCGCAGACCCGGCGGGTATTCGTCTCGCCTTCTCCCGGGCTCATCGGATCACACGGATGATCTTTGATCGCAGGATGTATCAGTCCTCCCCCGGAGTACGCTTCATTTAGAAAAATTTATAAGTGTAGGAAGGCAACTTCCTTCCGATGAATGGCGAGAACACCTTGTGGGTGAGCCGGAGGCCGGGGCATGATTGATACCGGCGCTACGGCGTTTATCCTTGTCTGTACGGCAATGGTCATGCTGATGACGCCGGGAGTGGGGCTCTTCTACGGCGGGCTCGTGCGGCGGAAGAACTTTATCTCCATGCTCGCGCTGGCGTTCATCGCATTTGCCCTTGTCAGCATCCAGTGGGTCGTCTGCGGTTACAGCCTTGCCTTCGGCACCGATATCAACGGGCTGATCGGGGGCCTGGAGTACGCCCTCCTGCAGGGTGTCGGGATGGAGGGCGACGGGATTCCGGACCTGCTCTTTATGGCCTTTCAGATGGTCTTTGCGGGCCTCACGCTCGCAATCGTGACATCCGGGGTTGCAGAGCGGATAAAGATCAGTTCGTTCGTCGTCTTCGGCCTGCTCTGGACAACGCTGGTCTATGACCCGCTTGCCCACTGGGCGTGGGGCGGCGGATGGGCCGCGCAGCTTGGAGCGCTCGACTTTGCCGGCGGCACGGTCGTTCACATCAGTTCCGGCTTCTCGGCGCTGGCGCTGGCGCTCGTCATCGGAAAACGTCTTGGATTCGGTTCACACGGCATGGAACCGAACAACATCCCGATGGTCCTCCTCGGCGGGGCGCTTCTCTGGTTCGGGTGGTTCGGGTTCAACGCCGGCAGCGCTCTCACCGCGGACGGCCTTGCGGCAAACGCGTTCGTCGCAACGAACATCGCGGCCGCTGCCGGGGCTCTCGCCTGGCTCTGCGCCGCCTGGGTTCGCGGCAGACCGGGTTCGGTCGGGATCATCAGCGGTGCCATTGCGGGCCTCGTCGCCATCACTCCGGCGGCCGGGTTCGTCACGCCCATGGCCGCCATCCCCATCGGCGCCGCTGCCGGCCTCGTCTGCTACGGTGCCCTGCTCTTCCGGGTTCAGAAGGGCCTGGATGAGAGCCTTGATGCGTGGGCTATCCACGGCATGGGCGGCATCTTCGGCGCTCTCGCAACCGGGGTCTTTGCGGTCGCGGCAATCGGGGGCGTGGACGGTCTGCTCTACGGGAACCCGGGCCAGCTCCTCATCCAGATCGCAGATGTGACCGTGGTCGTGGCCTACTCGTTCGGCGTGACCTACGTCATCGCAAAGGTCGTCGATGCGGTGATGGGGCTGCGCGTCACCGAGGAGGAAGAGTATGTCGGGCTGGACATCGCCCAGCACGGCGAGTCTGTGCGGGTGTGAGGAGTGGCACAAATGAAGATGGTTACTGCAGTCATCAGGCCCGAGATGTTCGATGCCGTGAGAGCGGCGCTCGAGGCCGACGGCATCTACGGGATGACCGTGAGCGAGGTGATGGGGCGGGGGGCGCAGAAGGGTATCGCCCTCCGGTTCAGGGGAAAGACGATGCCGGTCGAGCTCATCCCGAAGGTGAAGATCGAGATGGTAGTCAAGGATGCCGATGTCGAGAAGATCATCGGTATCTGCCGGGCGAACGGTCGGACCGGCAAGCCCGGCGACGGCAGGATCTTCGTTCTGCCGGTCGAGAGTATCTGCAGGGTGCGGACGGATCTGGAGGATCCGGAGGAAGCGTAATTTTTTTGGGCTGGTTCGGGGGTCTTGCACGGGGCTGGTTAGTGGCACAGATGTTTGGACTCTGAACATTCAGTTTGCTGCCACTTGCGCCTGCGATACTCATATTCCTACCACTCGTGATCGCACAACTCTTGCACGGCTTTTCGGTGGATATCGCCCTTTGGGGAGGGGCTGACGGGGAGGGGGGCGTGCCCCCTCCCCTGTCTCTTCACACCTGATGGTGTTCAAACACGTGCTCCGAAGATCTTCGTCTATCTCAAGCCTCGGACACTATCCGTCGGCCCTTTCATGACAGGAGCGCTCCCCCTATGTGGGCGCCCGCAAACATCTCCTCAAAACCCCCCACCACCCGCGCTTCGCGCTCCTCGCTCGCACCTGACGGTGCTCAAACTCCTGCCGTTCGCTACGCTCCCGGCAGTCGTTCCGCCCCCCAAAGGGGGCGGGCAGTGCGTGGCGATGCTCCCACGGTCCACTGCACCGGGTCTTGCACCGTTCAGGAGGGTGCTATTTGCCACGACCTGCGTACGCTGGAATCTTCGGTCATCCGCTATACGCTGTTTGTAATCCCTTGTCTCCTCTTCTCCTTCTCTCCCTCTTCTCCTCCCCAAAATGCGGCAGAACCTCTTCCCGGTAAAACTCCATGAACTCACGCTGCTGGTACCCGATCTGGTGGACGCAGACGTGGCCGAACCCCTTCCTGACGCTCTCCTCGATCTTTCTGATGTGCGCCTCCGGGTCGGGGCCGCAGACGACGTGCTCCGCCACGTCCTCCGGCGTCACCATCTTCGCCGCCTGCTCGTAGTGTGTCGGCGTGGGAAGGACCCTGTTGAGTTCCCCGGTGTTTGCCGCGATGGGCCACTGCTCGTAGGCGGTCGTCCTCCCGACCTCCTCGGTCTGGGCCCAGCAGACGGAGTTTTCGATGTATGCCGGCTTGTCGCCGCCCCCGGAGTCCCGGAAGATGATGAGGTTCTCCTCCGCGTTGCTGCCCGGGTTGATGAACCCGTCGCCGACCCGCGCGGCCATGGATGCGCTGATCGGGCCTTCGGACGCGATATAGATCGGCGGGAGTTTCTCCGGGAGCGAGAAGACCTGCGCGTTCTCGAGTGTGTAGAAAGCGCCGTAGTAGTCCTGCATGCCGCCCTTCCAGAGCAGTCGTATCACCTCCACCGCCTCCTCGAGCATCTCGATCCGGACCGGCGCCGGGGGCCAGCGGTCGGCGAAGACGTGCTCGTTGAGGTTCTCTCCCGAACCGAGGCCCAGGATAAACCGTCCCGGCATCATCATGGCGGCGGTTGCGGCAGCCTGGGCGATGATGCCGGGGTGGAGCCGTATCGTCGGGCAGGTGACGCCCGTCACCAGCCGGAGATCCGCCGTCACCTGCGAGATGCCGCCGATCACGCCCCAGACGAACGGGCTCTGTCCCTGCCGGTTCGTCCAGGGGTGGTAGTGATCCGATATCATGGCAAACGCAAAGCCGGCATCTTCCGCCTGGCGGGCGTTGCAGACAAGATCCAGGGGGCCGTGCTCTTCGCATGCAAGTTTATAGCCAATTTCGACCATCCGTCATCACATCCGTACCGCCGATACGGCCGTCCCTGTCCCGCTCTTCTTCTGGGCACGAATGGGACCGGCGTGGGCGCCGGCTATCTCAAGCATCCCATAGCATATAGGTTTCCCCGGCCCGGCACCAGATAAATAGAACCCTCGCCATACTGTACTGCATGGCAACGCCTACTCTCCAGGTGGCGCTCGATCTCCTTGAGCTCGATCGTGCGGTAGAGATCGCTGATGAGGCGGCCCGTGGCGGTGTGGACTGGATCGAGGCCGGGACGCCCCTGATCAAGAGCGAGGGGATGCAGGCCGTCCGGACGCTCCGGGAGCGCTTCCCCGGTCACGAGATCGTCGCGGACATGAAGATCGCCGATACCGGCGCCGTCGAGGTGGAGATGGCCGCGAAGTCCGGTGCAGGCATCGTCTGCGTCCTTGCCGACGCCGATGATACCGTTATCGCCGAGGCGGTCCGTTCGGCCCGCAAGTACGGCGTCCGGCTCATGGCCGACCTCATCAACGTCGGCGACCCCGTCTCGCGTTCGCGGGAACTGGCGGCGCTCGGCGTCGACTACATCAACGCCCACGTGGGCATCGACCAGCAGATGATCGGCAGGTCGTCGCTCGACCTCCTCCGTCGCCTTGCCGGGGAAACGACCATCCCGATCGCCGTCGCGGGCGGGCTCGACGCAGAGACCGCGTCCGAAGCGGTCGCCGCCGGGGCTTCGATCGTCATCGTCGGTGGAAACATCATCAAGGCCGCCGACGTGACCGGGGCGGCCCGGCGGGTCAGGGAGGCCATCGACCGGCCGGAAGTCCGGCCGGGGGAGGAGGAGAGCCCCGATGCCACTATCCGCCGTCTCTTCGAGGGGGTTTCGGCACCGAACGTCACCGACGCCATGCACCGGAAAGGAGCGATGGCAGGCATTGTTTCCATCTGCGGCAGGGTAAAGGCGGTCGGCCCGGCGGTGACCGTCCGGACCGCCGCCGGGGACTGGGCAAAACCCGTCGAGGCGATCGACGTTGCCGGGCCGGGAGAAGTCCTCGTCATCAGCAACGATGGAAGGAGGGAGATCGCGCCCTGGGGAGAACTCGCCACGCATTCCGCGAAGAACCGGGGGATTACGGGTGTCGTGATCGACGGAGCGGTGCGGGATGTGGACGATATCCGGGAGATGGGGTTTCCCGTCTTCGCCACGGCGACCGTCCCGAACGCCGGGGACCCGAAGGGCCTTGGAGAGATCAACTCTGAAATCGTCTGCTGCGGACAGGAGGTGCGGCCGGGAGACTGGATCGTCGCCGACGAGAGCGGTGTCGTGGTGGTCCCGCGGGAACGTGCCTACGAGGTCGCACGCCGGTCAATGGAGGTAAAAAAGACCGAAGAGCGGCTCCGCGAAGAGATCCGGCGCGGGCGGACGCTCTCGGAGGTCTCGGAACTCCTGAAATGGGAGAAACGGCACTGACCGGCGGCGGGCACCGCTTTTATCTGTGCTTGCGACAGAGTGCCTGACACCCGTAATCGCGAGAGGGGTGTATCCTGGTTCACATGTTCCGCAAAGACGAGGCCGAGGGGCCGGGAGAGGCCCGGGCTCCTGTGTGACCCGGGGTTACCCCGAGAGGGATGCTTTGAGGAGTTCTCCGCCGCGGCCGAGGATCTGCCGGATGGCGTCCTCGACCTGGTCCACGCGCAGGATCAGGACAGCCCCGTCCCTGCCTGAGTAGGCGTAGGCATACTCTATGTTGATCCCGGCATCCCCGAGGATCGATGCGATATCCGAGAGGCCGCCGGGCTCGTCGCGCATCTTCACGCCGATGACGTCGGTGAACGAGACGCGGAACCCGAGATCGGTCAGCGTCCGGTGGGCCTCGTCCGGCTGGTCGACGAGCGCGCGGACTACTCCGAACCCGTCCGCCTCGGCGATACTGAACGCAAATATATTGATTCCCGCATCCCGCAACGCACCGGCGATCGCCGCGAGGCGCCCCGGGCGGTTCTCCGAAAAGATCGAGATCTGTTTGACGATATACGACTTCTCCATTACAGTGACCTCCTGTCAACAACCTTCTTTGACTTGCCCTCAAACCGCGGAAGAGTTCCCGGTTCGACCAGTTCGACGTCCACGCTCACGTTCAGCGAACTCCGCAGGCGGTGCTCCACCGCTCTCTTGATCACCATGAGTTCGGTGATCTTGTCGGAGAACGCCTCCTCGCTCACTTCCACCCGCACGAGCATGGAATCAAGCGCGCCTTTGCGGTCGACGACGATCTGGAAGTGCCTGCCGACCTGTGGGATCTCAAGCAGCGCATGCTCAACCTGTGACGGGAAGACGTTGATGCCCCGGATGATCAACATATCGTCTACCCGTCCCCGGATCCGGCCGATGCGCGGATGGGTCCGGCCGCAGGCGCAGCCCCCCTCCTCGACGGCGGTGAGATCGCCGATCCGGTACCGGACCATGGGAAGTGCCTCTTTCTGCAGCATGGTGATCGTCAGCTCGCCCTGTTCGCCGGGCGCGAGCACCTCGCCGGTTGCAGGATCGACGATCTCCACGAGCGCGAGGTCGCCCCAGATGTGGATCCCCTGCTGCTCGGTGCATTCGGTGAACATCGGGCCGGAGAGTTCGCTCGTCCCGTAGATGTCGTAGGCCCGGATCCCGAGCCAATCCTCGATCCGGGTCCGCATCTGCTCCGACCAGGGTTCGGCGCCGAGGAAGCCCATGCGAAGATCGGTGTCGTTCTTGATCGAGACGCCCATCTTCTCCGCTACCTCTCCGATGTGGAGGAGGTAGGAGGGGGTGCAGGCGATGGCGGTGACGTGGAGGTCCTGCATGAGTTCGATCTGCCGCTCGGTGTTCCCGACGCTCGTCGGAAGGACGGTCGCGCCGACACGTTCGGCGCCGTAGTGGGCGCCGAGGCCGCCGGTGAAGAGGCCGTACCCGTAACTCACCTGCATCACGTCGCCCCGCCCGAGACCGCAGGAGGAGAACCCGCGTGCCAGCGACTCGCTCCAGTTCTCGATATCGCGCTCCGTATACCCGACGACCGTCGGTTTTCCCGTCGTCCCGGAGGAGACGTGGTATCTGACCAGCTCGTTCTGTTCGGCGGAAAAGATCCTGTCCGGGTAGCCGTCCCGCAGGTCTCCCTTGTACATGAACGGGAGTTTCGCGGCATCCTCAAGCATCCTGATGTCGTCGGGATGAACCTGGTGCTCCTTCATCCGGAGCCGGTAGAACTCGTTGAAACTGTAGAGCCGGTATACCAGGGATTTTAAGAGCTTGAACTGGAGCCGCCGCAGCTCGCCGAGCGGCATCTCCTCCGTCCGCGGGTTCCAGGGCGGCATCAGATCGCCCCCCGCCGGTCGACGACCCGTTTCGCCTTCCCCTCGAACCGGGGCAGCGACCCCGGTTCCACCAGTTTCACCGCGGTCCGAAGACCGAGCGTATTGTGGAGCTCGCCGGTAATCTTCTTCTGCATACGGGCAAGGTCCTGCAGTTCTCCGGAGAACCCCGCCCTGCTCATCTCCACTTCGATAGTCATCTCATCAAGATGTTTGACGCGATCAATATATACGATGAACTGCTCCCCGACCTCCGGGAGGGCGCGCAGCACGTGTTCGATCTGCGAAGGGAAGACGTTGATCCCCCGGATGACCAGCATATCGTCGCTCCGGCCCGTGATCCGCTCGATCTTTGGCCCACGCCCGCAGGCGCACCCGTCGTCCATCAGCCGGGTCACGTCGCCGGTGCGGTAGCGGACGAGCGGCAGGGCCTCCTTGACGAGCGGCGTGATGACAAGTTCGCCCCGTTCCCCGGGCGCGAGCCTCTCCCCCGTCTTCGGGTCGATGATCTCTGTAAGGTAGAAGTCGTGCCAGATGTGGAGCCCGTCCCTCTCCGGGCATTCGAACGCCACCCCCGGGCCGTACATCTCCGAGAGCCCGTAACTGTCGTAGGCCTTCACGCCGAGGCGCCGTTCGAGTTCCGTGCGCATGCTTTCCGACCAGGGTTCGGCACCGAAGATCCCGGTCTTTAAGGAGTCCAGCGTCTTTCCCATCGACTCTGCCACCTCGGCGATGTGGAGGGCATAGCTCGGGGTGCAGTGGATTGCGGTCACCCCGAAGTCCTCGATCATCTCAATCTGGCGGCGGGTGTTGCCCGTTGCGCTCGGGATCACGGTCATCCCGATCTTTTCGGCACCGTAGTGGAACCCGAGCCCTCCGGTGAAGAGGCCGTAGTTGACCGCGTTCTGGAAGATGTCGTCCTCTCCAAGGCCGATCATCGTCATGTTCCGTGCGATCAGTTCCGACCAGTTCTCCAGGTCCTGCCGGGTGTAGCCGACGACGGTCGGCTTCCCCGTCGTGCCGGAGGTGGTGTGGATCCGGACGATCTCTTTCAAGGGGGTCGCGAAGAGGCCGAACGGGTATCCGGCCCGGAGTTCCTTCTTGTAAGTAAAGGGAAGTTTTTCAACGTCGTCGAGCGTCCTGATATCGTCCGGCGAGACGCCTGCTTCCTTCAGCTTTCTCTGGTATAGCCCTACCTTCTGTGCCTGATGCAGCGACCATTTCAGTCGCTTCAGTTGAAGATCCGCGAGTTCATCCGGCCGGATCGTCTCCATCGCTCTGTTCCAGAACATAATATCCCATCGGTATTTCGCCGGCCGGAGAGGATATGCTCCGTCTCCGGCAGCATACTGCCCGGCATCCGTTATCCGGGTGCGGTACTCCGGCGGCCGTCCGATGACCTGCCGGAGCCGCGCCGCCGGGCTACTCTACCTCTATATGAGCGGCCGGTGCCAAAAAAGGTTTGTCAATGCTTGGCATGGTACGCCATGGCAGCCCCCGGTTCCTGTTTCATCGGGGTGGGCCAACCTGGTCGCCCCTCACGGAACGCGTCCAGAACGTAGTCTACAAACATTCGCGTTTCGCCAGGAAAGGTCGCGTTGGCGGGAATAGCGAAGGCATAGGTGCTCGACCCGCCGAACCGCCTGCCTACCGGTGACATCGTGTTCTCGTTGTATCCCGGCGATTCGATGCATTAATCACCAAAAACCGCCCAATACTCCTTTCCAGAGTGATCGGATGACAGCGACGGAACCCTGGCTCCCCGTCTTCGGCTATGGGGGGCACATCAAGGCGACGACACAGGAGCTGGTCATTGCGCACGGGAACGAGACCCGGCGTTATCCCCTCCAGGCAGTGAAGCACCTCCTGATCGTCGGCGGCCATACCCTGCACACCTCTGCGGTGACAAACCTCCTCAAAGCCGGTGCTGTCATCACCTTCTTTGATATCGACGGCACGCCCGTCGGGTGCCTCTACCCGTCGGGTGCCTCTACCTACGGCTACCGGCCGGACGAGGCTGTGCGCCTTGCCCAGGAACGGGCCGCCCCTCACCGGTTCGCGCAGCCGCTCGCGACGGCCGGCCTCCAGTCGAGGCTCCTCCTCCTCGAGGAACTCTATGACCGCGCCGGGCAGGAGATCTTCTACGCCGGAGAACTCGACTTCCTCTACCAGGCCAGAGAGGAACTCGCGGTCTCGGTCACCATGGAGGATCTGCGGAGGCTCTCCCGCCTGACCGCCGATATGTACTACGAGATCCTCTCCCGCGCGCTCCCGCCGGAACTCGGGTTCCGGCGCAGGACGAGCCGCCCGTACCTCGATCCCGTCAACGCCATGTTCTCGCTCGGATACGCGATGCTGTATGGCAACTGCTGCGTCGCGCTGGTCGGCGCCCACCTCGACCCCGACCTCGGCATGCTTCACGAGGGGGCTGGAAGCTTCGTCCACGACCTCATCGAACCACAGAAAGCGGTGATGGTGGACCGTGCCGTCATTAGGTTTGCCCGTGAAGAGATCGGGGACGGGGATTACGAATGCGGTGAAAAGAGATGCTACCTTGACGCAAACTTCTCGGCCCGCCTGATCGCGGCGCTTCGCGACTCAATCGACCAGTCCCGTATCGATGCGCAGGTGCGCATCCTGCGGGATGCGCTCCTTGCGAACGCTGAGTTTCACGTGCTGTACTGGTAACTGCCCCGCTGGATGGTGAACTCGGGGTAGGTGGCAGGGGTAATCTCCCGCTGGGTAAGGTCCCTGATGACGACCCGGGGGCATCCATAAAGCATGGAGACGAACTTGTCGAGGATGACGGGTTCGGCGGTTGCGGTGATGAGCACCCTCCCGTCAGGGAGGTTCATCGCCTCGCCGCCTACGCCGAGGTTGGTGGCGATCCTCTTGATGCATGCACGAAACCCGACGCCCTGCACCCTCCCGGCTATCCTGATCTCGATCGTCTTCACAGCCAGTGCTCCTGGATGATCCGCATGGACATATCCAGCTCGTCGTATACCTCGTCCCGGATCATCGAGTCGCGGATGTTGAGGGCCTCGCTCACGGCCAGATCAAGGACCTCCCTTGAGCGGTCTTCGTAGCGCTCTGCGTATATCCGGCACGCCATATCGCCGAGCACAAAAGCCCGCCGCGAGAGCGGCCTGATGATCCGTGCCTCTTCGAGCGCGCAGAGCAGCATCCTGTCCGCAACCTCGTGCTGCCCTGCGTTCCTGGCGATGAGGTAGAGTTCGGTGTAGTAGGTCGCCCGCTTCGCCCGGTCTGGTGCCGCCCGCATCGCCCTATCAAGCGTGACCATGTCCTTTGTGGTGTAATCGCCGCTCCGGATCTTGTCCCGGCAGTCCAGGATCCTGCCGTAGACCGTGTTCTTCCATGACTGGGGCATGGCCTGCTCGAGCTGGACCATCAGGCTGTACCGGATCCTGTCGTCGTCGATTGTGGAGACGATATCGGCAGCGCGCTCTCGAGCGACCGGCTTTCCGCTCGCCCGGTAGAACGAGAAGAGCATCTGGGCCATCCGCTGCTGCGTCATCGCGGTGATGAACGGGATCTGAACATAGCCGGCGGTTCTCTCCATGCCGTCCAGCAGTTCGTCAATCTCCTCTTCATCTCCGTAGGTTTCGGCGAACTGCGCCACGTCAAAGAGCATTGAGAGCCGGATGTAGGGAGAGGGGATGCTCACGACGGTATGGCACATGGCCGAGAGGATCTCCTTCCTCTGCGCAGGCTCGCTGACCATATCGAAGACCGCCGCGAGAGCGTCCACATACTCGACCGGATCCTCGATTCTGCCGACCTGCTCAATCGCCCAGTCAACGTCCTTCTCCTGCTTGTTTACGGTGCTGAGGCTTCTTGCGGCGTAGATCAGGTTCTTCCTGACGAATGCCTCCCGTTCCTGCCCCACGGAATCGAGCGTCTCCTGCGCCTCGGCAAGGTAGCCTCTGGCTGCGCTGTGGTCGATCCCGGCCATGAGCCCGGCGAGGTCGGAGAGCATGATTGTACGGACGGACGGATCGGAGATGGTGCCGATGGTCTCATGGAGCCTCCGGATGATCGTCTCGGCCCGGTCTTCATTGCCGAGGGCCGAGTAGGCGCTCACGATCCGGTACATCCCTGAGTAGCGCGCATAGACGTCGCTGGTGTGCTCGAAGAGGCGGTACATCAACTCGAGGACCGGTTGTGCCGCTGCTCCTCCCTCGATCCCCTCGAGCAGATACGCCGTCACCTCATAGGGATCGGCCGAGTCGAACTCTTTCGTGTAGCTGGTGAAGAAGGTGAGAATCCTCTGGATCATGGCGGTCCGCTCGTAATCCCCCTCGATCTCCAGGGAGAAGAGCGTCATGGGGATCGCAAAGATCGGGCTTCTGTAGACCTGCGTGTACTCGAGCATGATGTCGACGTAGCTTGCAATTTTAATCGAGATCTCCTCGTGCGGGGTGTTGGCCTGGAGGAGGGCAAGCGCGACCTCGAACGGTTCCATCATGCCTTCGAAGATCCGGGCTCTCCCCCGGGAGAGCTGGTCTGCCGCCTGCAGGCTCCCGACACGGACGTAGCCTTCGATGAGGGGGTCGGCCAGCTGCCGCTGCAGGGACGGGTCGCTGATCTGGGAGAGGATCTGGGCCGCCTCATCCAGAGCCCGGAGCGAGAGCTGCTCGATCCCGTACATGATCAGGCCGTGAATCACCTTGCCCATTGCAAAGAGGCAGTAGTCCCGTTCCAGCAGGGACGTGGAGAGGACCCGCATCCCGTGCAGCAGGTCCAGGTCGCCGTCCTCGACGGCGAGCACGGCCGCCTGATCCACGATGCCGCCCATCGCCTCGGCCCGTGACTGATGGTCCATGATCTCACAGGTGAGCCCGGTCGCATGACGGAGGAGGTCCCGGTCTTTCCGGCTGACGCCGATCCGTGCCATCTCGACGGCGATGGTCGAGATTGCCTGTTCTCGCAGGGCCTGCTCTCCGATCTGGCTCACCAGGTCCACGAGAGCCGACGGGTCTTTCTGGCGGACGAACCCCCGGTCGATCAGGATGGTGTTGCACTCGAGGAGCAGGGGGTCCTGTGCGTGGTGCGACCCCGCAAGTTCCTTGATGGCCGGTATGTGCCTGACAACTTCGTCAAAGTCGTACTCCTTGCAGAAGTCGGTCACCGCCTGGTGTACCAGCGAGTCGGCAATATCGGTATCCAGTGTGGCGAGGATGTTCTCACGGACGAGTCCGATCTCGTCGCGCCTGACACCCTCTTTGATCAGGCGGACACTGGTATCGAAAAATTGGGCGTTGATCCTCTGCGTACTGGTGCTGGCCTTCTTCATGACCTCGATTGCGTGGTAGAAGTCGCCCATCCGGGAGAGTGCGTCGGTGATCTGCCGGTAGAGCTGGGCCGCCTTCGCTGCGTCGCAGGACTCGTCGATCAGCGGTGTGATGTCGAGGAGGATGGTCGGGTTTCCACTCTTCTCGACGACTGCAATCCCGGAGAGAACGATCTCTTCGATGGGGAGCTGGGTCTCTCCCACGGCCCGGGCATTGAACTCGAACGCCTTCTCGAGGAACCAGCGTTCCCCGCTCCGCTCTGCCTTCTTCAGGAGTTCGAGGACGAGGGTCTGGCCTGCCCACGGTTTCACGTCATCGATCCTGAGCAGTTTGGCGTATACCTGTTTCTTGTCACGCTGGCGGTCGAGGAGCTGCTCGGTCAGGATTGCGAGGACTTCGGTGAGCCGCTCTTCGGGGATGTCGGGGAGGGAGTCTATAATCTGCTCGATGTCGGAGATCTCCTTCTTCAGCGAGGATTTCCAGGTGGCGTCCACGATGTCGGAGATTGAGTTGGTGCGCCGGATCTTCTGGTTGATCTCGGTAGCGCTCGAAAGTCCGCTTATCACGAGGTTGATATCGCCTGACTCGATGCCGGAACCGGCGATCGCCCGGGCCACATCGGCATGGAGTTGTGACTGTCTCGATATATCGCCGATCTCGGGGAGCATCTGGAGAGCATACTGCATGATGTCGACGTTTTGGTGTTTCTGGCCATACCGGATGAAGAGCGGGATGATCTCGGAGAGGATTGCCGAGCGGTATTTACGGATGCTGATCTTGTCGAAGGCCTCTCCCCCTTTTTCGATATAGTGGATGTCCCCGGTATCGACCCCCGCCTGGACCAGATCGCGGGAGATCCCGGCAAGGATATCTGACTGATGGCTCTTACGATCAAGCTTATCGACCAGGGTGAATATTGCGTAGAACCATGCTTCATCTTTGTTCTCACTATAGAGTGCCGCAGCACGCCTGGCGAGGGCGAATATCTCTTCCCTGGTCGGTTCGACGAGCTGGCTTAAGAGTTCGGGCTGGCCTTCGTCGAACGCCGCTTCAACCAGGGCGGCATTCATCTGCTCGTAGAGCGATTTCTTCTCCTTCCGCGTCTGGGTCTCCGATATGTCCGAAACTACCTTTTCAAGCTCACGCAGATCGCCAGACGAGATAGCGGAGTTTATCTTCTGTTTCATCTGCAGTTTTCCATTCATTTTGATCAGCGCTCTCCCGTGGGTACTGCATCATGCATATCCATTATCAGATATATAGATTGCCCCCCTCCCACAAGAATGTTTTTCAGTAGAATTCAGAGAGATCCCCGGAAATATTGGGGATATGATGAACGACAGGAGTCTCCGAGACACCCCGAATCGAATGCCTCATGAAGGATCGATCCTATCTAGGCGGGATATAGCGATCATGCCCGCCTGACCAGTCGCACCTGTGGTGCTCACGCTCCGGGCTCGAAACCCGACGGCTTCTCAAGCTCCGGTCCTTCGGACCATCGCACCCTTCGGCCCGTCGCCCCTCGCTCCCGCCCTTCGCAAGTCGCACCTGACGGTGCTCCTGCTCCGCTCCTTGCGGAGCGTCGCAACTCGAAAACGCTTCCGCGTTTTCTCACGCTCCGGCCCTTCGGCCCGTCGCGACCACCATGATCTCCCGGTACATGGCATCCGCGACGCCCGGGTCCTTTGCCTCGATCATGATCCTGATCATCGGTTCCGTGCCCGATGCCCGCACAAGGGCCCAGGCGTTGTCCCTGACGATCTTGATGCCGTCGATCTTCTCGATGGCCTCTCCCGAAAATGCCTCTTCGACGGCGCGGACCAGCGCGGCAGGGTCCCCGGTGCGGAGTTTCTCCTTGACCAGGTGGTATGCGGGAAGTTCGTCGAGGATATCGGAGAGCTTTCTGCCGTTATGGCTTGCGAGAACCGCCACCATCATGGCGGCGGTCATGCCCCCGTCCCGGCAGAACTGGTGGTCGGGGTAGATCAGGCCGCCGTTTCCTTCACCCCCGAAGGAGACGTTCTTCCCCTCGCCCATCAGTTCGATCATTCTCCTTGCGACATAGATGCTCCCTACGGGGGTATAGTCGACGGTGCAGTCGTGTTTCTCTGCGATATCCCTGATCAGCCGGGATGTGGCGACCGGGGTGACGACGAGCCCGCCGCTGTTCCTGGCGCAGACGTAGTCCTCGACCAGGGCGAACTCATAGTTCTCTTCTATATAGCGTCCTTTGGTATCGACGAAGACCGCCCGGTCGGCATCGCCGTCGTGCGCCACCCCGAAGTCCGCGCCCGTGGCGACGACCATATCCGAGAGGGGCTGCAGTCCTTCGGGGGTCGGTTCGGGCATCCGGCCCGGGAAGGTGCCGTCGAGCCGGGCGTTGATGGTATGGACCCGGCAGCCCATCCTTGAGAGGATGCTCGGCGTCGTGAGCGCCGCGGGGCCGGAACCGGGGTCGACGACGACGGTCATGCCCTCGCCGATGCCCGCCGGGAAGTGCCTCACGACGGCCTCGATATACTCCTCCAGCAGTTCGGGTGCGGCGGCTTCCCTGCCGACGCCGTCCCAGGGAACGGTGTCGAACTCCCCGGCGAAAAACCGGTCTTCGAGCACGATGATCTCCTCATCGGACATCTCGGTGCCGTCGGCCTCGATGATCTTCACGCCGTTGTACTCGGGCGGGTTGTGGGATGCGGTGATCATCGCGCCGCCGGCGTACTGGTTGGTCTTTACGATATACTGCAGGGCCGGCGTGGGGAGGATGCCCACGTCTACCACGCCGCACCCGGTCATCAGGAGGCCGGCCTTGAGGGCGTGAGTCAGGGCTTCGCCGGACGTCCGTGTATCCCTGCCGACCGCGATGGTGCCCTTCCTCATCGATCCGAGCGCGGCGCCGATCTTGAGGACGAGGGCCGGTGTCATCATATCTCCGATCACGCCCCGTACGCCGTTCGTTCCAAACATCCGTTTTCCGTTTCGCATCTATGTCACTTCTCCACGTCGTGTAGTTCCCGCTTGAGCCTGTCGATTGCGTTGCCGGCGGCGGCGAACGCCTCCTGTCTGTGCTCTGCAAGTATAGCAAGATAGGTTATATCTTCTCCGGCATAGAGCCGCCCTTTCCGGTGGTGGAATCGTGCGCCGATGATCCCCGGGACCGCTTTCACCTCCCGCAGGATACTCTCCGTCACGGCATCGACGGTCTCGTCGAACTCTAAGTAAGCGGTCCGCTCGGTGCCGGTCCATTCCCTGACGATCCCGTTGAAGGTGAGGATGGCCCCGGCATGCGGGACGTCGCACTCGCGCTTCAGTTCCCTGACCAGCCCCTCGACGGTATGGTAGTCCTCGAACCGGTCGAGTGCGGCGAGGGTCTCCTCGACCGAAGGGTTCCGGAGCACGACGTTCTCGCTTTCGAGATCGCCGATCACTATCCGCGGAAACGATCTCGACTTGAATCCCTCGAGTATAGCATACTCAACCCCGGCGTTGCAGAGGATCTCCAGTGTGGAGTTAAGATCGTTCTCGCGCCTGACGATGACCGACTTCTCCTCGTCGACGCCGCCGGATATAGCAGCATGTGATTCATAGTATATGGTGGTGTCTTTTCCGGGCTCGAGCGAAAAGCCGTGGTGCCCCAGGTGTTTGACTGCTCCGACGGTCCCTTGTTTGGAAAGCGCCCCGATCAGGCTCTTTATGAACGTGGTCTTCCCGGTGTTCGAGCGGCCGACGATCTGTATGATCTTCATATCTCTTCCTTTTCTTCTTGACTCTGTACTTCCGGCTCTCCCGGCTCCTGTACTTCCTGGCTCTCGCCTTCCTGGCCTGGCCGGGTCTTCAGGATGACCGACGCCGCCTCGGCCACGCCCCGCATCACCTCGGTGATCCGGTCCTCGACATCGATCTCGTCGTCGAGGTTCAGACTCGTCCCTTCGACTTCCAGCAGGAACCGGGCGACCTCGCTTGCCTCAAAGAGGATCTCGTCGAGTTCTTCTGCGGTGAAAAATCCGCACATGGCGCCATAGAAGAACGTGGCTCCTGCCTTCTTCACCTTCTTCTTGAACGAGCTCCTCGCCTGGTTGACTGCCTGCGGGGTGTAGGAGTCGACCATGAACGGGCAGAGTTCGGGGAGGTTCTCCCCGATGAACGTCATCTCCGAGCCGCTGGTGGTCTTGAAGTCTGCACAGAGGCGTGCGATCGCCCACTCGCGGGCGGTGATGTGGGTGTGCTTGCGCAGGAACTGGTTGACCCGCTGGTAGGCGGCGCCATCCACCTTCTTGAATTTCTGGTACTTGTTCGGGTCTTTGATGCTGTCAGGCTCTTCCATTTCATCTATCCTCTTGTAGGTTTTGCTATTTCAATGGGGCTGGTTGAACGGCGGTACCGGGCAGGTAGGGGGGCAATCAGGGAAATTGAGTGTCGCACAGGGTCCGGCTGCGCTCAGGCTCTGCAGGACTTGCGTCCCCCCTCACTCCGCATTTAGTATAGCAACATATGGTTTATGTTTGTCCATTTGTTCCGGCGATGGGGGTGGTGATCCGGGTTTTTAGCTCCGGCTCTGCCTCAATCGGAGCGTTTTGTAGTGGTATCGCACATCGAGGGGCTGCACCTGCCCGGGGATGCGGGTGGTCGGTCGCCGGATCTTGTCGGGGTGCGAAGGGGCACGGTGCCGTTGGTCAAATCGCGGCGTTTTTTTCGAAACGGGGCACGGGTTCCCTATGGGGTTTGCAGCATATCGGGATCGGCCGGCGGTTTCCCCGGGATGCCGTCCTGTTGTCGGTCTGGTGTGGGCGGTAGTATAGGGCCTCTCGCGTTTTTTCTACAGGGCTCTGTATGCCGGCACCCTTTGCGCCTGTGGTGCCCTGTCGCATGGTTGTTCAGGATCCGGGACCTCCATATCGCGTTTTTAAGCCAGGATCGCACCCATTCTTGTAGTGGTGGTTGCCTGCAGGGCCGATCGGGCGCCTACGGCATTCTGTTGAGGTCCTTTATATGTGGGTGGGATAAGGGGGTCGCGTGGTACCGGTGATGCTCCCGGGCCGTTCACTTTCTCCCCGCGCGGTAAGGGGTTCATATACCTGGAAGAGGACGTATTCAGCAGGGTCTGTCCCCGTCCACCCGGGATGGCAGTCCCATACCTCCTAACTCCGACACTCCATGCATCACCGCAATATCTTTTTTTGGAGTGCGACGGGCGCGAGCCTCGCGAGCGGCCGGAGCAGGAGCACCGCCAGGTGCGACTTGCGACGGGCCTGGGGGGCCCGAATCTTCGAGAACGCGAAGATGGTCTCTCTCCCTGCTTTTCCTCCAAAGGGCGGGTTCGGCCCTTCTACGCCGGGCGGCTGCGGGACTGTCTGTCCTCATGGTATTGGTGGGGTCGGTCTACGGGTTCTGCTCGATGAAACGTGCTCGTATTACCTGCATTCCCGCTTCGCCAGGCTCCGGGACCCGTGCCTCGCGGGACGTGGCCTGGCGTGCAGCGTTCCCTGTGCCGGCGGCTCCGGCAGGGTTCGGACGGGGTTTCCTGGGTATGTGATCCATTGCGGGGAATAGGCATTTACCGCAATTTTGATATGCTCCGTTATTCCATTTATTATACGATGGAAAACGCCTATTTCTCAGAATGGCTCGATCGCTTCAGCAGCTACCTCCGGATGCGGAATTATTCGCCCCGGACCATCGAAAAATACCTGCAGACCGTTCGGCGTTTCGCCCGGTACGCCTGGCTCCGGCAGAACTCGGATGAGGTTTCGTTCGATGACGCCGCATTCGACAGCGCTCCGCTGGATGCGGACGTCAACGTCTCTGCAGCCCTCGTCACCGATTTCTTCTCCTATCTTGCGGAAAGGCAGGACTACAAGCCCAAGACCCTCCACCGGATGATCTCAACGCTCTCCTCGTTTTACAAGTATCTCTATGTGCAGGGGGCCGTGGTCGCCGACCCGATGCTCGGGGTGGAACGGCCCCGGATCAAGAATCAGGAGTTGAAATACCTCAAACACAGCCAGGTGATCCGCCTGATCAACACGATTGAAAACAGCCGGGACCGGTTGATCGTTCGCCTGATCTACGCTACCGGGGTCCGCGTTTCGGAGCTCTGCGCGATAAACGTTGAAGATATCGATTTCGAGGAACAGACTATCCGGGTTAAGGGAAAAGGCGACAAAATTCGCACTGTATTCATCGACGAAGCGACACTTGAAGAGATTAACCGGTTCATCGGCAACGCGATCGAGGGGCCGCTTTTTCCGGGCCAGCAGGGCAACCATATCTCCCCGCGAACCGTCCAGCATCTCTTCAAGCAATACGCGCCTTCCGGGATTACGCCCCATAAAATCCGCCATTCCTACGCAAGCGAGCTATATCGCCGCTCAAAGAACCTCCGTGTCGTGCAGGAGAACCTGGGGCACTCCTCCATCAAGACGACCGAGATATACTTGCATACCGATATCGACGAGCGAAAACGTGTCTACCAGCAGTATTTCCCGCTCTCGAACGGGAATGGGAAGGAGTGATCAGGCCGATCGGACAATGCAAATAAACTGCATGACGCTATATGGGTGCAGCCCGCCATAGGGTCTCAGAATGGCGAACGGGTCTTGCTGAGGTGCGAAAGGGATGCTGATTCATGGAAGTCACGAAATCCAACTTCGCGCCTTCGCGACTTCGCGTGAGGCCTGTCACTATCTATATGCTGTTGACGCACGCGAAGACGCGAAGAACGCGAAGGGAAGTCACCAGTGCCCCCGGCGAATCACCAACATACTGGGTGGTTGGGGGGCTGTACCCGAACCAACACTTGCGGAAATCTGAACTCTTCTCGCGTTACGGCGTTGACCGCTGTCCTGTGCAGGCATCTTTCTCCTACCGATCATCATCTTCGGCAACGCTCAAATCACTGGAGTGCTTACTGTATCCGTAATGCGTTACATCGTCACGGGCGGGGCGGGGTTCATCGGATCCAACCTTGCAGAGCGGCTGGCACGCGACGGGCACGATGTCGTGATCGTCGACGACCTCTCCTCAGGGCGGCGGGAGAACATCGAGCGTCTCCTGATTCATCCCCGGGTGACGTTCGTCGAGGGGAGCGTCACCGATCTCCCTCTGCTCGTCGACGCCTGTGCCGGGGCGGACGGCATCTTCCATCAGGCGGCCGTCGCCTCGGTCCCCCGATCTGTAGCAAACCCGCTGGAGACGAACGCGGTGAACGTGACCGGGACCCTGAACGTTCTCTGGGCCGCAAAGGAATGCGGCGTCCCGGCGGTCGTGGCGGCTTCCACCTCGGCGATCTACGGCGACGATCCGGTCTTCCCCAAACACGAGACGATGGCGCCGGGACCGCTCTCCCCCTACGCGGTCTCGAAACTCGCGGGCGAGCACTACGGGACGGTTTTTGCCGATCTCTACGGCATCCGGACGGCATTCTTGCGCTACTTCAACGTCTTCGGTCCCCGGCAGGATCCGAACTCCGAGTACGCGGCGGTGATCCCGAACTTCATCACCCGGATGCTCGAGGACAAGCCGCCGATCATCTACGGCGACGGGGAGCAGACCCGGGACTTCATCTTCGTCGCCGACGTGGTCCAGGCGAACATCCGGGCGATGGAGAGCAAGGCCTCAGGCATCTTCAATATTGCCGGGGGGAGCAGGATAAGCCTCAATCAACTTGCCGGGAGTCTCTCGGCGATCACCGGCATACACCGCCGGCCGGTTTATGAGCCGCCGCGACCGGGGGACGTACGCGACTCGCTCGCCGACATCACCCGGGCCCGCGATGCCTTCGGGTTTTCCCCCCGCTACACGCTTGAAGCGGGGCTCCGCGAGACAGTGGCCTGGTTCCGGGACGGCGGCCGGTAACCGCTTTCCTGGTCCGTGACCCGGCTTCGGGCACCCTGCCGGCCGATCCCGGGTCGCCCCGTCTCCGGGCGTGATAGGCGCAGGAACTTATATATCGTCACCCTGCAGTAAGGGGTGCGAGGTGCAAGACGTATGCCCCGATTGGTTACACCGGAGATGCCCCGCAAGGGTGATGACAGAGATGCATCACGGGCGTACAGCGACATCATCGTGGAGGGCCCGCACGACCCTGCAGCCCTGAACAACAGGGGTGTGGCGCTTGAGAGGCAGGGACGCTATGAAGAAGCCCTGGCTGCGTTCAGTGCGGCGATACTCTCCGACAACGATGACGTCTACGCCTGGAACAACCGGGCGGTGATCCTCGCCCGGCTCGACCGCCCCCAGGAGGCGGTGCTTGCGTGCAGGCAGGCGCTCACGATCGACCGGTCGTGCATCTTCGCCTGGGTTACCTACGGCATGGTGCTCGGCAGGTTCGGGAATTACCAGGAGGCCGAACGGGTTCTTGCGGTGGCAGAAGACCTCGATCCGCAGGCCAGGTCACTCTACCCCGGAAATTCGACGATGACCCGGGCTTGAGAGAGAATGCTCATTTTTCCAGGGATAGGATGGAGCAGCCGGCAGATCACTACGTCGCCGGAATCCCGTGGCCAATGGCCGGTACACCGCCGGGTGCGATACGGGCCGTTTCGCGTTCCGGTCCCGCATGCACCCCTGCCCGGCCGCCCCGGCTCGTCCCGTCAACACCGCGAGATCGCCGGGCTCTCCTGAACCCGGAAAACCTTACGTTTTTATCCTCCTTACAGCAATAGAGTTATACCATCGAGTGCCCTCCGGCACGGAGTCAATCCCATGAAGACGCTCATACTTGCAGGCGGGAGCGGCACCCGCCTCTTCCCGCTCTCAAGGGAACACTACCCGAAACAGTTTATCCCGCTGGTCGACGACGAGTCTCTCTTCCAGAAGACCGTGAAGCGATCGCTCCTCTTCTCCTCTCCGCAGGAGATCGCGATCGTCACGAACACCGACCACCGGTTCCTGGTCAGAGACCAGCTCGCCGCCATCGGGTGCGACTGCAGGGTCCTCGTGGAGCCGGTGGGCAAAAACACCCTGCCGGCGATCTACTACGGCGTCCGCGAGGTTACCCGGGAGGACGGACCCGATACCGTCGCGGTTCTCCCCTCGGACCACCTGATCACCGCGACCGGGCAGTTCCAGGAGGCTTTCCGCCGGGCGGAGCGGCTTAGCAAGGACTACCTGGTGGCCTTCGGGGTGCGGCCGACCCTGCCCCACACCGGATACGGCTATATCCGTCCCGGCGAGACTCTCGAAGACGGCTCAATCGTGGATGCCTTCGTCGAGAAGCCCGATCTCGAGACTGCCGGGAGGTATGTCGCCGACGGCTACCTCTGGAATTCCGGCATGTTCTGCTTCGATGCCGGCCTCTTCCTTTCCGAGTGCGAGGCGTGCGCACCGGAGGTGGTGCGGGCGTTCGAGCAGCCCCTCGAGGAGGCATACGGCGCAACCCCCGCCCTCTCCATCGACTACGGGATCATGGAGAAGACCCGGCGGGCGGCGGTCGTGCCGCTTGAATCCGACTGGAGCGACGTGGGAAACTTCGACGCCCTTTACGCCGCCCTCTCAAAGAATGGGGAAGCGAACGCCGTCAGGGGCGAGCATATCGGGATCGATTCCTCCGAGAACCTGATCATTGCGGACCGCCTGGTCGCCACCGTCGGCATTCACGACCTCGCCATCGTCGAGACGAAGGACGCGATCCTGGTTACCGCCCGGGACGAGGCCCAGCGGGTGGGCGAGATTGCAAAGGCCCTCCGCGAGAAGGGGGACTCCCGGGCTCTCTTCCACATGCAGGTCCACCGGCCCTGGGGCTCCTACACGAACCTCGAGGAGGGGCAGTCGTATAAGATCAAGCGGGTCACCGTCCCCCCCAACCGCCGCCTCTCGCTCCAGATGCACCACCACCGCTCCGAGCACTGGGTGGTCGTCACCGGGTGCGCCGAAGTGACGATCGGAAACGCTACCTCCCTCCTCCGCAACGGCGAGTCCACCTTCGTCCCGGCGGGAACGGTCCACCGGCTCGCGAACCCCGGCCTCCTGCCGCTCGAACTGATCGAGGTCCAGATCGGGGAGTACACCGGCGAGGACGATATCATCAGGTTCGAGGACGACTTCGAGCGGACGTGAACCGGCCGGCGGGACCCCCTCCCCCGCCTGCCCGCGACCAAACCGATATAATCCCGCGGTACATAGAATATAGGAGCCGATGCCGCGGGTATCGGTGGTTTAAGTTTCTTGTACCCCCGTAGTGTAGCGGTCA
>NZ_DAFZ01000024.1:16329-16595 GCF_002498065.1 Methanoculleus sp. UBA208 | reverse complement strand
GCAGGTCGGCCCCCCGGCGAATGCCCGGGTCCCCCCCTCCCCCTCCGGCCCGGTCGAGGCGGTGACCCTCCCGCCGTCGGCCATGCCGGTCTCCGAGGACGACCTCCGGGAGCACCTCGCGGAGGCAGGGAACGATCATCCCTTCGAACGCTATACCGGCATCGTCTCGGGCGATTCTGCGATGGACAGGTTCCGGACGCCGTCGGAGTTTTCCCCGCAGCTCCCATTCGACGCGATCATTCTGGTCTTCGTCTTCATCTTCCCGC
>NZ_DAFZ01000024.1:0-16001 GCF_002498065.1 Methanoculleus sp. UBA208 | reverse complement strand
CTCCCAGTTCTTCATGATGAGCGTGATGAACGAGCGGGTGGGACGGGCAGGGGAAGCGCTCCTCTCCGCCCCCGTCCGATCGACCGCGATCGTCGTCGGCAAAGCGCTCCCCTACTTCACGATCATGATCCTCATCTCGGCCGCGATCACCTTCTTTGCCGGGGCGCCGATGACCATCCTCCTCCCGCTCGTCCCGGTCATCCTCTTCTTCCTCGCAAACGCCCTGATCATCGGGATGGCATCCCGGAGTTTCAAGGAACTCTCGTTCGTCTCGATCTTCTTTTCGACCCTCGCCACGTCGTACCTCTTCTTCCCGACGGTCTTTGCGAACACCCACGTCATAAGCATCATCTCGCCCCTCACCCTGGTCGTCCTCGATATCCAGGGCGACGGGTTCACCGCCATGGAATACGTCTACTCGACGGTGCTCTTCTTTGCAACGAGCATCATCCTCTTCTACGTCGGCATCACGAACTTCCGCGAGGAGCACCTCTTCTCGCAGAAGCCGCTTGCTTCAAGGCTCGCGGACTTCGTCTCGGGGGGTATCGGCCGCGACCATCCGCACCTCTCGCTCTTCCTCCTTGCCGCCTTCACGATACCGTTCGTCTTCATGGCCCAGATGCTGACGCTCGTCCTCTTCTTCAACATCCCGATGCCGCTCTCCCTCGTCCTCCTGACCGTCTCTGCGGCGTTCATCGAGGAGTTCGCGAAGTCGATCGGGCTTTACGCGGTGGCACGGGAGCGGCCCGGGTTCCTGACGCCGAAGAACCTGCTCCTCGGGGCGGTCGCGATCGGGTTCGGGTTCCTGGCCGGTGAAAAACTCCTCCTCCTCGCCACGCTCGCCCAGATCACCGAGTCGATCTTCGGGAGCGTCCTCTTCCTCTCCCTCCAGGTGCTCTGGATGCCGCTCCTCCTCCACATCACCGGGGTGCTCGTCACCGGCGGCTTCCTCCTGCTCTGGGGGCGGCGCGCCTACGGGCCGGGGCTCGTCGCGGCGAGCGTGGTACACAGCCTCTACAACCTCTACTTCCTGACGGGGGCGCTCCTGTGAAAAGACGAAATATCGGCCTTATCGCGAAGAAAGAACTCCTGGGACTCTCGTCGGAGAAGACGATCGTCTTTGCGATCCTCCTGCAGGTCTTCATCGCGATGTTCTCGTCGTTTCTGATGGTGGGGCTCACCGCCATGTACGACCCGGAGGCGATCGAGGGCTACTCGACGGTCACCTACGGCGTCGGCTACGCAGGGGCGGACTCACCGCTCATCGACGAGTTCGAGAAGAGAGACGACCTCATCCTCCACCGGATGGATCTCGGCCAGGCGCTTGCGGCGCTCCGCGAACGAGCGGTCTCGGCGGTGGTTTACGTCCCGGACACCCCGCCCGACGCCGAGGGGCCGGTCATGGTCACGCTCTACCTCATCCAGAACGACCTGCAGTCGAGCGTCATCAACGTCAAGGTAAAAGAGGTGCTCCAGGGCTACGAGAAGGAACTGCGGGAGGTCCGGGCCGGGCGGATGACCGCCTTCCCGGTCTCGCTGAACTTCCCCGAGTCCGGCGGCGGCGAGAACTTCTTCGAGTTCGTCTACGGCCTCCTCATTCCGCTGCTCGTCCTTCTCCCGGCGATCGTCTCGGCCGCCCTGATCATCGACCTCATCACCGAAGAATACCAGCGCCAGACGCTCGAGACGCTCATGTCGACGCCGGTCACGTTCGCGGAGATGGTCTGGGGGAAGGTTGCCGCCTGCGAGGTTCTGGTTCCGGTTCAGGCCGGAGCCTGGCTCCTTCTCCTCGGGTTCAACGGCATCGCGGTCGATAACGCCGCCGCGATCCTCCTCCACGCCTCGGCGGGCGGGCTCTTCCTCATCCTGCTCGGGGCTCTCGTGGCGCTTCACTACCGCGAACGGACGAGCGCCCAGTTCATCTTCTCGACCGCGCTCGTTGTAGTCTTCCTCCTCGTCATGGCCGTCCCCTACAACCCCCTGAACCTCATAGTCAGGCTCGCGGTGGACACCGCAGGTCCCGTCCACTGGCTGATCCTCGCGCTGGTCGCGGGCGCGACGGCCCTCCTCGGGTGGGCGGTAACGGCCTACGCCCGCCGGGTCGGGGAAGGGGTTCCGGCGTAGCCGTCATCTCGCCGCATTCCATCGTGGGCAAACTATATATCGGCGGATAGGTCATTCAGCCCATCGATGACCCACCTCCGTCACCTCAATACCACCTGTGCAGTCTGCGGCGAGGCCTGCCGGTTCACCATCCCCGAGGCCGCGGGCTGCGTCGGGTCGCGCGACCTCGATACCCGTCCCGCCGAACCCCTGCGATCCACCATCTACGCATGGGTGAAACGGTGCCCGTCCTGCGGCTACTGCGCACCCGACCCGGGCAAGGCCCCGAAGGGGGCGGCCGACGTGGTGAAACTCCCGCGCTACCGCTGGCAACTCGACGCCCGGAAGTTTCCGAATATCGCAAACACCTTCCTCTGCTGGTCGATAATCCAGGAAGATCTCGGTGCCCCGGCCCGGGCTGCGTGGGCGTCCCTCCATGCTGCATGGGTCTGCGACGACGAGGGGAAGGACGTGCCCGCCCGGATCTGCCGGAAACGCGCCGCCGACCTCCTTCGGCGGGCGTGGGAGAAGGGCGAGCGCCTGGCACCCCAGGCGGGGACGGACGAGGCGCTCCTCGCGGACCTGCTCCGCAGGGCAGGGAGGCTCCGGGAGGCCCGCGCCGTTGTCGCGGAGACGATGGGGAAGAACCCGCAACCCATCATCGCCGACATCATGCGGCTCCAGGCGCGGTTGATCGCCGCATCGGACCGGAGTGCCCACACCGTCGCCGAGGCCCGGCGGTTCAGGCAGCCCGCGCCGCTCTGACCGGCAGATCCCCACCTTTTGTATACTGTTCCGGCGATACTGTATCATGGATATCACGATCCTCTCCCCCGGCATCTACACCTACGGCGCCATGCTGATCGGCGGCGTTCTCCGCGACGCGGGTCATCGGGTGACGCTCACCCGAACGCCCGCCGCCCCGGCCGACTCAGTCCTGCTCGCGAGCCTCTTCTCGACCCAGCACCTCCTCGACCCCGCGATCCGGGACCTGATCCGGACTCATCGCGAGCAGGGCGGGACGGTCTATGTCGGGGGACCGGTCTCGGCCGCGCCGGAGATGGTGCTCGGGGAGCTTGCTCCCGACGCGGTGGTCGTCGGCGAGGGCGAGGAGACGGTTGTCCGCCTCGTCGAGGAAGGCGTCTCGGATTCCCTCCCGGGGATCGCGTTTCTCGACGGCGGCCGGCCGGTCGTGACGCCCCCTGCCCCGCCGGCGTCGATCGACCGGCCGCTCCCCCTGATCCCGGACGACATCGGGAGCCAGAGCATCCGGGGCGCGAACGCCTACATCGAGACCCACCGGGGGTGCATCGGGGGATGCACCTTCTGCCAGGTGCCCCGGTTCTTCGGGAGGACGGTCCGGAGCCGGCCGCTTGAGCGCATCATCGAGGAGGTGAAGGCATTTTCCGCACACGGGGCGACACGGCTCTCGGTCTCCGGGGGGACCGGGTCGCTCTACGGCTCCAGCAGCGGGGAGATGGACCCGGAAGCCTTCATCAGCCTCCTCCGGGGGATGGCCGGGGTGATGGGGCAAAAGAACGTCTCCTCCCCGGACATCCGCGTCGACTGCATCACCGACGAGATCCTGGACGCCATCCGGCAGTACACCATCGGGTGGGTCTTCTTCGGGATCGAGTCGGGGAGCGACCGGGTGCTCCGGATGATGGGGAAGGGCGCGACCGTCCGGCAGGTCGAGGAGGCGGTGGAGCGGTGCCGGGAGCACGATCTTCGCGTTGCAGGAAGCTTCATCGTCGGCTACCCCGGAGAGACGAAACGCGACTACGAGGCGACGAAGGACCTGATCGCTGCGCTCTCGCTCGACGACGTCTTCGTGAGCAGCGCCGAGCCCATCCCGGGGACACCGCTCGCCGACCTCGTGGTCAGGACGTCCCGCGATAAGAACCCGGCGTTCGTGCCGCACACCGGGGAGTACCGGCCGCTCGATCTCACCGAGAGCGAGGCCCGGTGCTTCGACCTGATGATGCATGCCGATATGTTCCGCCCGCAGATGCGGCTCGTGACCGATGAGGTCTACAATGTTTACCTTGCCGAGGCGAGGAAGCAGGGGCGGGATATCAGGGCGGCGACCGAACTGATCCTCCGGTACGCCCGGGCGTAAGTTCGGGCCGGCAGCCTTTCTCCTCTCTATGCTCTCATCCCGGATCCCGGCCGATTCTCCCGAACGGGAAACGCTTAAGTATCCTCGATCCTCTACTCCCCCGCCTTGAAGGGGTAGTAACCCTTCGCAGGCAAACGAGTTGGAGGGAGATACGATGGCTGAGAGACAGGCAGGGTCGGTGCTGGAGACCCGGCCGAGACGGGAAGAGACGGTGGACCTGATGCGCGCACACGACATCAGGGATATCAAGGTACGGAATCCGGAAGGAGAGAACCTCGGCGATATCAGCGATGTCGCCATTGACCGCGATAGCGGCTGCGTCGCGTATGCCGTGCTCTCCTACGGGGGGATACTCGGGTTCGGCGAGAAGCATTTCGCCATTCCCTGGGAGGCGGTTCGCACCCGCCCGGGGGAGAGGAGCGCCGTCGTGGATGCGGATAAGCGGACGCTGGACACCACGCACGGGTTTGCCAGGGGCAGGATGCCTCGCGAGGGGGACTGGAGCCTGATCCGGACACCACCCCCGGCGCGTGCGGCAGCGGAGCCCGCGCCCCCGGTGACGGAGAGAGAAGTCCCGCCGCCACGGGAGGCAGCGGCGGCCGCACCGGCGGAGACCACGGCCCCGGGCAGGGAGAGGACCGTTCCGACGCCGCCGCCCGTCCAGACGGTCGCGGGCGGCTGGGGAGGGCAGCCGACGGGCCAGCGTGCCGAGGAGCGGCCGGTAACAACGGAGGCCCCGCCCCGGGAACCCGGCGTCAGGGAAGTCCAGAGGGAGCGCACGGGCGGGATGGAGACCCGGCCGGTGACGGAAGCCGAACGGCCCACGACGACGCCGGGACCGGCTCCCGGGCACCTTTCGGCCGCAGGCCTGCAGACCTACCTCAAGGGCATCGATTACCCCGCGGGCAGGCAGGACCTGATCAACCACGCCAGAAAGAACCAGGCCCCGGAGAGCGTGATCACGGTGCTCGAGGGCTTTTCCGACCGGTCCTACCGGTCTGCCGCCGAGGTGAGCGAGGAGTTCGGCAGCGAGATTCGCGGGGGACAGCCGGCACGGGCGGAGACCATGGTCGAGGAGGTCCGCGAAGAGCCTCCCGTTGCCCGGAGCACGGGGCCGTCGCTCGCCCACCTCTCCGCTGCCGACCTGCAGGTCTACCTCAAGGGTATGGACTACCCGGCGGGCAAACAGGACCTGATCAACCACGCCAGAACAAACAACGCCCCGGAGGACGTGATCGCGGCGCTTGAGCAGTTCGGCGACCGGACCTACCGGTCAGCCACCGACGTGAGCACGGAGTTCGGCAACGTCAAGTGAGGGGACAAATTCCACCGCTGCGGGCGGCAGCCGGGAAACATCCCTCCCACCCTCCCCCGTATGCTCTTTGTGCGGCGGAAAATCCCCTCCCGGCGCCCCGGTCCAGGGGCCGGGGAACTCTTAAATAGTCGCAACGCGCATCGCCCGCTCTGCGCGAAGGTGAAGACTGCCTTCGGAAGCGTACCAGGGATATGGTGGTTGCAATGGCCGAAACGATTCTTGAACAGCAGGTACGGAGGACGGAGGGGCAGGAGTTCTTCTCATCCGAAGATGTCGTGGGGAAACGGGTGAAGAACCCGGAGGGCTATGATCTCGGTGAGATCTCGAGCCTGCGAGTAGGTCTCCCCACGGGAAGAGTGGTATACGCAGTGCTCAGGACCGGGGGGATGTTCGGTCTCGGGTCGAAGCTCTTCGCGATCCCTATCGAGGCCATGGTCTACCGGCCGGGGGACGACGTCTTTGTGGCGAACATCAGCAAGTACAGGCTCGACAACGAGCCCGGGTTCTCGGAAGGCGATTGGCCGAGAGAAGCGAACTGGAGCCTGATCGAGTCGAGACGGCCGATGGGTCCCCCGAGCCAGGAGGAGGCCCGGGCCGTGACCCGAACGGAGGCCCCGCCGCGCGAGGTCGTCACGACGGAGCGCGTGGAGGTGCGGGAGAGGGGTGTCCGTGAGGAGATGCCGATAAAGGCCGGGGAAGTGGAAGAGGGGAGGGCCAGGACGGCGGTGACGGAGACCGCGCCACGGGAGACTGTCGTCGAGGAGGTCCGAAGAGAGCAGCCGGTTGAGGCCGAAACCCGGCCGGTGACGGAGGCACACGCTCCGACACTCGAGTCCATGATGAAGGCCGAGGAGGAGGGAGCGGCGGTTGAACGGCCCGCGACAACCCCGGGAGCGCCGTCCCTCGCGCACCTCTCCGCCGCCGACCTGCAGGTCTACCTCAAGGGCATGGACTACCCGGCGGGCAGACAGGACCTGATCGCCCATGCCAGAACAAACAACGCCCCGGAGGACGTGATCGCGGCGCTTGAGAGGTTCAGCGACCGGACCTACCGGTCTGCTGCCGACGTGGGCACCGAGTTTGGGCAGGTCAGGTAAGCCCCACCAATTTTTGGGAAACCGCATCCGTCCGCACGCTACAGGACAAGCTTCGTCTGCACCGTCTCCCGCCCGCCGAACGTGAGATAGCGTCCGGCGGCTTTCCCCCGGATACCGGCCCGGGCAAGATCAGCAGATCCGGTAAACGGCCGCACTCTCCGCTGCGAGAGGATCCTGTCCGCCCCCTTCGGCCCGATCCCGGGAACCCGGAGGAGGTCGCGGCGCGGGGCAAGGTTGACGTTCACCGGCATCCTCCCGGCCGCAAGGACGACTTTCGGGTCGCGGTCGGGAAAGAACCCCTCTTCATCAAAGATAGACCGGAGTTCGTCGGCCGTAACGCCGTACTCACGGAGCAGGAAGTCGGCCTGGTACCACCGCCTCGCCCGCCATGCCGGTGTATCGGGGTGCGATGCAAGGGGAGTCCCGGGGAGGGAGCGGAACGCCGAAAAGTAGATCCGGGAGGGGCGGACCCGCCGGTACTGGTCGGCGAGGCAGGAGAGGACCTCAGCATCGGTCTCGTCTGCCGCCCCGACAACGAGCTGCGTGGTGTGGCCGCCGGGCTTCTCCTCCGCCACCCACGACTGGCGCTTCAGGATATCCTGCCGGTAGTCCTTCACCCCGGCGATACCCCCAAGGCGGTCGGGGGACGTCGTCTCCAGGTTGATGCTGATCCGGTCGGCCACGCGGGCGGCGTCGTGGATATCCGCCCGGGTTGCGCCGGGGAGGACCTTCAGGTGAAGGTAGCCGCCGTAGCCCCGGCGGCGCAGGAGCTCCCCCGTCTCCACGAGATCGTGCATTACATAATCGACGTCCCGGGGGATGCCGGAACTCAAAAAAAGTCCTTCGACGAGTCCGTCCCGCCAGAGGCGGAGGAAGGTATCGGCGAACTCCCGGGGGGAGAAACTCACCGGCTCCCGCCGGGTGCGGACGGGGCAGTAGGCGCAGTCGTAGGAGCAGGTGCCGTTGAGGAGCATCTTGAGCATCCGCCCGCACCCGCCCGTCCGGCGGTTGTAGGAGATATAGGGAGCGATCACGGTTCGCACATTCGGGTCTTCGAGACCGCCGAGAGCTTCTTGAGATGCACGAGGGGTATCGAGCGGAACAGGCAGAATTTCCGGCGCTTGAGAGGTCTTTCGGGCGTCGAGTGTCATCGGGAGGAGTTGAAGGCACTCGCCCGGGCTGCAGATGTCGAACCGCCCGGCAGCGGTGAGATAGGTGAGTTTCTGCTCCGCGACGGACATACCGGAAGCATCGGCCCGCGAATAAAAGAGCCTGCTCCGCGGGGGGTGAAAGTGTTCGGGGAGCGATCCGCTCTCGCGGGGAAAGAGATATGGTCTGTGCCGGAATCTATCATCGCAAGGAGAGAGGAGATGAAGGGTCGGCCCGAATACGATGCGGTCGTCGTCGGCGGCGGGCCCGCCGGGAGCACAGCCGCCTGCCTGCTCGGGGAGGCCGGGCACCGGGTGGTGCTCCTTGAAAAGCGGACGTACCCCCGGGATAAGGTTTGCGGCGGCTGCCTCAGCCAGAAAACCGTCCGGTTTCTCGACAGGGTTTTTTCTCTCCCGGTCGATGCCCTCCGGCAGGAAGGGCTGCTCGACTTCACCGGGACAGGATACGCACTCTACATCGGAAGCCGCCGCATCCTCGCCGAAGACCTTGCGGAACCGGTCTACTTCACCCGGCGGGAGCGCTACGACACCTACCTTGCCGGGAGGGCGGCACAGGCAGGAGTGGAAGTCCACACGGGCGCAGAAGCGGCCGAAATCGATCATGCCCGCCGGACCGTCACGACATCCGACGGGGACCGGTACGCTGCCCGGGTCCTCATCGGGGCCGACGGGGTCCATAGCCGGGTCCGGCGTTCCCTCCCGGAGAGCGTCGTCGACATGAAGCGGTGGCACGAAAACCTCGGGTGGACGCTGGAACTTTCGATCCCCGCAAAGAGGCGGAAACGCTCGCAAACGATGACGGACCGATCCGCCTGGACGACGGCCTCGCGACGCCCCACCTGGTCTTTGCCGCCTGCCGGTGGGGCTACGGGTGGGTCTTCCCGAACAGGGAGGCGATCGTCGTGGGGATAGGGGGGCTGCTGCGGGTGAACGAAAAGGCCTCCCCGAACGCTTCGAAGAGTTCCTGAAGACTGTCGGCTTTTCTGCGTTCACCGATCGGAAACCTGCCGGCTTTTCGCTCCCGCTCGGGAACTACATCCTCTCCCCGGCACATGAGGGGACGGTTCTCGTCGGGGATGCGGCCGGGTTTGCAAGCCCGCTCCTCGGCGAGGGGATCTTTTACGCCCACCGGACGGCGGAACTCGCCGCCCACGCCGTCGACCGCCACCTTACCTCCGCCGCACCGCTCGCCGGGACCTACACCACCCTCCTCCGCCGGCGCCTCATCCCCGAACTGCGGGCAGAGACGGCGCTCCGGAACTTCCTCTACCGCTGCCTCGACGCCCGGATGCATGCGCCGCTCGCGGCGTTCATGCGGGCGACGGACACCCTGGTCGTCGACGCGGTGCAGGGCACCCGGTCGTTCCGGGGGTTCCGGCGGGACGACGACCTGCATTCCGCTATCTGGTAGAGCAGGGATACCTCTATCCACCCCGAGATCCGGGAGAGATGCCATGAACACCCATACCCCACGCCACCCCTCCCTCTACGAGGTCAACGTCCGCGTCCGGCTCCGGCACCTCGGCAGGAAGGCCGGGCGCCGCCTCACGCTCGACGATGTCCCGGACGCCTGGCTCGCGGGGCTTGCCGAATGCGGCTTCTCCTGGGTCTACCTCATGGGAGCCTGGGAGACCGGGGAGGCCGGGCGCCGGGTCTCCCGCTCGAACGACCGGTGGCTCGCCGGATACCGGTGCCTGCTTCCCGATCTTGACGAGGAGGACATCTGCGGCTCCCCCTTTGCCGTCGCCGGCTACCGGCTGCATCCCGACCTCGGGGAGCCGGAGGAACTCGCCCGGTTCCGCGACCGCCTGCACCGGCACGGTATGCAGCTGATGCTCGACTTCGTCCCGAACCACACCGCACCCGACCACCCCTGGGTGCGGGACCGCCCGGACTACTACATCCACGGCACGGAGGAGGAACTCGCCCGGCGGCCGCAGGAATTCGCCCGGGTGGACCTCCCCGGAGGCCCGGCCGTCATCGCTCACGGCCGGGATCCCTACTCCGGCGGCTGGCCCGACACCCTGCAGCTCGATTACGGCAATCAGGCCATGCAGGAGACGATGATCGCCGAACTGCAGAGGATCGCGGGATGGTGCGACGGCCTCCGGTGCGATATGGCGATGCTCGTCCTTCCGGAGATCTTCCGGCGGACCTGGGGGCGGGAGACGGAACCCTTCTGGCCCCGCGCAATCGAAGGCGTCCACAAAGAGCACCCCGGATTTACCTTCGTGGCGGAGGTCTACTGGGACCTCGAGTGGGCGCTCCAGCAGCAGGGATTCGACTACACCTACGACAAGCGCCTCTATGACCGGCTCCGAAACGGAGCAGCCCGGCCGGTGCGGGAGCATTTCCGGGCGGACCCGGAATACCAGAAAAGATCCGTCAGGTTCCTCGAGAACCACGACGAGAGCCGGGCGGCGGCATCCTTCCCGCCCGACCGCCACCGGGCCGCCGCCGTCCTCGCCTTCCTCTGCCCCGGCCTCCGGTTCTTCCACCAGGGGCAGTTTACCGGGCGGCGGAAGAAGATTCCAGTCCACCTCTGCCGGTGGCCGGAGGAGCCGGCCGACCGGGCCATAGAAGAGTTCTACCGGCGGCTCTTTTCCTGCCTGCGCCTTCCGGTGTTTCGGGACGGCGAGTGGCAACTTCTCGACTGTCGCCCCGCATGGGAGGGGGACCTCTCCCACGACGGCTACATCGCCTTCGCCCGGGAGAGGGAGGGGCAGCGCTGCCTTGTCGCCGTCAACTACGCCCCCGACCGGGGCCAGTGCTACGTCCCGTTCCCGTGGGCCGATCTCGCGGGGAAGGCGATCCGCCTCCGGGACCTCATGGGAGAGGCACGGTACGACCGGGACGGTGAGGGGCTCCTTTCGCCCGGCCTTTTCCTCGACATCCCCGGGTGGGGCCGTCACGTCTTCGAGGTCGCGGGAGAATGACCGCTCCCTTCAGGGGGACGGGGGATGGTCCTCCACCGGGAACTGGACCTCGGTCAGGAGTTCCTCCTCCCGGCACCTCGGCAGGATCGTTGAGGTAGAGTTCCCGCGAGGGGCCGGCCGGCACGAGGCGGTGCTCGTTCATGTAGGAAAAGAGCCGCTCGTAAGCCTTCCCTACACCGGGGTAGGGGCCCGTGTGGAGCACCGAGACGAACTTACCGCCCGGAAGGGTCACGACCCCGGCGCCCCCCTCGAGGTTGACGGACCCGATGATCGGGATCGCCACCTCGATATCTGCGTCCGCCTCCCGGTACTCCTCGTCGTGGCAGATGAACATGATCGGCCCGGCCATCTTTGCCGCGGGCTGCCGCCCTTCAGCAGGACAGACATAAGCGCAGAGTTCCCCGATCAGTCTCGGGATCGCCTCCTGGTAAACACCCCGCTCCCGGCGGGAAAGCGCCCGCATGGCAGGGATATCCTTGATAACAGGTTCGGTATCGACATACGGAATCCTCCGTTCAGTGGGTCCTGCGTCCGCAGGGCCTCTGCAATCGCATGCAGCCGGCCGGCCTCCCGTTCGGTTGCAGCGAGACGCCGTGTGAAGTGATCCCGGATCGTCCCGGCGTCGCCGCGTTCCCGTGCCTCGAGAATGGCTTCCACCTCGGAGAGGCCGAACCCGAGCCAGAGCAGGTTTCGGATACGGATACCCCGCCCGGCCTGGGCGAAGGTGTAGTAGCGGTACCCCGTGCAGATGTCCCTTGCCGCAGGGACGAGGAGCCCCGCTCGTCGTAGAGGCGGAGCGCTTTCTGCGAGAGCCGGGTGATCCGCGAGAACGTGCCTATGGGGGTCTGGTCGACCGGCATGGATACAATCCACCTGTTGGCGTCACCGGGTAATAGACGGTCGGAGTCTCCCCCAGGGGAGAGTTCCCGCCCGGTATGGCAGTTCCCGGTTGGACGGCACCCGGCGTCAACCTTCCGGAACGGTTCCGGGCGGGCCGGGCCCGGAGGAAGAGGACGGCCCCCTCACCAATTCTGGATGAGGGAGAGGAGCATCTTTCTGACCTGATTGGTCAGTTCGCAGGAGGGGTTTATCTCAAGCGCCTTGTCGGCGCATGCAAGCGCATGCCGGTACATGCCGAGGTGGTAGAGGACGCTGCACTTCATGCTCCACCCGGCGGCGTACTTCGGATCGATCGCGAGCACCCGGTCGAAGCATTCGAGCGCTTTCCGGTACTCCCCGAGCGCATACAGGGCGCCTCCCTTCAGGCTCCAGACCCGGACGCTCCCGGAATCGTCGGCGATAGCCCTGTCGTAACAGGCGACGGCGTCCTCGTGCCGGTGCTGGAGAAAGTGGGCGTAACCGAGATCGGTCCAGGCCGCCACGAAATGCGGGTCTATCGAGAGAACCCGCTCGTAGCAGGCGACTGCATCGTCCAGCCGGTGCATCGCGACGAAGATGCCGCTCCGGTTGTACCAGGCGACCGCGGAATCAGGGTTGAGTTCCAGGGCACGGTCGTAACAGGCGAGCGCCTCCTCGAGCCGGTTGCGGCGCCGGTGCAGCATTCCCCGGGAGACCCATGCCGGAGCAAAACCCGGGTCGATCGAGAGCGCTCTCTCCCAGCAGGCAACCGCATCCTGATCCCTGCCGATGAGATCGAGGAAGACACCCTTGTTATTCCACATCTTCACGTTGGCCGGATCTTCTTCGAGCACCCGGTCAAAACAACCTATAGCCTCGCCGAATCGTCCCTGCTGGGCGAGGGAGACCGCTTTCCTGCTCACTGCGGTATCGGTGCCGGGCCCTTCCCGGTCTTCGGGATCACCCCTGCCGAAGAGTTTTCCTGTAATACTCATTCCGGACATTCCCCCCACGGTCACGCTACTGGTAGCGGGCATAAGATATAACCGTTCCCCCACTCCTGACGATGGCTGGCGGGGGAAGCGGCGTTCAGGAACGTCTCGTCTCTCCGCTCACCGGGAATCGCGTCGACCGGGCGGCACGGCGCCGCACCGCCGGGAGCACCCGCGCAACCCTTCTCGCCCCTCCTTCCCGGCGGAGCTCGGTATGCACCCGGGCGTGGCAGATGCCGCAGAGGGTAAGCAGGTTCGCCGGGTCGTCGTTCGTGGGATCGCCGTCGAGATGGTGGATGTGGAGGTCTTTGCCTCCGCCGCAGACGGTGCATTGCTGTCCGTCGCGATCCAGGATCGCGTTCCGTATCGCTTTCCATCCCGGCAGGGCATACTTATCCCGCGCCCGGATGGGGATCTCGAAGCGTTCGCAGTAGACGGCGCCTGCGGTCCTCACGGCGAACGGGCACTGGTAACAGAGCCGACGGAAACCGTTCCGGTCGGGGTTATTGTTGCAGAGGGGGTCCTGTAAACGGTCAAACGCATCCAGGCGCAGCTGGAGGTAAGTGCTCACGATCAAAGGAAAGTAGGTCGCGGGACGGGATAAGGGCTGGGGAGCCCTCACCTCCGGGTCACGGCGATGTCGGGACGGGTGTCGCAGGAGATACGGACGTCCTGCTCTGGTGCAGGACTTCACCTGCGGTGTTCCTGATCTCGATCTCGATCGCCGCGCCGTCCGAGGGATCCTCGCGCGGGACGACGAACTCGATGGGGTTGCCGCGGGAGACATTCTCGTACAGCACGTCCTCCCGGGTCTCGCTCGTCGTTCCCCAGGAGACGTCCCGCTCGATTGTACAGGTCACGCTGTAGGCCCCCGGTTCGTCGGTGTTCGGGATGAAACGGAACACCACGCGGTCGTCGTAACCCAGCGTCTCTCCCCGGAACACCGGGCCCGGCTCCTGCTCTGCGGGAGGCTGCTCCCCGCCTGTACATCCTGCAGAGAGAAGGGCCGCTGCGAGGAACAGGCAGACGAGCAATGCGTGCGTTATGGTCGAAGTCATTGTTACCGCTCCCTGCCGGCCCCGTACCCACAGAAGCCCTGCGGGTGCGGGCCGCAAACAGGGTAATATTGGTTCCGGAATTTTAAAATGAATTTCATTGGTATTTTCGCAGATCCCGGGGAGAGGGAGGGTGAAACGTCACCCTTTCTTCTCCTCCTCCCGGTAAGGGATCGGGACATAGGCAACCGACGGGCGGCGGGGCATCGCCTGCGGGAAGAGGTCCATCAACCGGTAGATCCCGGCGGGCATACCGGGGGTGACGGGGAGGCCGAGTTCCCGTGCCTGCTCGAGAGTGATCGGGTAGTCGTGGGTCCATCTCCCCTCTGTGAGCAGGCGGGAGAGGCGGTCCGCCTGCCCGGCGTCCATCCTTTCCCGGAGGAGATCGGTCACGAACTCCCGCATCTGGTTCTGGGCTTTTGAAGCGATGTCGACCAGGATGAAGGTCTCGTCCTCGATCTCCTCCGGCGGTTTCAAACGCGGAACCCGCAGGATCGACGCCGCCGGATACTCCCCGATCCGCGGATCGACCGGACCGAGCACGGCGTTCTCGTCCATCGCCACCTCATCGGCGGCGAGACAGAGGAGCGTCCCGCCCGACATGGCGTAGTGGGGAACAAAGACGGTCACCTTACCCTTGTGGCGCCGGAGCGCCATCGCGATCTGTTCGGAGGAGAGGATCAGGCCGCCGGGGGTGTGGATGATGAAGTCGATCGGCATCTCCGGCTCCGTGAGCCGGATCGCCCTGAGGATCTCCTCGGAATCATTGATGTCGATGTAGCGGAAGAGCGGGATGCCCAGAAACGCGACTCGTTCCTGCCGGTGGATAAGGGCGATGACCCTGGTTCGGCGCTCCACCTCCAGGTCCCGGATCGCCCGCAGGCGGCGGGCCCGGGTCACCTGCTGCTGGACGATCGGCACCGCGAAGAGGAGGAGAAGGATGGCAACGAGGAGCACGATCCAGATATCGGGCATACCGGAACCATGGTGCGCGCCGGATGTAAAGAAGGTTCGCCCGGCTCCACCAGCCGCGAAGCAATAGCCGCAGATTTTGCTGACAATTCCTCTTCAGGGGGAGAGAAATTCGTCGATCGACGCCTGCCGGGTGCGGCCGCCCTCAAGCGCCGAGAGCCTGACACCAAGGAGCCGGACGTCCGTCCCGTTGAGGAACGGCAGGAGGAGAGCGGATGCGGCCCCCCGGATCACCTCGGGGTCCGCGGTGAACCGCGGGAGCGTCCGCGACCGGGTGTGCGTCTGAAAGTCGCGGTATCTGACCTTGACCGTGACGGTACGGCACCGGAGACCGTCGGCGGCAAGCGTCCCGGCGACAACATCCGCAAGTTCGGCAAGGGTTCCCGCGAGGACGTCCGGGTCGGCGGTATCCGCTTCAAACGTCGTCTCCCGGGAGACGGATTTGCACCCCTCCCTGCCCTGCACCTCCCCGTCATCGATGCCCCGGGCGAGGCGGTGCATCAGGACGCCGTGTCTCCCGAACCGGGCGATGAGGTCCTGGACGTCACGGCACGCAAGGTCGCCGATGGTCAGGATGCCCATCCGCCGGAGGTCTTCACCGGTCTTCTTCCCGATACCCGGGATCTTTCCCACCGGCAGGGGGGCGAGGAATCCCGCGACCCCGTCCGGTGGGACAACCGTCAGCCCGTCGGGTTTTTCGTAGTCGGAGGCGATCTTTGCCACGGCCTTGCCCGGGGCGACGCCGACCGAGCAGGTGAGCCCCGTCTCCTCCCGGACCTCCCGCTTGATTGCAGCGGCAAGTGCTTCTGCCGCCGGGAAACTTCCGGCATCGCTGACGTCGAGGTAAGCCTCGTCGATGCTAACCTGTTCGACGCGGCCGGCGTGCCGGGAGAGGACCGCCATGACTTCCTCCGAGACCCGGACGTAGAGCGGGCGGTTCACCGGGAGGTAGACGCCATACGGGCAGAGGTCGTACGCCCGGGAGATGGGCATGCCGGAGTGGACGCCATAGCGGCGGGCTTCATACGAGCAGGTGCTCACGACCCCGCGGCCCACCCCTCCCTTCGGGTCGGCGCCCACGATCACCGGCCTCCCGGCAAGAGAGAGGTCGCGGCGGACCTCGACGGAGGCGAAGAAACTGTCCATGTCCACGTGCAGGATGATGCGGCCGCCGGTCGTCACTCTTTGAAGTCCTCCTCCCCGGTCTCTTGAGGGAGTGTTGGGGGTCAGGCGATATAGGGGGTTTGGTGGGGTGAATGGGGTTGCGAAGATGTCAGATGCAAGTTCCTATCCGTGCCTGCAAGGATGCCGTAAGCCCGAAAACGGCTTCCGAGGGGATATCGCGTTTGGGGTGGGGCTGACGGGGAGGGGGGATGCCCCCCCCT
>NZ_DAFZ01000052.1:22610-22907 GCF_002498065.1 Methanoculleus sp. UBA208 | reverse complement strand
TCGGGGACATGACCACACTCGTTGCGCTGGCGGAGTTTTTTTGGGGCTCGAAAGCGCAGCGCCCGCCCCTCGAGCACGCCTACAACATATCTTCCGATATCGGCCGCGTGGCCCGGACGCTCCGGGAGGAGGGCCTTTTCGGGGTGCGGGCGATCACCGTCACCCTTCATAAGCCCATCCGGCCGATGCTCACCCAGCGGGTCGCCCGGATATCGGAGATCCTCGAGCGGATCGGCTCCCCGGTCATCGCCGTCGAGGAGAAGTACGACGGCGAACGGATCCAGGCGCACAAGGACG
>NZ_DAFZ01000052.1:0-22311 GCF_002498065.1 Methanoculleus sp. UBA208 | reverse complement strand
CGGATCCAGGCGCACAAGGACGGTGACGACGTCACCCTCTTCTCGCGGCGGCTGACCGACGTCACCCACCAGTATCCCGATATCGTCCGCCACGTCCGGCAGTATGTCACGGCCGATACGGCGATCCTCGACGGCGAGGCGGTCGCGTTCGACCACGAGACCGGCACCTACCGGCCCTTCCAGGCGCTGATGCGGCGGCGCCGGAAGTACCGGGTCAGCGAGGTCGCCGGCGAGATCCCCGCAACCTACCGGGCCTTCGACCTCCTCTACGTAGACGGCGAGTCCTGTCTCTACCGCAGTTACCCCGAGCGCCGGGCGAAGCTCGAGGAGGTCATCGGCCGGGATAAGCACATCTCCCCCGCAGACCGCATTGTAACGGGGGACACCGACGGGATCACGGAGTTCTACCTCGCCTGCATCGAGCGGGGACTCGAGGGAGTCGTCTGCAAATCGTGCGCGGATGACTCGTTCTACCGGGCGGGGGCGCGGGAGTGGCAGTGGATCAAGTGGAAGAGCGATTATGGCCCCGATCTATCCGATACGCTCGACCTGGTCATCGTCGGCGCCAACGCCGGGCGGGGGAAGCGGGCCGGGACCTACGGTTCGGTCCTCTGCGCCGCCTATAACCACGAGGAGGATCTCTTCCAGACGGTCTGCGGCATGGGGGCGGGGTTCTCAGACGTCGACCTCTCGGACCTTCCCCGCCGGCTTGCCGCGGCAAAGGTGGACCGGCAGCCGGCGCGGGTGATGGTGAACCCGCAGGCGGCGCCGGATTTCTGGTTCGCGCCGGCCCGGGTCGTCGAGGTTCTCGGGCTCGAGATCACCGAGAGCCCCGTCCATACCTGCAACTGGGACCCGGAGCGGCGGCGGGGTCTCGCCCTGCGGTTCCCGAGGTTCGTGCGGTGGCGGGACGAGAAGAGCCCCGAGCAGGCGACGACGGCCGCCGAGATCGCGGCCATTTTCCGCCGGCAGGGAGAGGTGTGACGGTATGGAGAGCCTTTCACGGGTGACCAACATGGAGGTCGCGGCGATCCTCTACGAGGTCGCCGATCTGCTCGAGATCAAGGGTGTCCGGTTCAAGCCGCAGGCGTACCGACGGGCGGCACAGGCGATCGAGACCCTGCCGGAGGATATCGCCGACGTCGCACGGGAAGGAGACCTCGACGAGATCCCCGGGGTTGGCAGGGGCATCGCCAAAAAAATCCGGGAGATCGTCGAGACCGGCAGCCTCGCGTACCTGATGTCTCTCCGCGAGGAACTCCCGGAGGGCGTACAGTACCTGACCCGGCTGGAGGGGATCGGGCCGAAGAAGGCGATCGCCCTCTCCCGGGAACTCGGTATCCGGACCATCGACGACCTGGAGGCGAAGGCGTTGGCCGGCCGGATCCGCGACCTCCCCGGCTTTGCAGAGAAGACCGAACAGAACATCCTCGCGAGCATCCGGGTGAGCAGGATGGCAAAAGAGCGCCGCCTCCTCGGCTACATCCTGCCCGTCGCCCGGGATATCGAGCGGCGCCTCTCATCGCTTTCCACTGTCGGGCAGGTGAGCCTCGCCGGATCGATACGCCGGAGAAAAGAGACGATCGGGGATGTGGACATCCTCGCGACCTCCTCGCGCCCGGAGGAGGTGATGGAGGTCTTTGCCACCCTCCCCGGGGTCGAGCGCGTCCTCGTCCGGGGGACGACGAAGACTTCGGTGGTGCTCGCGACCGGCATCCAGGTCGATCTCCGGGTGGTGGAGGACGAGCATTTCGGGGCTGCGCTCCAGTACTTCACGGGTTCAAAGGAGCATAACATTGCTCTGCGGAAGCTTGCAATCGCGAGGAACTGGCGGTTGAACGAGTACGGGCTCGTGGACCTCGAAAGCGGCCGGACGGTCGCGGGGGAAGACGAGGCAGGAGTCTACCGGGCCCTCGATCTCGCCTGGATCGAGCCGGAACTCCGGGAGAACCGGGGCGAGATCGAGGCCGCCCGGACCGGGAACCTGCCCGGCCTCGTCGGCTACGACGCGATCAAAGGCGACCTCCACGTCCACACACGCTGGAGTGAGGGTGCCCATTCCATCGAGGAGATGACGGAGGCGGCGCGAGCGCTCGGCTACGAGTACATCGCCATCTGCGACCATGCTGAGACCCTTCACATCGCCCGCGGCCTCTCCCCGGGGCGCCTGGCCGACCAGATGCGCGAGATCGAGCGGATCAACCGGGAGAGCGACGGCGACTTCACCCTTCTAGCCGGCACCGAGTGCAACATCGGCATGGACGGCAAGATCGACCTCCCGGACAGCATTCTTGCGGACCTCGACGTGGTGGTGGCGAGCGTCCACTCCGGGTTCAAGATGTCCGAGGAAGAGATGACCGAACGGGTGCTCACGGCGATGCACAACGATCACGTCGACATCATCGGCCACCCGACAGGGCGGATACTCCTCTCGCGGGAGCCCTACCGGATCGATCTCGGCGCGATCTTCGATGCCGCGGCGGCGCTCGGGGTTCTTATGGAGATCAACGCGTTCCCGGGCAGGCTGGACCTCTCCGACGTCAACGCCCGCGCGGCCCGTGAGCACAACGTCCGGTTCTCGCTCGCCTCGGACGCGCATAGCCGGGAGAACCTCCGGTACATGGAGTTCGGCATCGCGACCGCCCGGCGGGGATGGCTGACGGCCGGCGATATCGTCAACACCCGCCCGCTTCCGGAATTAAAAAAATTACTGAGGTCTTAGGGATTACCCGGTTGCCTGCTCCTGTGCAGCGCCGACGATGTCCACGAGCCGGATCTCGAACGTCAGGGGTCGTCCGGCCAGCGGGTGGTTCGCGTCCAGCGTCACGGTCGATTCCGAGACGTCGCTGACGGTGACGATGGCCGCCCTGCCATCGGGCTGCTGGACCTGGAGTTGCTGGCCGGGTTCGGGTTTGATGTCTTCAGGGAACTGTCCCCGGTCCACCGTAAGCGTCATGTCCTCACGGTGCGGACCGTATGCCTCTTCGGGCGGGATCGTGGCGGTTTTTGCCTCGCTCGGCTCCATGCCGACCACGGCCTGTTCGAACCCGGAGATGATCTGCCCGCTGCCGATGGTGAACTCCAGTGGCGATCGTTCTTCTGATGTGTCAAAGACCGTTCCGTCTTCAAGTTTTCCTGTGTAGTGCACCTTGACGGTGTCGCCTTCTTTTGCCTGTGCCATACTACTTCACCGCTGGGAGCGTTGTCGCGGGTTCCTATTTATGCTTGCCGGCCCGGGCAGGGTTGCCGGCATCTGGTGCAATCTCCCGGAATTCCAGGAAATACTGTGAGGAGGGTGATGCGATCCCCGTCTGTCATCTGCCGTTCTTCCGGACGGCGTGCAGGACTCCCATCACGCCCTTCACGTCGTAGCCGGGCTTCCGCTCGATCTCGAAATCGTAATGTTCCCCGATGTAGTCGAGAAGCGCCCTGTTCATCGGCCCCCCGATCGGCGGCATGTGGAGTTCCATCTCGATACGGCGCACGCCGTCGAGGTCTTCGGGCCGGATCGACCACTCCGCCCCTTCACAATCGCACTTCAGGAAGTCGCATCCTCCGGCCATGGCGGCAAACTCCCCGAGGGTCCGGGTCGCCACGGTACATGTCTTCTCTCCCCAGGTGATCCGAACACTCTCCCCCGTGCCGAGCGCACCGTCGACCACCATGACACCACCGCCGTTTCTTCCGATGTTCTCCTGCAGGGCGTCGGTGAGGACGGGTTCGACGGCCAGCACGCGCCTTGAGCGCCGGGCGGCACGGATGCAGAAAGCACCCACGTTGGCCCCGAGATCCAGGACGATATCGTCCGGCCGGATGTCGCCGATGCGGTACTCGCCGACGACGTAGACGGCGTCGGCTCCCGGCGGCATTCTCCTGAAGGTTACGCCGTCGAAGGTGGTGAACAGGGGTGTGCACCCTGGTTCGCTGCCGGTTTTCCCGGCGTGCTTTCGATACATCGCACCGTATAATGGTAAGATTCCGGTTTATATGGGCGTTTCTCCCCGTGCTTCGGGTGGCGCGTCGCGCGAACGGAGCCCCCGCGCTCCCCGGGGAAGCGCCATCCAGAAGGCCCAGAATTCTGTCACCTTATTAACCTTTTTCGTCTTGCACGTCATGAATATATGTTGTTCGAATTCATATTCGGCATCTATAGTCTCTCTTATCGACTAAAATCTTGATTAAAATAATTATTTTTACATCCATATATTTATTAATCCGTGGGTACAGATGCTCTGTGTAGTAAGTCAGTAGACTTGTCTCTGAGGGGGAGATATGCAATGGCCTACATGGATGGAATAACCTGCATCTGCGACAACGGCCGGACACTCGAGGACCACCGGCCCATCGTCGGCGACGATGTCGTCTCCGGGCTCTACCGCAAGGCGGCGGCGCTCCAGGGGAAGAGGGTCCTTCACGTGAACTCGACATACCAGAGCGGCGGCGTAGCGGAGATGATCCTCTCGCTGGTTCCGCTCATGAACGACGTCGGGATCAGAACACAGTGGAACATCCTGAACGGCGAGGGCGACTTCTTCACCATCACCAAGAACTTCCACAACGCGCTCCAGGGACAGGCGATCATGTTCTCGGACGAGGAAAAGGGCCTTTACCTCCGGACGAACGAGTGCTTCTCCGGGCAGATGGCGATCGACCACGACCTGGTGGTCATCCACGATCCGCAGCCCCTGCCCCTGATCCGGTTCTACCAGAAGACCCAGCCCTGGGTCTGGCGGTGCCACGTCGATCTCTCGAACCCGAACACGGACCTCTGGGAGTTCCTCAAGGACTTCGTCCTGGACTACGACCGGATGGTCATCTCGCACGAGGAGTACCGGCGCAAGGGGATGGCGATGGAGCAGTGGATCTGCCGGCCGGCGATCGATCCGCTCTCGGAGAAGAACCGCGACCTCTCCGAAGCGGAGATTGATGGACTTCTTACGAAGTACGGCGTGCCGATCGACAAGCCGCTGATCACCCAGATCTCGCGGTTCGACAAGTGGAAGGACCCCGAAGGCGTCGTCGACGTCTTTGCCCGGGTGCGCGAGCACGTCGACTGCAGGCTGGTGCTCTGCGGGAGCATGGCCCCCGACGACCCCGAAGGCTGGGCCATCTACCGGCGGGTCGAAGAGAAGGCCCGGGAGTTCATCGACGCCGGCGACGTCATCCTGATCACCGCCGAGGATCACCTGCTGGTCAACGCCCTGCAGCGGGTCTCGTGCGTCATCCTCCAGAAGTCGCTCCGCGAGGGGTTCGGCCTGACCGTCACCGAAGGGCTCTGGAAGGGGCGGCCGGTCATTGCGTCCCGCGTCGGCGGCATACCGCTCCAGATCGAGGACGGCGAGACCGGTTTCCTCCTCGAACCGACCGATACGGACGGGTTTGCCTGGAGGATCCGGCAGGTCCTCGAGAACCCGGAGCTCGGGGAGCGGCTCGGGCGGGCCGGCAAGGAGCACGTCCGGCAGAACTTCCTGATCACCCGCCTCCTCTCCGACTACCTGGACATGCTGAATGCGGAGCTCGTGGTTCAGAATACCTGAAGAGCAGAAAACGCACCAAAAAAAGAATATATCACCTCAATAACGTCAACAGGCGGCCGTGAGCTCGCGGCCGCCCCCTCCCGGCAGATTCGTGCGGAATTCCGGAAGAAGACGCTTCGGGTCGGGTTGCCCCGTCGCGCCCCCTGATGCAGGGCAGGTGGCAGAGATGGCTGGTCAAACCCGGGCAGGAGTTTTGCAGCACACCTTCTCATGAATATATATCGTCAATATGCGGGTTACAGGGCAGATAATTCTCCTTCTTTTCGATGGCGATGAGACTCCGGAAGATTCTGAAGATTGCGTTTACACCTATTGATGCCACCACCCCCCGACGGTGAAGAATACACACCAGGGTATATAGTCGTTTCCCCTGGTGGAAATAGGTGCCGCTACCCGGGAGAATCCCGCCGCACCCCCGGGTTGTCGTGAGGCATTCCCGCCGGTTCGCGTTCGAAACGGTCCCGGTTTCCGAGAAAGCGTTTCGGATGCGTGACGGTTCTGTTCCGCGGCCCTTCCGGCGCGGCTCGAGTCTTCCGGCGCTTTGCACCGGCCCGGGAAAAAGGAATTCCAGGAAACCGGTTCCGTTCGACACCGGTCCGTAATATGCCCTTACCGGTCGCCCGGCGCCCCGACGATCTCGATCGGCCGGATCAGCCTGACCCTGGCGATGGTCTTTCCTTTCATCCCCTCGATGACCCGGTCCGCTGCATCGAGGGGCACGTCGACGGTGGAGTAGGTGTCGTAGATATTGATCGCACCGATGGCGCTGCCGGGAATCCCGGTCTCGCCCGCGAGCGCTCCGACGATATCCTTCGGCCGGATCTGGTGCTCTCTCCCGACCGGGATCCTGAGCAGAGCCCGCCCCTGGGCCGGCCCGATCTCCTGCGGCAGGCCCTGGCCCCTGTCGGCAGGCCCGGTCCCGCCGAGCTCAAGTTTCAGGAGGGCGGCGGCGACCTCGAGGGAGGTGTAGTCTTCGGATATGATCCGCTCGACGAGATTCGCGTAATGTTCGAGGCCGCCCTCGTTGATGACCTGCTGCACCCGGTCGATGAGTTTGCGCGTCCTGCTCTCCTCGACGTCTCCCTGTGTCGGGAGCGGAATGCGGGCGATCTTGATCTTGGTGTAGTTCTGGATCGTCCGGAGCTTGAAGTACTCCTTCGGGCCCACGAACGTGACGGCCCGCCCGGTGCGTCCGGCCCGTGCCGTGCGGCCGATGCGGTGGATGTAGTATTCGATATCCTGCGGGACGTCGTAGTTGATGACCAGGTCGACGTCTTCGACGTCGATACCCCGTGCGGCAACATCTGTCGCGACCAGAATGTCGATGCTGCCTGCACGGAACTTCGCCATCACCCGGTCCCGCAGGGTCTGCTTCATGTCCCCGTGGAGGCCTTCGGCAAAGTAACCGCGGGCCTGGAGGTGCGTGGTCAGGTCGTCAACACCCCTTTTGGTGTTCGAGAAGATCAGGGTCAGTTCCGGGTCATACATATCGAGCAGCCGGGTGAGGATCTCGAGCCTGTCCCTGCTGCGCACCTCGAGGTAGAGTTGCTCGATCTGCGGGACGGTCACTTCCTTGCGTGCGACCGATATGAACTCGGGGTTCTTCTGGAACTTCTTCGAGATCTCGAGGATGGGTTTTGGGAGGGTTGCCGAGAAGAGGACCGTCTGGCGGTCCCGCGGGGTATCGTCGAGGATCTTCTCGATGTCTTCCCGAAAGCCCATATCCAGCATCTGGTCGGCCTCGTCGAGAACGGCCAGTTTCACTCCGGCAAACGAGAGGGTCCCGCGGTCGAGGTGATCGAGCACCCTCCCCGGCGTCCCGACGACGATCTGGACACCGCGCTGCAGCGCCCGGAACTGCCGGTCTATCGGCTGCCCGCCGTAGATCGGGAGGATGTTGATGCCCCGGTGGTGTTTCGCCAGGCGGGCGAACTCCTCGGCGGTCTGGATGGCGAGTTCCCGGGTGGGAGAGAGGACGAGGATCTGCGTCTCCCGACTGTCGGGGTCGACACGCTCGATCGCCGGAACGCCGAACGCTGCCGTCTTCCCGGTCCCGGTCTGGGCCTGGCCGGTCACGTCGCGTCCGTCGAGTATCGCCGGTATCGTGCTGACCTGGATGGGCGTGGGCTCTTCAAAGCCCATATCTTCTATTGCCTGGAGCGTCTTTGGCGAGATATTGAATTCCTTAAAGGTGATATTGTTCTCCATTCACCACTTCTTGGCGTTGCTACCTCTTTATATGTCGCATCCCTCGCCGGGATCGGTCCGGCATCCGGCAGCGATATCCATGTTGCAGGCGAAGATACAGCGATGGATTTTCGGTATTCCCTGCCGGTGAGCGCCGCTGCGATGCGTGAGGTCTACCTTCGCTACGCACGTGAGCGCCCTGACCTCCGCGGCGTTCTCCTGCCCGGCCTCCTGCCCCACGATGCCTGTGGGGCCGCGCGTCCCGGAGACCCGGCCGCGTGAAGGTGCTCTTCGTCGCCGAGTCCCCGCCCAGGGCCGCCGGACGGCGCGAGGTCGCGGAACCGGCCGACTGCAGGAGCCCTGGGTACCCCTACTTCTGGAATGACCGCTACGACGCGCCGTGCCGTCCCGGCGCCCCGCCCCTCTCCCGGGGGCTCGCGGAGAACCTCTTCTCGCTGCTCGGGCTCGACGGAGGGTCGCGCCGGGAGAACCTCGAACTCTTCGCCGCTAAAGGTTCCTTCCTCGTCGACACGGTCAGGTGCGTCTTTCGGAAGAACAGGAAGCCGGTCATCCCAACCGATCTCGTCAGGATGAGCGCCCGCGAGACCCTCGCCCCGGAGATCGCTGCCCTTGCACCCGAGTGCGTCGTCGCCCTTGGGAATACGGCGCTTGCCGGTCTCCGTCATGTCGAGCCCTACGCGAGCGTTCTTTCCGGTGCCAGAACGATCACCGGGATCCCGGGGCATCTCCGGGAGACCCTCTTCGAGGAGAGCCGGCTTCTCTGTCTGCCGTATCCGGGCGGGCGCAACCGGCGTTACCTGGATACGATCGAGTCAGGGTTCGAGTTCATCCGGGATCTCACGGGATGACGGGCTTTCCGTGCCGCCTACCCCGCGAGTTTTCTCTTTCCCTCCTCGTACAGCTCTTCCTTCTGCCTGCGGAGCCTTGCGGCCGTTTCCTGCTCTTTGGGGGTTCCCCGCTCCTCGAGCTCGATCCCCTTCGCTTCTTCCATCACGTCGCGGGAACGAAGGTACCCGGACGGCTCCACCTTTTCCCGGGCCTCCCGGTACTCCTTTTCTACCTGCTCTCTCCGCTGCTCCGCGGCCTGCCCGGCTTCTGCACCCACCGGGATCTCCTTACCGCGGATCTGGGCGACCTTCTTCAGCCGCACCTCGAGGACGCCGTTCTTGAAGGTAGCGGTCGCCCCCTCGTCCCTGACATCGGTGGGGAGGGAGACCGTCCGGGAGATCGCGCCGATCCTCCGCTCCCGCATGTGATACCCCGCCTCTCTCTCCTCTTTCGCCTCCTCCCGCCGGGCGGTGATCCTGAGCGTCCTCGGGTCGAGAAGCCGGACGGATATCCCTTCCCTCCCCACCCCCGGGAGGTCGGCAACGACCACGACGTCCGCATCGTGCTCCAGGACATCGATCATCGCCCCGGCTCCGCCGGGCAGGGGTACCTGCTGTGCGGCTCCCGAGAGGCGCTCCATCACCTCGCCAAACTGCCTCTGCATATCTCCGAGCATCGTGTCGAATTCGGTCCAGAATTCACGTGCCGGTCTTCTCCATGCCATGGTTACCGCTTCCTGCCTCACTCTTCTGTCAGTATCGGCAGGCTCACAGGGTGCGAACACTTTATATATGTTCCTGTGCGGGACAGGCCAGGGGCGACGGCGTGAACGCGAGCGACTGGGGGACGACCAACTCCTCTCTGGTGCCGTCCTGCGCCGATGCCCGCTCCTCCGGCCTCAGACCGGAGCGGCGTTTTTCTCCAGCACGTAGACGTTCGTCCCCTCTTCAAACCCCTCCCCGGCGGTGGTTTTGCCGGCACAGGTAAACCCGTTCTTCTCCAGCACCCGGATGGACCCGACGAGGTCCGGATAGGTCGTCGCCATGATCCGCCGGACGCCGGGGAGGGCGAAGGCTGTGGCGACGATATGCCGGACCGCCTCGGTCGCATACCCGCGGCACTGGAACTCCTCAAGCACCGAGTAGCCGATGAGCGCCGTGCCGTGGGCGGGCGCCGAGGCGATCCCCCCGCTGCCGATGAGGACCCGCGCCCCCTCCGCCGGGTCGTCGCGCACCCAGTACCAGGTGATGAAGAACGGGTCGGCGTTCTCCGCCGTCATCCTGATGAACTCCCCGAGTGTCTCTTCGTCGAGCAGCGGCGGCGGCCACGATCCCGGGACGGCGGCGGAGAGGAGGCGGGCGAGTTTTTGACGGTCATCCCGGTCGCCCTCAAGGATCTCGAGCGTGGCGGGGATCAGGTCGAGGCGTTCGGTGCGGATGTGGAAGGGGTTCACTTTGTTCACCTGGATAATTGGCCGATAACCTCACTACCTCGTCATAGAGGCGCTCTGAAGGGTAGCCGGTCACTTCCCCGATGGACCACCTTTACCTCAAACCGGTGTCCGCATTTCGGGCACACGGCTTTGACGCCTGCCGTGCTTCCCTCATTGATCCTGCAATAAAAATCCTGCAGGTACGCAAGATCGGATGCAAACAGGTTCTCGATGACCCGGGTATTGACGCTCTCGATCCTGCCGAGTTTTGTTACCACCCGCGAGAGCAGGATGGCGGTCAGGTATGCCGGGTTTGCCTGTACTCTCGGATCTTTCATCGGGAGGATCTCGTCGGCAGCCGTGGCGAGGCGCATGACTTCCTCCCGGTGAAGATCCCCGTCGGGATCGAGATACCCCCGGGGCAGCGTAAAGGAAAATTCTGTCTGGAATGGCATAATGTACCTTACTTTACCTGTATCGCTGTGAATTCTTCGTGCACGATTTCCCGTTGCTCGATTGTCCTCTCATTCCCCTTAACGCTGAAGTACGATAGATGCTTCTTCTCCGTTCTGGATCTTTAGAGGTACCCGGGGGGGCCTGCACTCAGGATCCCGGCCGCGGCGATCTATGGGGCCTGCCGCCCACCCGCTCCCCGACAAACACCGCCGACTCGCTCGATAGGGAATACCGGACGTCTCCTCCCGCCTTCTCCTGGAGCACGATCCCGTCGCCCTTCAGCCTCCGTATGTGCCACGAGACCGACGAGGCGGTGATCCCGAGCCGCTCGGCAAGTCCCCTTCGTGATGCCCCGGGGCTCTCCAGCAGGATGACGAGGATCTCCCGCGTGTTCGGGTTTCTATGGTGGATGAGCACCTTCTCTTCGAGAAGGGAATACTTCTGCCGGTTCTCGAAGTATCCCGTCCGGCCTTCGACGGCGGCGGTGGCGATCATCCCGAACTCCTGCAGTTTCCCGAGGTGGTACCTCAGCGTTCCCCGGTTTATCCCGAGGTCCTGAGCGAGGGTGCCGAGGCGGATGCCCGGGTGGGCGCTGATATGGTTGTAGATCGCCGTCCGGGTCTCATGTTCGAGTGCGGCGCGTTTTGCGATGCGGCGGTAGCCGAAGAAGAGCCAGACGTTCAACAGGAACAGGACGTTGACGATGATCAGGAGTTCAGGGGATGTATCCATGAGAAGACTGCAGATCAGGATCTGGGGCGGAACCTGCCACCACTCGACGGGTATCGGGTCCTGTGGCGGGCCGTCGGGTACGTAGTCGCCGGCCGGCATGACCGTATAGCCCGTAGCGGCCGCGCAGGCGGGAAGAGCGGCGAGAAGAATGATCAGGAGTACGGCAGCCGTCCGGCGTCGCATGTTACAGGAATTGGGGCGCGGACTCTTGACCTTTGCGCTTTGTCGGCGGCCATCATCGCCCGGCTACGGGGAAACCGGGGCTTATGGATAGACAGCCGGCACAGAAACCGTATATAATCTCGCGCCCCAGCTTCCACCATGACGGATCCGGGAGAACAGGTGCCTGCGGCGGTGCCGCGCCGCCATATCGTCGCCGTCCCGGCCGGTATCGGGCTCCTTGCCGGGGCGGCCTTCCTCGGGGTGGTGGAGGCGCTCTCGTGCTGCTGGAGCGACCCGTCCGCCTACAACCAGGGTTTCCTGGGGGTAGGGATCACGCAGACGTTTATCTCGATCCTGCTGGTTCTCTTCTTTGCCGGGTTTCTTACGGCGTACGCGAACGGCACCGCCGCCCGAAGCACCCGGTTCCTTTCTGCCGTCCTCGCAGGCGCAATCGCCGCGATCACCGCCCGAACACTGCTGTTTGTTCCCGATCCCGTCTACCTCGTCCAGTCGCTCGCCGGAACGTGGTTCCAGTTCCTCCTCCTCGTGGGCGGCGCGATGCTGGTGGCCGGACTCGGGGGACTGGTCGCGTCGTCCCTCAAGAGAGAGCGGTCGGGAGATTACAGGAACGTCCTCCCGCTCGCGGCGGTCGCGGTCGCGTTCATCGCCGTCCCGCCGCTCCTTGCGATGGGCGGCATCGCCGCAGGCGTCATTCCTCCCGCGCCCTACTCCGGCGGTGCGCCCGCACCGGAGACCGATATCCTGATCCTCAAGGTATCCGCCGCAGGCGATATCGAGTGGGAGGCACGGGCCGATATCGACGCCTACGACCGGCCCGAGGTCCTGGCCGAATTCCCGGGCGGCTACGCTCTTGGGGTCACGGAATACGGCCGGGAGGCGAACACGGTGCATATCCTCACCTACGGCGAACGCGGGAACGCCCTCGACCGGCTGGTGATCGAGACCGGATTCGGGCGCGTGACCGCGCTCGTCCCGGCGTCCGGCGGGGGGTTCCTGGCGGCCACGGAGATGCCCGGGATCGTCCGCGTCGATGCCGGGGGAGAGCCGGTCTGGGAGCGGTCCTTCGTCAACGAGAGCCCGGGAATGGCACCCGTCTCCCTGCTCGCTCATACAGACGGCCGTTCCATCGCGGCGTGGGAGGATCAGGTCGCCTGTTTTGATGGCGACGGTATAAGGCTCTGGCAGGTCTCGCTCGACGACGCAGGCGGTATCGACTACCACCCGATCTATCCGGCCCCTGAGGGTGGCGTTCTCGTCTTCGTAGAGGGGCAACACGTCTTTGCAGGGGACCATTTCGAGACGTACCTAAAGGCGGTCCGTCTGGACGAAAACGGCACCGTCCTCTGGAAGCGGGATTTCGGAAGCGAGGGGCTCGACGAACTCCTGGGGGCCCGGGAGACGGCACCGGGACGGTTCGCCGTCCTCTACCGGTCGACGACCTTCCCCGAAAACATCTGGGGCGGCGTTGAAAGGGCAAACCAGGGCTACCTCTTCTCACTGGACGAAAACGGGAATATGACGGATTTCCACACCCTCGATGACGACGGCGGGGTTGTGGTCTTGTCTTCGGGCGGCTACCTCTCGATCGCTCCCGCCGATGGGGGCGTCACGCTCGTCGGCAGGGATATTGCGGGCAACGAGGTCTGGCGGCAGGAGCGGCCGGTCGAGATCGACCTGTACTCGGTCTGTGGCATCGGCACTGCAGACGGCGGCTACATCATCGCCGGGAGCACGGCCGCATGAAGGACCGGTGGCTCGCGCTCGGCATCGCCATCGTGGTGGCGTTCGTCCTCTGGCGTGCCTCCTACGTCTCGCCCGCCTACGAGACGATAGACTACGAGACCGTCCCGGTCCTCCCTGTGGAGCGGTACAACCCCCCGATTATCGAGATCTGGGAGGCGATGGAAGAGCAGATCCCGTTCGATAACCGGACGGCGAGAGGGGCGAGGCTCGACATGAGTTTCGACGCAAACGGCTCGTTTACCGTGATCCGGTTCCACTTCTTCGCCGATATGGAGGGGGAGCCCTGGGTTCACTCCGCCTTCGTCCTCCGGAACGGGAGCGCCTACCTCTCGTCCCAGCGGCTCGATTACCGGCCTCCCCACCCCCACCCGCTGGGGGTCCTCGCCGCCGTCGACAGCATTCCGTTTAGCGAGATCTCCTACGGCGAGAGGGGGATGAACCTGAAGGTCTTTTACCACGAGGAGAACCGGACCTACGACGACACCTACAAAAACATCTACGCCATCGAGAACGGCACGCTCCGCCCCTTAAAGGAGATCTCCTTTGCCACCACGGAGGCCTGGCACACCATCGAGATTTACCCGTTCCCCGAGCCTGCGGAGATCGATCCGAACAATAACCGAACTTCACGCCGGATCGACGAGAACCCGGAAGCGCTGGTCGTCTTTCCTCCCCGGGAGATCGGGTTGGCGGAGAGGGTTGTGTATACCTGATGCGACGGACGGGACGTCCGGAGCATGAGCACCGTCAGGTGCTCATGCGTACGGAGACGAACGGCACAGAAAGGGTATAAACGATTCCTCCCAACCGCTCATTTAAGGAGTCGAGCAATGACACGCAACCTTCAGGCGATCCTTTGCATTCTCGTGCTGCTCTTTGCGGCTGCAGCCCCGGCGACGGCCGGAGATACAACAGTCGAGACGTCGACATTCCTCTCTGTCACCTCCCCGGAGCAGTACGATACCATATGGAGCGATCTCGTCCCGCCCGAGGCCACGGTCGTCGGCAGGGCCGGGGCCTCGAACGGGATACGGGACGTGGTGGTCGAGAGCAGCGCAGGTATGGTCTCGTGCGGGAACGGAACCGAGTTTGCCTGTTCCGTCCCGGTCGCGGAGGGGAACGAGACGATCACCGTGACCCTGATCGATAACCTCGGGAAGACCTCCGATGCGGTGCTGCACGTCTACGTCAACGTCGATACCCCTCCCCCGCCGTGGATCTACGTGATCGGGACGGTGAGGGACGCCGACGGCCGCCCGGTCCCGGGCGCAACGGTGAGGTTCGAGTCCGTGCTGCCACTCTCCAGCGGACCGCACCCTGTGACGGCCGAAACCGCCGACGACGGCGGCTACCTGATAGAGAACGCGTTCGGCTACGGGCAGACCGTCTCGGTCGAAAAGGACGGCTACCTCCCCCTGCACCGCGAGGTCGCCTTTGAGGGCACCGTCAACCACCTCTACCTGGAACTGGAGCCGGAGCCGCCGCAGGCCCGAACCGCGCCCGGGTTCTCTGCCTGGGCGGGCATCCTTGCGCTCTCGGGCGGGCTGCTGGCCGTCCGTGCGGGGAGGAGACGGGAGGGGTGAGGCAGAGATGAAGACCGGCCCGCTCATCGCCGCGAGTGCGGTTTTCTTCTTCCTCTGGGCGGTCATGCCGGTGACGCTCGCATCCCGGGGTGCCGTCGGTTCCAGGAGTGTCATATTCCTGCTCTCCGTCATCTCACTCGCCGGGTCGGCCCAGTTCCTGCGGGCGATGCGGCGGGAGTCGCCCCGGTGGTTCTGGGGCATCCCGTTCGCGGCCGTCTGTACCGCTCTTGCGCTCTGGACGGGGGTCGTGACGTGGGCTGTACCTTACCCTCTCGCGAACCGCGCCTTCCAGATCATGTTCCTTCTCCCGCCGGTCGCGGCCCTCCTCCTCTCTTCCTTCCCGGACGGCTGCAGGAAGAGGGTGCGGATACCGATCATCGCCGTCGCGGTTCTCGGCATCGCCTCGCTCTTCCTGGCCCTCGATGCGTTCCTGAACGTCATCCCGCCTTCCGTGCCCGCACCGGGCATCACGGAGTTTATCGGGCCCGTGTATGCTCTCCTCCTCATGCCGCTCGTCGGGCTCCTCCTCGTCGTGGCGGGGGTGGCCTGCGAATGAAGCCCCTGATACTCGCGCTCCTCCTTGCCATCGCCTGCACCGCCGGGTGCCTCGGCACCGCCGCGGACCCGCCGCCGGCGGACGAGACCGCCGCCCGGTTCATCGCGGCACAGGAGCAGGCGACGGACTTCTCCGCCACCGTAGCGATAACTGCCGGTTCCGAGAACGTCACCCTCAGGCTGTTTCGGAAAGACCCTGGATGTTACCGGCTGGAGTTCCTCAAACCCGCGGACCTCGCGGGGACGGTCGTCGTCTCGAACGGCACCCGGAAGTGGCGTTACGACCCGGCAACGCAGACGGCGCTGACGGCCGCCGGACCGTATATAACAGCCTCCTTCTCCGGGCCGCCCTACCCCGGCTGGGCGGAGGAAGTCCGGGGGTATACGGAGACGGTCGCCGGATCGCTTGCTAAGCAGAACGCTTCGTACCGGGGCAGCGAGACCATAGGCGGCCGGACCGCCTATATCCTTGAGGTCACGGGTGGATCAAAACTCTTTGAAGCGCCCACCCGCTACCGGGAGGCGGTGCACCGCTGCAGGGCATGGATCGACGCCGAAACCTGGCTCCTCCTCGGCGTGGAGATGTACGGCAACGAGGGGAACCTGATCCTCTCTGCCGAATATACCGACCCCTCGGCGAACACCGGGCTCCCGGACGACCTCTTCGTCTTCGATCCGCCGGCAGGCGTCGAGATCCGGCCGATGCCGACGGCTGCGATCACGCCGCTCTTCCTCTCGAGCACCGACGACGCCCGGCACTATGGTGCGGACTCTCTGGTGCCGTCCTACCTCCCGGAGGGTTATGCCTTTAAAGAAGGGACGCTCCTCCCCGGCGGCTATACGATGCTCCGGTTCACGGACGGTACCGGGGAACTGGAGATCATGGAACGGCTCTACGACCCGTACCGGGAGGAACCGGGGCTGCGCGGCACGCCTGAGGCGGTCACCCTCGCCGATGGGCGGGAGGCTGAATACGTCTCCGCCGATGGGAGGGATCAGCTCCGCTGGAGTGCCGGGGGATACTCGTACCGGATCACGGCCGGCATGCTCGGCCGGGACGAACTGGTGCGGGTGGCGGAATCAGTGGGGGTGTAGGGGTTCTGGGGACCTCGTGGAAATACTGGTGGTCTGCGGCACTCTCCGCGAGTGACGAGCCCTTTCCGGGACTCACTTCCCGGCGCGGCCCTCATGATGAGCAGCCGTCCCCTGGATTTCGGATGAATGGATTTCCCGGGAGATTCAATAATAATAACCCCTTAAATGAGTTCGTCTCCCTCCAGAACGAATGGAAGAAGTAATGTAGGAGTTCAGAAGAATAATTACCTGACTCCAATGGAAATCTCCCACGGTATCGAACTGTTCCTTCGTTTGTTTCTTGCATACCTGGTGGTGGAGTTTGTTCTCCGGCCCGCACTTCCGGCAAAGGATCGGTCCCAGGACGGCTGGCGTTCCGTGCACCTGGCGTACCATGCCTTCACGGCCGGATTGCTGACGTTTCTCTTTGCCGGCCTCTGGAACGTCATATTCGTCCTGAGAGATCCGTCGTCTCTTCCGGGGCTTCTTCCCGGGTTCCTGGACATCTTCCTGTACGCTTTCGTCTTTGTTGCGGCCGCGCACTTCGTCATCGACGGCGTGTTGCCCGGCCTGGTGACGGGCCTGCGAGAGAGGTTGAACCGTGGGGAAGATCCTGAAAAAGAATCCTTCCGGGTATTTTTTATTGGTTTCGCGGCCCACCTGGCGATTCTGTTCATCGTCCTGTTGCTGCTCTCGCCGGAGACCCCGGCCCCCTATCCGTTCGGCGGTCCTGTTGAGATGATCCGAATCTGGATCGTTGTTATCGCATTCCTTCTGGTCCTCCGGCCCGGCGGGATGCTGGTCGGCAGCGTCATCCGGTCCTGGCGAAAGGATATGGATTCTTCGGAAGAGGACGGGCTGGATCATGCCGGTCGTTTGATCGGATACGTCGAGCGGGTCCTGATCGTGACGTTCATCCTGGTGAACGAGTACACGGCGATCGGATTCCTCATAGCAGCAAAGGGGCTTTTCCGGATCAACGACACGAAGAGGTCGGAGTACATCATCGTAGGAACGATGATGAGCTTCGCGATCGCGGTCCTTATCGGGGCGGCCGCCGGTTACCTGGTATACCCGGGCGGGATCGAGCAGTTCATCCAGTATCTATTGGAACTCCTTCAAGCATCTTAGATGTTCAATATCCGGTTACAATCCCGGTCGCGGGGTTACCGGGCGTGAATGCCGATGAAGATGCTTGTGCAATTTCTATGAGCTAATATGCCCATAAGATTAAGTTATAATAAATTTTACTTATAATTCGTAAATATAAGTAGTTACATTCATAAATAATGGCCGACAAGGAACCTTGAAGAGAAGGCGACGATGACGTCATGACGGAAAAAAGGGTTTACGCAGTCCTCACGGGGGATCTGGTCCGCTCCCGGGAGATCAAAAACGCATACGGTGACGTGTGCATACGCCGCCTGAAGGATACGCTGGCAGAGATCGGGAAGGATTACACGGCGCCGTTCTCGATATTCCGCGGAGACAGTTTTCAGGGCGTCTCTTCAAACCCGGAGGAGGCACTCAAGGATGCGGTCCTCCTGCGCCTCAAGCTCATCGCCGGGTTCGATCGCGACAACAGCGCTCTCCGGCTGGACGCACGAATCGCGGTCGGGGTTGGGGCCGTCCGGTACCTGCCGGGCGACGGTTCGGCCGGGGAGGGGGATGGCGAGGCATTCCGGCTCTCCGGCCTCGAACTGGATGCCATGAAGAAAGCCGGGCGCGGTATCATCGTAACAACCCCCTGGGAGGACCTTAATACGACGCTGTCGATCTTCTGCGACGTTCTGGACAGGATCATTGGCGGCTATACGAAGAGGCAGGCCGAAGCCGTGATGCTGACGCTCGAAGGGCTCACGCAGAAGGAGATCGCGGACCGGGTCGGCACCAGCCAGTCTGCGATATCGTATCGTCTGCGGGGGACGGATTACGATATCATCCAGAAGATCCTCGAATGGTACCGGTTGCGGATCCGGGAACGGGTCGAACTCGCAAAAGAGGCGTACACCTGATGTGGGTGCTACAACCTGCAACTTTGGACGCGGGAGGTGCGATTGGAGCCCGGCTATCCGGCGTGCCAGGGCACCGAGGACTGACTTCTTCCTCGCACCGGACGACATACGGCCCCAGGTGCCGGCCGGATCTCAACGGCAGAACCCTGACGGCATTTTAGCGCCTGCGGCCCCGCTCCAGATTCATTTATATCCCTGGAAAACACACAATCCGGTGTGGTGGACAACCATGACGGATCGTTTTGTACAGCCGCTGTATTGCAGCGGGATGGATTTGTGAACAGTCCGACTCTGTTCCTCTGAAGTGTTCTAACGACAATTTTGCGGCTCTCTGCACATTCCTGCCTTCCGGCTACGGATGTCTCCGGAACCGTTTCGCCTTCCCCCGGGTGGTCGCATGATGCGGTCCGGTGCGGGCATCCTGCTCGACGGACTTCTGGAGCAGGGGGTGACGACACTCTTTGGCTACCCCGGTGCGGCAGTCCTTCCCGTCTACGACGAACTCTACGACTCAGAGATCCGGCACGTCCTGGTCCGGCACGAGCAGGCGGCGGCACACGCAGCCGACGGCTATGCCCGTGCGAGCGGCAAAACCGGGGTCTGTCTTGCGACGTCCGGTCCCGGGGCCTGCAACCTCGTCACGGGCATCGCGACCGCGTACATGGACTCGGTGCCCATGGTCGCGCTGACCGGCCAGGTTCCGACGACGTCGCTCGGCAACGACGCCTTCCAGGAGGCGGACATCACGGGCATCACCGCTCCCGTCACCAAACAGAACTACCTCGTCAAACGGACACAGGACCTTGCCGGCATCGTGAGAGAAGCATTCTTTATCAGCCGGACGGGGAGGTGCGGCCCGGTCCTCATCGACCTGCCGCGGGACGTTCTTGAGGCCCGGATAGAGCATGACGGGCGGCACCCGGAACCGGCCGCACGAAAAGGTTACCACCCGAGCTTTCGGGGACATCGGATGCAGATCGAGAAGGCCGTCGCCGCGCTTGCAGCGGCCGAGCGGCCGGTCATCTACGCCGGGGCGGGGTCGTGGCCTCGGGGGCCGCCGCGGAGGTCGTCGCACTCGCGGAGACCTTGCTCATCCCGGTCACGACGACCCTGATGGGGCTTGGGCTCATCCCAGGCGACCACCCGCTCAACCTCGGCATGCCCGGGATGCACGGGACCCGGTGCGCGAACACCGCGCTCACGGAGTGCGACCTCCTCTTTGCGGTCGGCGTGCGGTTCGACGACCGGGTGACGGGGAAGATCGAGACCTTTGCACCCGGTGCCACCGTCGTGCACCTCGACATCGATCCGGCCGAGATCGGGAAGAACAAGCCGGTCGATATCCCCATCGTCGGCGATGCGAAGGCCGTGCTGGCGGAGATGCTCGGGCTCATGCAGAAGAGGAGGGAGCGTGATGCGTGGTTTTCGAGGATATCGCGGGTGAAGGCGGAGCATCCCCTTCGCTGCCCGAACGGCGGTCTCCGTCCGCAGCGGATCGTCAGGGATCTCTGTTCGCTCCTCAATGGGTCCGGCATCATCGCAAGCGAGGTGGGCCAGAACCAGATGTGGGCGGCGCAGCACTACTGCTTCAGGCGGCCCCGGACGTGGATCTCGTCCGGAGCGCTCGGGACCATGGGCTACGGCCTTCCCGCGGCGATGGGAGCGCACTTCGCCCGCCCGGACGAACCGGTCTTCCTCATCGCGGGGGACGGCAGCCTCCAGATGAACATCCAGGAGCTCGGGACGATTGCCCAGTACGCCATCCCCGTCAGGATCCTGGTCCTGAACAACCGGTACCTCGGCATGGTCCGGCAGTGGCAGGAGCTCTTCTACGACCGCCGGTATGCCTTCACCGACCTTCCCCCGATGGATTTCGTCGGAATTGCCCGGGCCTACGGCATCGAGGGCGAGACGGTCGAGGCCGGCGAGGATGTGAAGAGCGCGCTCTCGAACGCACTCGAGCACTCCGGCCCATATCTCGTCGATTTCAGGATCGAGCGGGAGGAGAACGTCTTTCCCATGGTTCCCCCGGGGGCGGCGATCGATGCGATGATCGATCCCGGTGCGGGGTGAGGCCACCCTATTCCTTCTTCGGCGGATCGGACAGCTTTCGGATTTCGGCCCTCACACGGCCGATGACACCGGGCACCATGAACTGAAGTGTTTACCCGGCCGGCCCGAAGTTAATGCAGACAATACCCTGATTCCTCTTTTGCGGATTCAACCCGGGAGATTCAGAGCAACACAGTTTTCACCCGGGAGAAAGACAGTTAAAACCATGCGTGGGAAGTTTTTGGCCGTCTGCATCCCGGCCTTTTTCATTGCTCTGATCCTGTGTGCAACCCCCGTCTCGGCAGACCCCGGGTGGGTGACAACGACCATCTCCGAAAACACCACCGATGCTCTGGGAGGAACGATCTCCGGCGACCATATCGTCTACCTCGGGGGGGCGGAAGGGATGGACCGGTCGCAGAACAGAATCTACCTCTATGCACTACAGACCGATGAACGAAAGATCGTCGGCAGCCCGTCGGCGAACATGACGGTAACCGGGCCTGATGTATCGGGGGAGTACGCAGTATGGTTCGAAACCCCCGTTGAGGACTTCGAGACGAACGAGACCGAGACTGCACCGAACCGGGTCTACCTGTACTCGCTTCCAAACGATTCTCTGGAGGTCATCGATACTCCGGGCACTGCCGAGTGGCCGAAGATCGACGGCAACCGGGTTCTCTGGTTAAACGAGTCCGGGGATTCGTTCGACGTCGGGATCTTCCTCTACGACATCGGCACGGGGGAGAGCGAACAGGTATGCGAGCTGCCGATCATCGATCCCGCGGGCGTTCTCTTCGACAGCGACCATATCGCATACCTGGATTCCGCAGGCCTTCACCTGTATTCTCTTAAGACCGGGATGAACACGACGGTATTCCAGAACGTCTTCGGGAACGAATCCGGCTCCGATGTCGGAGATTATGCGCTGGGCGGCGATTACCTGATCTACCTCAAGCATACCGTCAACTTCGAGGGTCCCGATAAAGGGATGTTCGATGAACCGTATCTCTACCGCATCTCGACGGGGGAGACGAAACACTTCGATCCGGTGACGGGGGCTTTTTCGGAGTCTTCCGATACACCGGCCGGGGGCAGGAAGGATCTGACACTCTCTTCGCCGTTTACCGACGGAGAACGAGTCGGATGGGTCTACTCTGAGAATTCACCGGGTTCGACAATCCTCCTCTGTGACCCGGAGACCGGAGCGGTCGAAACGGTCCCGGTGGACGGCCAGGCCGACCAGCTCTCTATGGACGGCGATCGAATGGTGTGGGTCGAGACGCATTTCCCGTCGTTTGACGGAGACCTCATCTACGCACAGGAGAATGCCGGCAGTACGGAAACAGTGCCTGCGTCCGGGTTCGGGACAGGTATCGGCATAGGCGCCCTTCTGGCCGCAATGGTGCTGCTTGCGGGAAGGGGAAGGATGCCGTAATACCACTCCCTCATTTTCGGGCAAACGGCGATCAAAACCCGGAATCTGGAGATTCATTAAAAATAGTTGAAAGAGATTCTTCAGGCTCACCGGGAAGCGTCGCGGGGATTTATCCTGCCGTCTCGCCTGTTTTAATCCTCTTACGATTACTATCCGCTTTCCCTGAAATACTCATTATGGCATTGATATCCGGATTTATCAGGCATACCGGGAAATACCCGAATAGCGACCTGTAATCGATTTTTAGCAGCCGATGCCGGATTATATCGAGGTTGATCGTATTCAGGTCGTTCTTCATCCCGGGAGTCACGCCGCCGCGTAACGATACCGTTCCGAGGTTTGAAACGGCCGGAAGTACTTCCTCCCGAACCGCCTTGATTTTTGATTGCAAGAAAACTTGTACGAGCGTCCTGCTGTATTTGCCCTGAAGGTGCCTTACAATTATCATCTGCGTCGGCTTTGTTGAATTCCTCCA
>NZ_DAFZ01000079.1 GCF_002498065.1 Methanoculleus sp. UBA208 | reverse complement strand
CTCGAGAAGAACGAAGTTCTTCGAGGGGTTGCAGGGGAGGGCGACGTTCCGAAGCACGACGGTTCGTTAGAACCGGAGCGTGAGCACCGAAGGTGCGAAGGAACGGAGTTTGAGCACCGAAGTGCGAAGTGCGATGCTCCGGAGTGCGATGGTTCGTAAGAACCGGAGCGTGAGCACCGAAGGTGCGAAGAACCGGAGCACGAGAAGCCGTGAGGCTTCGAGGTGCGCAGCCCCCACGGTCCACTGTACCGGGTTGCTTGGAAATACACTGAATCAACCATGCCGCACCTGCAAGGCTCATGTCAGATCCCCCCCGTGCGATACACCTAGCGCCACCTCACCAAATCCACTTCCAGTCCCACCCGAAGACTTCGAAAATATTCGTAGGTTACGCAAACCTGAAGCATAGAGACGTGCATCTCCCTTCATTGGAAGGTGAACGGGTTATGAGGAACTGGAAACCGGCGACGGCGATCGCCCTCGGGTGTCTCGTGATCGCAGCGATCATCGGGACCGCCCTCGCATCGGAGGACGCCGGGGAGGAGATCAGGGGGGATTTACGGAAATTTGCATCGAAAGAAGAGATCGAAGCGTTCCTGAAGGAGCACGCGCAGGGAGGATGGAGCGACGGCGGCTACACCTGGCCCCCGGGATCTACCAAACAGGAGACCGGCATGGATGCACCGATGCCGGCAGCGACATCCGCCCCGACGGCCGCCCGCGACTACTCAACCACGAACGTGCAGGTGCAGGGCGTGGACGAGGCCGACTTCCTGAAGAACGACGGGAGATACATCTACATCCTCTCGGGGGAGACGCTCGCGATCCTTGAAGCATACCCGGCAGAGGATGCGAAGATCGTATCCGAGACGCGGATCGATGGGCGTCCGACGGCGCTCTTCCTCGCGGGCGACCGCCTGACGGTCTTTGCCACCGGGACAGAAGAGAGCATGACCACCGTGAAAGGGAGCGTAACACCCGTTCCCGTCCAGCGGGCGGTGACGCATGCATACATCTACGACATCGCCGACCGGAGCGATCCCGACCTGGTCCGGACCCGGACCTTCACCGGCAGTTACTACGACGCCCGGATGATCGGCGACAACGTCTACGTCCTCACGCGGGAGGCTCCCCTCTGGATACGGGGCGAGATCGTCCTCCCCGAGGTGCGGACGGACAGCGCGCCCCCGCTCCGGCCCGATGTCTACCGCCCCGGGACTCCGCTGCAGAACTATGTATTCTACACCGCAAGCGCCTTCTCCGTCCGGAACGATTCGGGCACCACCGATGCCGAGACGTTCCTCCTCGGCTACGACACCACCCTCTTTGCATCGCAGAAGAACCTCTACATCGGCTATCGCAACACCGGACCGGCGTATTTCTCCGGGACACCGGCGGAATCCGCCGGCAGCCGGGAGGAGACAATCGTCCACCGGTTCGCTATCGACGACGGAAGGATCGAGTATGCGGCCATGGGCAGGGTTCCCGGGCACCTCTTGAACCAGTTCTCGCTCGACGAGTACGGGGAGAACCTCCGGATGGCGACGGCCGTCGAGGGCTGGACGCGTGAGGGGTCCTTCCAGTACAATAACGTCTACGTTCTCGATCCCGCAATGGAGATCATCGGGACGCTCGAGCATATCGCGCCGGACGAGCGGATCTACGCCGCCCGGTTCGTCGGCGACCGGCTCTACCTCGTGACGTTCAAGCGGATCGATCCCCTCTTCGTCATCGATCTTTCGGACCCGAAACACCCGGGCATCCTCGGGAAACTCAAGATCCCCGGCTACTCCGATTATCTCCACCCCTATGACGCCGACCACATCATCGGCATCGGCAAAGAGACGAGCGAGAACACCTGGGGCGGCGTCTCGGTGGAGGGGCTCAAGATCGCCCTCTTCGACGTCTCGGACGTGAACAACCCGGTTCCGGTCGATACCGTCGTGATCGGGGAGGCCGGGACCGACTCGGAGGCCCTCCGCGACCACAAGGCCTTCCTCTTTGCAAAAGAGAAGAACCTCCTCGTCATCCCGGTGAGCGAGATTAAGCGGATCGAGAACCCCGGATCGAAGTATCCCGGGTCGTACGGCACCACGACCTGGCAGGGGGCTTACGCCTACTCGGTGACCCCGGAAGGCGGGTTCACCCTGAAGGGCACGGTCGCCCACGCCGAGAAGGGACCCTCCTATACCTGGAACTCGGCCGATGCGGTGCGGCGGTCACTTTTCATGGACGACACCCTCTACACCGTCTCGGCAAGAAGCATCGTCATGACCGATCTTGCCGGCGGCAGCCGGATCAACGAGGTCTTCCTTCCCTACCGGTGGGAGGCCTCCCCGCCCCCGGTCCCGGTCCGGTGACCGGGAGGGCGGTGCTTCCGGACCCCCTTGAAGATCTCCATCACGATCACGACCGAGGAGGCGAGGGCGAGCAGCGAGAGCCACTCGACCAGGGAGACGGGCTGCAGCTGGAGGACGTCCTGGAAGAAGGGGACGTAGAGCGCGAGTTGATGCACGCCCTGCGCGGCAATGACGCCGGCGACCAGGAGGTAGTTGCGGCTGATGGGGACGCGGAACGCGGAGAGGTACTCCGACCGGCAGTTGAAGACATGGAAGTTCTCGAAGAGCACCACCAGCAGGACGAGGAGGTTCCGGGCCGCGAACTCGTCCCACCCGTTTCCAAGGAGCCAGTACCAGGTTCCGAGCGCAACCACCGCGATGACCGCGCCCGAGATCACCGTCTCCTCTATCATCAGCCGGTTGAAGATCCCCTCCTCAGGCCTTCGCGGCGGCCGGTTCATGACACGGGGGTCTCCGCCCTCGAACGCCAGCGCCACGTCCTGGATGCCGTTCGTCACCAGGTTCAGCCAGAGGAGCTGGACCGCGAGGAGAGGCAGCGGCAGGCCTATGAGGAGTGCGAGCAGGAAGAGGAGGACTTCCGCAAACCCGGTCGAGATCAGGAGGTAGACGACTTTGCGGACGTTTTCGTAGGCATACCGACCCTCCTCGATCCCGGCGACGATCGAGGCGAAGTCGTCGTCGGTGACGATCAGCGACGCCGTATCCTTGGCGACGTCGGTCCCGGAGCCCATCGCGACCCCGATGTTCGCGCTCCGGAGCGCCGGCGCGTCGTTGACCCCGTCCCCGGTGACCGCGACGTACGCCCCGCTCTCCCGGTATGCCTCGACGATCCGGAGTTTCTGCAGCGGCGTCACCCGGGCGAAGACCCGGGCGCCCTGCACCCGGTCGATGAACTCCGTGAACGTCGGGATCTCTTCATCGCCCAGTTCCGCGCCGGTGACGACCCTGTCGGGGGAGTCCGTGATCTTGAGTTCCCGCGCGATGGCAAAAGCCGTTGCGGGGTGATCCCCCGTCACCATCACCACGTCGACCCCGGCGTCGCGGCACCGCCGCACGGCATCGGGCACGTCGGGCCGGATCGGGTCGATGAACCCGATCAGGCCGAGGAGTTTGAGGGGAGGCAACTCCGGGGTCTCCGTCGAGATCGGTTCCTCCGCCCGACCCTCTGCCACGGCAAGCACCCGGTACCCCCGGGAGGTGAGGCTGTCGAGGTCCTCCTGCACCCGGTCCGGGTCGAGGGGCACGCCCCCTTCCTGCCCTGCTGCGGCCATCGTCCGGCAAAACGGGAGAACGGTCTCGACGGCCCCCTTGACCGCCACCAGGGTCTCCTCGCCCTCCCGGTACCAGACGGCGGCATACCGGCGCTCGGACTCGAACGGGATTTCGGCGACGGCGGGCGCGTTCTCGCGGATACCGGCGGGATCGAGCCCCAGCTTGTAGGTGAGCGCGAGGAACGCCACGTCGATCGCGTCGCCCCGGTGCGTCCAGTCACCCCCGTCGTTCCGCTCCAGGGCGGCCTCGTTGCTGATCGTCGCGGCCCGGGCAAGGCTTTCTACCCGGTCACGGACGGGGCCGGCGACCGTGGTGCCGCTCCCGTCGAGAACCTCTCCCTCGCCCGCGTACCCGGCCCCCGTAACGGAGAACGCTTCGCCCGTCGGCAGGACGATCGCCCGGGCGGTCTGCTGGTTCACCGTGAGGGTGCCGGTCTTGTCGCTCGCGATCAGCGTGCAGCTCCCGAGGCTCTCCACGGCCGCAAGGACCCGGACGATGACGTTCCGCCCGGCCATCCGTGACGCTGCAATCGAGAGCGTGACGGTCAGGGCGATCGGCAGGCCCTCGGGGATCGCCGAGACTGCGAGGGCGACGGCGAGGAAGAAGACCTCGATGGGGGGCACACCCTGGCCGAGGACGATGATCGCAAGCACTCCGGTGGCGGCAAGGACGGCGATGCTGATCTTTTTGGAGAAGTCTTCCATGCGGATGACGAGCGGAGGTTTGCCCGCCTCCGACGCCGTGACCGTCTCGGCGATCTGCCCGATCTCGGTGTTCTGGCCGGTCGCGACCACAACTCCCATGCTCCGACCGGTCATGACGGTGCTGCCGGCGTAAAGCATACTCTGGCGGTCGCCGAGAGGCAGGGACACATCCACGGGATCGGCGTTCTTCCCGACCGCGTGGGACTCGCCGGTCAGGAGGGACTCGTCGACGGTGAGCGACCGCGCCCTGATGACGCGGACATCGGCGGGGACGCGCTCGCCCGACTCCAGGACGACACGGTCGCCGGGAACAAGATCCTCTGCCGGTACGGTCGCCTCGCGGCCGCCCCGCCTCACCCGTGCACGGATCTTGAGCATCTGCTGCAGCGCCGTTGCGCTCCTCTCCGCCTTCACCTCCTGGAACGTCCCGACGACGGCGTTCACCAGGATGACGATGAAGATGAAGGCCGCGTCGGTGAGATCGACGAAGAGGACGGAGATGATCCCTGCTGCAAGGAGCACGTAGATGAGCGGGCTCGTGAACTGGCGGAGGAAGATCTCAAGCACTGTCGGAGGCCGCTTCTGCGGGAGGGTGTTCTCCCCGAAGACCTCACGCCGCCGGGCGACCTCCTCATCCGTGAGGCCCCCGTCAGCCGATGCGAGCCGTCCGGCTACTTCGTCCGCCGGAAGGGCGTGCCATGCCGTCGTCCGGGACTCTTCGGGGGAGAGGGATGCGTCCATACGATCATCTCACGGGTCTACGTTGCAGGATGCAGGTGCCCCGGAAGAAGAGGTGCACCGACCATGTCGAACGATCCGTATTAGCGGTGAATCGACCGGACGGTGAAGTCTTTCCGCTCGGCGAGGCCTGGAATGCCTTCAACACCGATCTCCCGGGTATGCCGGGAGAGGGATCGGTCGCCCGCATATAAAAACCTGCAGGCATGACTCATGGAGAACCGTCTTGGCGGATCAGGCGTGGATCATCGTCAGCATCATCTTGAAGCGGGTTACGGCGTGGACCGCATGGGGTTTTTGTGCCGGCATGATGATCAGGTCGCCCACCTTCAGGGGATACTCCATACCCGCGATGGTGACGAGGGCCTCCCCGTCGATGACCTGGAGCACGGCATCGTAGGGTGCGGTGTGCTCTGAGAGGCCTTCGGCCGCATCGAAGGCGAAGACCGTGATGGTGCCGGACTTTTCGTAGACGAGCATTCTGCTGACGATCGAGCCCTGCTGGTAGGCAACGAGATCGCGGGGATCGATGACCTGTTCGGTGAGATTCTCTTTCTTCGCTTCAGGCATACGGGTCGGTTGCTCCTGCAGGGTATTCTGTTTTGCGCCTGAAGCGACGAACAGGCATACAAACTCCTAACCCTTATGGACAGTCTGAAGGTATGACCCGCTCTCAATCCGATCACCGCCCGATCCCCGGTGAGAAGAATATTGTAACGGGTGAATGAACTGTTAATGGTCGAAGGTGATATCATTGACAAAGGTGCGGCTGACCATTCTTATCTGGGAGGAAGAGGGGACCTATGTTTCAAAGTGCCAGGAACTCGAGGTTGCCAGTTGCGGCGATACTCCGGAAGAAGCGCTGGATAACATCCGTGAAGCGATCGAACTCTACCTCGATAATGCACGAGAACTCGGGATGCTGCAGGACATTGAGCCCATCCTGACATCTCGGCACAAGTTCACCTCGGTCATTGAGGTCGAGGCATGACGAAGCTGCCTTAGATCTCTTCCGATGACATCATAAAGAAGTTGAAGGCAATCGGGTTCGGCTACGCTCCTCACCGGGGAAAGGGGAGCCACGTAGCTCTCTATAAAATCGGGGACGACGGGAGCACACGCCTTACAAAAGAAGAGTTCCTTGATCTGTAAAGGTCTATCACAGGAGTCGCCCGGAGAAGATTTGAAAGTCCCGTATCCTCACCTTTTTCCCGCCCGCCCTCCAAATGGTAAGAGACCTTCAGTGTACTACCACCTCATCCTGACCGACAACTGCAACCTCTGCTGCACCTACTGCCGCGGCAAGGCGTTCACCGTCGACTCCCCGGAGCTGCCCGGGATCGCCGTCGACGAAGACCTTCCGATCGACCTCGATATCGATCTCGCCGACCTCTACCGGTTCCTCGCGAAAGACCCCGACGCCGTGCTGACCTTCTACGGCGGGGAGCCCCTGCTCGCCGCCGACCTCGTCCGCGAGATCGCCCGCGACGCCCCGGTATCGGCGCTGATCCTGCACACCAACGGCACGCTTCTCGACCGTCTCGAGCCCGGAACCGCAAACCGGTTCGACACGATCCTGGTCTCGATTGACGGGCCCGAGGGACTCACCGATGCTCACCGCGGGGAGGGGACGTTTGAGCGGATCATGAGGAACCTTAAGGGCCTCATGGCGGGCGGATTTTCCGGCGAACTGATCGCCCGGATGACCGTGACCGAAGACACCGATATCGCAGAGGCCGTCCGCTACCTCACGGAGAACGACTTGTTCTCCTTTCCAGCCGTCCACTGGCAGATGGACGCGAACTTCTGGAACGACTACCACCTGCGGGACTACGCCGCGTGGGTGGAGGAGAACTACAACCCCGGCATCCGATCGCTCGTCGCGTTCTGGGTCGAGACGATGCGCAAAAAAGGAAGGGTGCTCCGGTGGTATCCCTTCATCGACCCGGTGGAGGACATGCTCCTATTGCGGCCAAGCATGCTCCGGTGCGGGTGCGGCCACGCGAACTACAGCATCATGACCGACGGGCATATCGCCCCCTGCCCGATCATGGTCGGGATGAAGGACTACTACGCCGGGCACATCGCCACCGCCGATCCCCTCCGCCTTCCGGTGACGACCGTGGGAAGCCCCTGCACGGAATGCGGCCTTCTCGACTTCTGCGGCGGCCGATGTCTTTATTCAAATATCACACGCCCCTGGCCGGAGGAAGGCCGGCGGGCTGTCTGCGGGACGGTCAGGAACCTCCATTCGGCACTCTCGGCGGCGCTCCCCGAGATCCGGGGCCTCATCCGCGACGGGAGAGTCCGGATGGAGGATTTCGCCCACCAGAAGTACAACAGCTGCGAGATTATACCGTAAAAAAATCCTGTGCCCTCCCCCGGGGCAACATTCATTCAGCCGGAAGAAGATTACTTGCAGACACCCATGACGGCCATCGGACAGATCCTCTGCAGAATCGGGCTCCACCGGTGGGGCAGGAAGCGGGGATACGACGAATACTCCTCGAATGTCATCGAGTGGGAGCAGCGGTGCGAACGGTGCGGGAAGAGAAAGCGGTGGGTCGAGGCGAAACGGGACCGGCGGCGGTGAGAATCAGGCGGCGGCACCGGCATCCCGGACCCGCCAGCCGCCTTCCGGCACCAGTATCTCGAACCGTGCCCCTTTCCCGGGCTCCCCGGTCTCCCGGATGGCAAGTCCGGTGGTCGAGAGAATCTCCCGGACGAGAAAGAGACCGAAACCGGTGTTCCTACCGAAGCCACGTATGAATATCTTTTCTTTCTCGTGTGCTGGTACCCCGGAACCGTTGTCCTCGACGGCGATGATAAGGCTCCCCCCCTGGCGTTGGCACCGGACCCTGACCGTCGGGGCCGGCCCGGCATACCTGATCGAATTCTCAAAGAGATTGTAGAATGCCTTCTCCAGCATCGGATCGGCGTAAATCTCAATCTCCCCGACTTCGGCAAGGAGAGCGAGATCCCGGGAATTGAGGTCCGCCGCCGCCCGTGCCACGCATTCTCGAAGTCCCTGATAATCCGGGGTCCGGACCCCGAGGTCCTGATAGTCCTGGGTGAACGCAATCTGGCGGCTGATGAACCCGATGGCCTGCTCCTGACGGTCCATGTACCCGAGGAGAACCGGATCGGTGATCCGCTCTCTCATGAACTCCAGGTTGCCCTGAAGGACAGTCAGCTGGTTGAGAATGTCGTGCCGGGTGATGCCGGAGAGCAGGTGCATCTTCCGGTTCGCGGCCATCAGCGCGGCTTCTGTCTGCTTCCGTGCGGTGACGTCCCGGACGATGGCCTGGAGCTGGCGCGGGCCTTTCACGTCCAGCCGGCTCGCGCTCATCTCTACGTCGTAACGCTTCCCGCTCGGTGTAGAGATCCGCCATTCGAAGAACTGCGGCTGCCCGGCATATGCCGCCTGCATCTTCTCGATAGCGCTCGTAAACGCCGGGAAACCGTCCGGCTGAACGGGGCTGGAGAGTTCCCAGGGGGTCTTCCCGATAAGGAACTCCCGGGTACACTGAAAGGTCTCGAGAACTTTTGAGTTGCAGTCGACGAACCGGTCCTCCTCGAAGATGAATATCGGATCGTTCGCCCCCTCGAAGAGAGCGCGGTAACGCTCCTCGGAGTCACGCAGCGCCTGGATGGCACGCCGGCGCTCCACCGCCCGCACGACCCGGTGCTCAAGCTCGGCAAACAGGGAGCGGGAATCGCCTCCTTTCTGGATGTAGCCGTCCGCACCGCGGTTGAGCGCCTCCACGACAACCTCCTCGCGGCCGCGCCCGGTAAAGAGAATGAACGGGATATCTCCGAAGCGCTGCCGTACTTCCTTCAAGAGTCCGATACCGTCCATGCCGGGCATCTGGTAGTCGGCGATGACGGCGTCGCAGGGCCGCTCCCCGAGCAGGTCCAGGGCTTTTTGGGCGGAGGAGACGGTCTCGATGGTGAGCATACCCGAGCGTTCGAGAAATATCTTACCGACTTCGAGAAGGGCTGGTTCATCATCTACGTAGAGTACGGAATACTGAACCATCTGCACCGCTTCCGTTCCCAATTATACCGGAGTAACCCTATAATAAATTAACGGAATATTACAACGGCGCTGAAACGCGGAATTCAGAAGTTAGATCGTAAATATAGATTCATTTGCCGATAATCGCCGTTCCCACCACGTATCTGCACATCCCTGCATTATGCGACATAGTTCCCGCCGCAGGCACTCACCGCTCCGGTGCCGATGGCACTTCACCGGCCCTTATGAAGCCCGAAACGAACGGCTGCGCCCGGCACCATCAGGACGAACCTGAGGTGCCGCTCGAGTCGAAAAAGAAGTTATTGCTTGAGTTCCTTCCCCGCAGAGAAGGCCTTCGCGAGCACGCCGCCGAACCCGTAGTACTCCTGCCGCATCGAGTCGTAGGCGAACGGCCGGATCTTTTCGATATCGGGCTTGCCGTCCTCCCCGAGGACGCTCTCGTCAACCTTCACGTCCAGGATCTCCCCGATGAACTGGGTGTGCACGCCGATCTCGACCGTCTGGAGGAGCCGGCACTCGAGGGCGACCGGAAACTCCCCGACATACGGAGCGTTCACCAGGTCGCCTTTCACCGGTGTAAGATTGGTCGCGGCGAACTTGTCCGTATCCCGGCCGGAGACGATGCCGAAGTAGTCCGCTTCCCGGACGTAGTCCGCCGAGGGTATGCTGATCGTGAACTCGCGCTGCTCCATTAAGTTCGCGTAGGTCTGCCGGGCCTTCTGGACCGAGACCGCCACCGCCGGCGGGCGGGACGAGCAGATGCCCCCCCATGCGGCGACCATCGCATCCGGCCGGCCGGCCGAATCGTAGGTCCCGATGATCAGGTCCGGGTGGGGGTAGAGAAGAGTCCGTGGGCCGATTGATTGCTTCGTCATGGGACTACGTTTCGTCTCCCGATCCGGATAAACCTTTTCGAATCCCCGGGTGCGGTGCAACGGCAAGATCGGTCACGCGGCTCCCGCCGCCCCCTTCTGGAGCCGCACCGACCGGTAGAGGAAGTAGCCGACGATGGCGAACGTCGCTATCGGCGAGAGCCAGGCGGGGATATGGAACCCGAAGCTGTCCGCGAGCATGATCGTCCCGAGCACCAGGATGGAGTACATCGCCCCGTTCTTGAGGTAACAGTAACTCCTGATCCGGTCGACGCCCCGGACGGTCAGCTCCCTGACCACGACCGCCCCGACACCGTTCCCTATCAGGATGAGGGGGACCGAGAGGGTGAAGGCGAACGCCCCGATGACGCCGTCGATCGAGAAGGTCGCGTTGAGGACCTCGAGGTAGGCGATCTTCGAGAGGTCCGACATCCCGGGCTGCCGGAGCCGGGCCTCCTGCACCTCGGCGTTCTGCCTGAACCCGTGGACGATGAAGAACGCGGTCGAGCCGAGCACGGCCGCGAACCCCATCATGGCGTTGACCTGGAGGGCGAACCAGACGATGGCGGCGAGCAGGATCGAGACGACTGCATAGAACCAGACGGCCTGCCGGGAGAAGAACCGCTCGCTCCGAAGCCCGCAATTCTTCTCCTCGACGAAAAGCCAGTGGAAGAAGAGGAAGACGAGGAACGTCCCTCCGAAGATCAGGAGGATCGGAGCCGACTCCTCGATCGCGGCCGTAACCGCCGGATCGCTTGAAAACGTCGCGAACAGCGCACCGAGGGGGCCGAGCGACGGGTTCGTAGCCCAGACGATCATCCACGGCAGGAGCCCGCGGACCACGAAGACCGCAGCGATCAGGCCCCAGAGGAGAAACCACCTGCGGGCCTTCTCCCCCATCGTCGCGAGGACGTCGGCGTTTATGATGGCGTTATCGATGCTTGAGACGATCTCGAAGACAGAGAGACCCGCTACGGTAAGAACAATCAGCAGCCAGTCCATTTTGTGTGGTGTACAGTCTGTCGCCGATCGCATATAAGGCGAGGCGGCCGGGCCGGGCGGTACGGGTTACGTTCATATACCATACCGGCATGAGTCAGTCGTCAACGGAGGAAACAGATATGGGACTTGTGAAGTGCTGCCGCGAGCAGGTGGTCGCCGTCTCGCCGGACACGCCGGCGGTGGAGGTGGCGAGGATCATGGGCGAGAAGAACGTTGGAAGCGTCGTCGTCGTCACCGGCGATAACCGGCCCGCCGGGATACTTACCGACCGCGATCTCGCAATCAGGGTCATGGCGCAGGAGAAGAACCCGGGCGAGATCCGGGCGGAGGAGGTCCTGACCCGGGACGTGATCACGTTCCAGGACAGCATGGGGATCTACGAGGCCATCCAGAAGATGACCGATGCAGGCATCCGGAGGATGCCGATCGTCGACGACAGCGGAAAGTTGATCGGGATCGTCACCATGGACGATATCGTCCGCATGCTGGGCGAAGAGATGGCTGCTATTGCAAAGAACATCGAGAAACAAAGCCCGCCCATACAGAAACCGAGCGCGCCCATACCCATGTGAGGGGGGCCGAAATCCCCTTTCCCGGATGTTGGCCGCGAGTCCGGCCAACCTATCCGGTGGCGAAGACCACGGCCTCCCCGGACTGGTTCAACGACCCCTCCATCGCCCGGACCATCTCCTCCCAGGTCGCCCCGGGCGCGAGCGCGAGATCGAGGTCGAGTGCATACACCCTGAAGAGGTACGCCTCGGCCTCCCCGGTCTCCGGGCAGGGACCCCGGTAGCCGATGTTGCCGAAGTCGTTCGTCCCCTGTACGGCATGGAGCGGCGATTCCACCACCTCCCCTTCCGGGAAGCCTTCCGGGATCAGCGGGACGGCAGGGAGGTTCCAGAGGACCCAGACCACCCTTGACGGCCCTTCCTCGGGGCTCGTCGTCGCAAGGATCGCGAGCGATTTGATGTTCGGGAGGATCCCCTCGACCCGGATCGGGGGCGACCGGTTCGCTCCTTTGCAGGTGTAATCCGGCGGGAACTCTTCGAAATCCAGTGTTACTACCAGTTTTTGCGTCATGCCAGGCTCCGTCGATATTCTCCTTCCGGAACCATGGTATAAAAAGGGTGCGTGCGGTCACCGGGAGTACATGGCGACGGTCTCGCCGAACCCGAGGACGTGCCCCTGCATCGCGCCGATGAGGTCGTGCTTGCCTGCGCCGGGCGCCAGATCAAGCATGGCATCGAGCCCGTAGACCTTGAAGAGGTAACGGTGCGTCTCGCCCTCGGGAGGACAGGGGCCGCGCCAGCCGAGGGTTCCATAATCGTTCGTCCCCTGGACGGCGTCCACCGGGGCCGTCACGACACCCTGCGGAGGGATGCCCTCCGGGATCAGGGGCGACGGCGAGAGGTTCCAGACGATCCAGGTCGTGAAGGAGCACCCGGGTTCGAAGGGGTTCAGCGCAAAGACCGCCATCGATTGTGTCTCAGGGGTGAGTCCCCGGATCCTCAGTTCGGGAGAGAGATCGGGGCCGTCGCAGGTGTTCCATACGGGAAATTCCGCCGAACGGAGGGAGACGACCAGTCCGGCAACTCCAGGGGTCATGCGGAGGCTTTCGGCGCAGGGTGATAAAAAAGGTTGCGGGGGCCCCGGGCGCCTCAAGTCCGGTGTCCGGCCGGGGACCGGATACCGGATATTTTTTACGTTCGTAAATCGCCATCGCCTCTCCGTACCCCGTGGCGGCGGCCGCAAGCGCCCCCTCCAGGCGCGACCGGCCGGCTCCCGGTGGGAGATCGAGTTCCTGCTCAAGACCCCAGACCCGGATGAAGAAACGGTGCGACGCACCCTTCGGCGGGCAGGGACCACCGTAACCGATCCTCTGGAAGTCGTTCGTTCCCTGGACCGCAGGAACCGGATGGGAAACCCGCGGTTCCGGGGAGATCCCGCCCGGGATCTCGCCGGTTGCCGGAACGTTCCAGGCAAGCCAGTGGGTGAATGTGCCCCGCGGGGCGTCCGGATCGTCCACGATGACCGCAAGGTAGGGTGCATCCGACCCGCGAACCCGTATCGCCGGGGAGATATCCTCCCCGTCACAGGTGTGTTCCGGGGGGAACCGGTCGAAACCGATCTCGATCGTCAGGTTCTGCATACTCATTATCCTCCGGCACCCGGTGGGTGAGGTCCCATAAGCCAGTTGCGGCGGGCGGGGCGTGGCGGAAGCTCCGGCCTAACACCGGGAAGGGCTCACGTCGGCCGTTCTCCCGTATGCCGCCACCGCCTCGCCGTACTGCGGGATCGTATCGCTCATGGCACGCCCGAAAGCAATCCGGTCGGAACCCGGCGCAAGATCGAGCGGCCTATCAAACCCGTAGACCCGAAAGAGGTAGCGATGCGTCTCTCCCCGGAGCGGGCAGGGGCCGCGCCAGCCGGTGCTGCCATAATCGTTCGTCCCCTGAACCGCGGCAACCGGTTCCGAGAGGCGCGCCTCCGCCGGCAGGCCTCCGGGGATCTTCTCCATAGCCGGGATATTCCAGGCAAGCCAGTGGGTGAACGTGCCCATCGATGCGTCGAGGTCTTCCATGACGATTGCGAGGTACGGCGTGAGAATGCCGAGGACCGTGATCTCCGGCGAACGGTCGGCGCCATCGCAGGTATGCTCCGGTGGGAAGACGCCGAAGCCCGGTATCACCGTTAAGGGCTCCATCGCCATTCCGCATCCATCATAAGAGCCGCATGTCCCGGGCCTGGATCAGCAGTTCCTGCACCTCCTGGTCGGTGACGTCGTGCCACTGCTCGTATGCCTGCGCCACTGCAAACGTACGGCTGGTCCTGACGTTTAAGCAGATGACGAGGTCCGCCTGCCGGGCGATGAAGTTGACGGCAGGGAGGGAACCGGTGGGAACCGCCACGACGATCTGACGGGGCGACCCGGCCCGAGCCGCCTCGACGGCGGCGAACATCGTATACCCGGTTGCGAGGCCGTCGTCGATCAGGATCACGTCCTGGCCCTCGACCTCCGGTTCTTCCCGGCCGCCGGCGAACTTCTCTATCCGCTCCTCCACGTTCTTTCTGGCTTTTGCGATGGCGGCGTTCACTTCGGCCTCAGAGAGGTCGAGCCCGGCCATGAGGGAACGGTTCAGGAAGACCCGCCCGTTCCAGGTCACGGCACCGAACCCGGCCTCCGGGTTCCAGGGGATCTGCACCTTCCGCACCACCGCCATCCGGAGCGGGGCCTTCAAGGCCCGGGCCACCTCAAGCCCAAGCGGCACCCCCCCGGCAGGGATGGCACAGATCACCGGTTCGGCGATCGTCTCGAGCGTTGAGAGGGTCGCGGCGAGTTGCCTCCCGGCGTCGGTCCGGCTCTCAAAAACGCTCAGCCGGTCCCGAAGCGATCTATCCTCAATGATTCGGCCCGTATCCAGCATAAGTTCGCCTTTACTGCACCGGGATATTAACGTCTTCCGGTGGGCGGCCGCCTGCCCCCGAGAACGATACCAATAACTCCCCGGAGATCGATGGATCAACCGGCACATGATACTGACAGAGAGGCGGCGGAGGGGGCACCGGTGACGGAAACCGGTGCGGTGACGCTGTATACCGACGGCGCATCGCGGGGAAACCCCGGGGACGCCGCCTGGGCATACGTGATTGTGCGGGACGGGTCCGTCGTGGCCGGCCGCTCGGGGTTTATCGGGACGGCGACCAACAACGTGGCAGAGTACCATGCCGTCATCAACGGCCTTGACGCCGCACGGGAGTTCACCAGCGGCAGCCTTATAGTCAGGTCGGACTCGGAACTCGTCGTCCGCCAGCTCACCGGCCGGTACCGCATCACAAAAGAGCACCTTGCAGACCTCGCCGGGGAGGTGCGGCGGCGGATGCGCAGCTTCGCAGAGGTCAGGTTCGAGAGCGTTCCAAGAGAGCACCCCTGCATCCAGGTTGCGGACCGCCTCTGCAACGAGATGCTCGATGCGGAGAAGCGGAGGAGGTAGAGGTATGGCTGCGATCGAGTGCATCCCCATCGGCGTCGTCCGGTCGCCCTACCGGGCCCGGGGCGACGCCCCCCGCCAGGGACGCCTCGCGGGTACCGTCGCGGAGATCCACGTCCATGACGCCTACACCGCCGGGCTTGAGGACGTGGAGCGGAGCAGCCACCTTATCGTGCTCTACTGGCTCGACCGGGCGGAGCGGGGACAACTCCACGCAAAACCGCCGGGAGAGAGCCGGGAACGCGGAGTTTTTTCGACCCGATCGCCCGCCCGGCCGAATCCGATCGGCCTCGGGATCGTCGACCTGGTCCGGCGGGAGGGAGGCGTCCTGGTAGTCCGGGGGCTCGACGCCCTGGACGGGACCCCGGTGCTGGACATCAAACCCTACTCCCCCGAGATCGACTGCATCCCGGAAGCGACGGGCGGCTGGCACATTAAAAAGTAGGTCGGGTCAGGGTGCAGGAACCGCTTCCTGCCCGATACCGAGGTCGCGGAGTTTCTCCGGCGTGGGACGGCCCTCCCGGTCCCATCCCCGGGCAAGGTAGTACTCGTCGAGCAGGGGCTCTCGCTCCCAGACCCGGCCTTTCGGGGCGCCTTCGGTGAGCGGGTCATGGATGAGGCGCGGCGGCAGGGTGTCGTTCTCCCGGGTGCATCCGGCCTTCAGGTTGAAGATCTTCTGCATGTTCCAGATCCGCTCGCCGATCCGGAGCACTTCGCCGGCATCGAGGTCGTAGCCGGTGACCGCCGAGACCATGGCCCCGTAATCCGCCGCCCCGAGCGGGAACGAGGTGAAGAGACAGCTTCCCGACGAGTCGATGAAGGCGGTGAGATCCTGGAACGTCTTCGTCCAGACGGCTTTTCCCTCGCTCGAGTAGGGATCGAGTTTCTCCGGAGACCCGAGCACTTCGGGGGCGATCAGGTAGGCGTAGACATGGTCGCCGCCCCGGACCGAGGTGGCGTAGGCAAGCCCGTGCCCCTGCAGGCCCCGCGGGTCGTAGGCAGGGAGTTCCTGCCGCTTGACGCTCATGGAGAGCTCGGGGTGCCCGTGCCTCCTTGCGAAGCGGAAGGATCCTTCGGCAAGCTCGTCGCCGATGCCGTCGCGGTAGCCGATCCGGCGGACGAGGTCGACCATCCGCTCTGCGTCGCCGAACCGGATCTCCTCGTCGATGTAGCCCTTCTCCGAGAGTTCCATGGCGCAGGCGATCGTCGACCCGGCCGAGATTGTGTCGAGGCCGAGGTCGTTAGAGAGATTGTTCGCCTCCACAACGGCCGCAAGATCGTCGATCCCGCAGTCGGGACCGAACGCCCAGATCGTCTCGTACTCGGGGCCTGCCGTCCGCTTCCCTTCGACCTCGACGTCGCGGCCGCACTGGATAACGCAGGCCTGGCACCCCATCTTCCCGGTGAGGATGGTGTCGGCCATTCGCTCCCCCGAGACGTTCTCCGCTGCGGGGAAGTGTGCGGTCTGGAAGTTCCGGGTCGGGAGGATGTAGTTCTCGTTGATGATGTTCACGAGGACCGCCGTCCCGAACCGGGGCAGCCCTCCGCCCGAGATGGCGTTCTCCCGGATCTTTTCGGCGATATCCTTTTTAAGGGCGAGGAACAGGTCGCGATCGGCGACGGTGCACCGGCCGCTCCCCCGGGCGGAAACGGCCTTCAGGTTCTTGGACCCCATCACGGCGCCGACACCCCCGCGCCCGGCGGCCCGCGAAGTCTCGTTGATGACACCGGCGATCCGGACGAGACGCTCGCCGGCGGGGCCGATGCAGGCCACGCTCGCGCCGGGATCGTTGAGATCGTTCTGGATGGTCGCGGTCGTCTCGCTCGTCGTCAGCCCCCACAACTCCGAGGCGTCCCGGACCTCCGCATGCCCGTCGTCGAGGAGGAGGTAGACGGGCCTCTCCGCCCGGCCCCGGATCACGACCGCATCGTAGCCCGCACGTTTCATGCTGGTGCCGAACTTCCCGCCGGAGTTGGCGCTGGTCAGTGTCCCGGTCAGCGGCGACTTCGTAACGACGTCGTACCGCGACCCCAGGGGGAGACCGCTCCCCGCAACCGGCCCGGTGGCGAAGACCAGCACGTTCTCCGCGCTGAGAGGATCGATGCCCGGATTCACCAGGTCCCCGAGGATCCGAACCCCAAGCCCCCTCCCGCCGATGTACCCCCGCTTCCACTCTTCGGGAAACGGTTCCTCCATCGTCTGTTCTCTCGCGAGGTCGACGTGGAGGATCTTTTCTGCGTAACCGTTCATGAACTGTCACCAGGCTACAGGCTTCGCCCGGGGCTAATAAGGCTGTCGGAACACGAAATAAAGCCCATATTAACTTTAGAGTAAAAGAAACTACATCCGATCCCGGAACTCACCTCGGAGCGATACCAATAAGCCCGCCCCCCACCAGCCTGATGTACGGATGAACTGCACGGATAGAGGGGGTTGCATACAGGTGAAGGTCAGGGCGTTTGCGATGCTCCGGGAAGTGCGACGGGCCGACGGGCCGGCGGGCCGGAGCTCGAGCACCGCTAGGTGCGAATTTCTCCCGGCGGAGCATGTTGCAAAAATCCCCGGCGGATCGACGGTCGGCGACCTGCTCGAATACCTCTCTGTCCGGTATCCCGGTCTCGGCGACGCCCTCTTCACCCCCGCAGGGGAGCTCGGGGCCTACGTCAACGTCTTAAAGAACGGCAGGAATATCCATTTCAGCGGGGGTCTCGAGACGCCCCTTGAGGACGGCGATACCGTCGCCCTTTTCCCTCCCGCCGGCGGAGGATGACCCGTGCATGAAATAGCCCCCCTGCGGCCGAACGGGACAATTTGCCATAAACTATACCTTTTTGTGACGTTTACCGTTAATATATAGTAGTTTTAGATCCTTCTAGAGAAGGATACTATTCCGCAGAGGATATTTCTTATGACTCAAACGAACGAACCCGATAAGGAAACCTGCACCGGGAACTGCGCCGGTTGCCCGTCTGCGACCGGATGCGATGATCCGAGAAACGTGGACGCCCCGAAGGGCCTCCCTCCGAAAGCCGACGTCAGCGTAAAGCACGTCGTCCTCGTCCTCTCCGGAAAGGGCGGCGTCGGGAAGAGCACGGTCTCGGCAAACCTCGCCTACGCCCTCGCCAACCGCGGCTATAACACGGGTCTCATCGACCTCGACATTCACGGCCCGGACATCCCCAAGATGCTCGGGATCGAGGACGCCCGTCTCCAGTCCTACGACGGGAAGATCATCGAACCGGTCAGGGTTACCGGCAACCTCGCGGTCATCTCCATGGCATTCCTGCTCCCGGAGCGCAGTACTCCCGTGATCTGGCGTGGGCCGATGAAGATGACGGTCATCAGGCAGTTCCTGGAAGACGTCAACTGGGGCGACCTCGACTACCTGATCGTCGATCTTCCGCCCGGCACCGGCGACGAGGCGCTCACCGTCGCCCAGCTCGCCCCGAACATCGCCGGCGCAGTCATCGTCACCACCCCGCAGGACGTCGCGGTCCTCGACTCGAGCAAGGCAGCCGAGTTCATCAAGAAACTCGAACTCCCGGTGCTCGGGATCGTCGAGAACATGAGCGGGTTCGTCTGCCCCCACTGCAAGGAGGAGATCGACATCTTCGGCAGGGGCGGCGGCAAGAAAGAGGCAGAGGGGCTCAGTGTGCCGTTCCTCGGATCTATCCCGCTCGATCCCGAGATGCGGAAGGCTGCAGACGAAGGAAGGCCCTTCATCATCCGCCATGCCGGGGCAGAGGAAAGCCCGACCTGGAAGAGTTTCGATGCCATCATGCAGGCCCTGGTAGAAGAGATCGAGGGATAAGATGGATTACTCGAGGATTCTTGCCGGGCAGGGGGACCTCCTCCCGATATACTCAAGGATTGTCGAGGTGCTTGAAAACTACGAACAGTTCCCCTTCCTGCTCGAGCCCATCTACCGCGAGGCCTCGGGACTCGAGGACGAAGACCTCGACCGCCTCCGGTTCGGCCTCGTCCGCCTGCAGGTTTATGCCGACATCCACCGCTACGAGGACATGGAAACGGCGCAGCGGATGAAGTACGTCTCCACGACACTTGAGAGGGTGCTCTTCGGCAGGCTCCTCCTCGAGGGAGAGGAGGCCGGCGGCAAACAGCAGTGCTGCTAGCCCCGACGACAGGGTTACCACTGAATACCCCTTTTTCTCCGTTGCCCCGCAGGGGAGCGCCGCCGTGAGCGGGTTTGCTGTGCCGGCTTTGCAATCATCGGATCACGTCGTCCCCACAGCGATGCACCTGCACGCTGCTCTGGTCTCACGCGAGCGTCTTCGCGTGAGTCAAGGGCGCATAGGGACAACACTGTTATCTCATGTGAAGCGCCGGGGAGGCCGGGGTGCTCCCGACCGGGCCGCTCAGGTGAGACCGGCTGTTCTCGTAACTCGCACCTGGCGGTGCTCGAACTCCGGACTCGAAGCCCTTCGGGCTTCTCATGCTCCGGTTCCAACGAACCGTCGCACCCTTCGGCCCGTCGTTAAAAGAGGTTAATAGGTCGCCAGGTACCGGTCGAGTTCCCAGGGGTGAACCATCGTCCGGTAGGCGTCCCACTCGGCGTCCGTGACATTCGTGAGCGCCTCGACAACATGAGGGCCGAGCGCCCGGCAGATGAGGTCGTCGGCGAGCAGGGCCCGGTGGGCCTCGGCGAGGTCGCCGGGCAGCATCCCGATCCCGTCGTGCTCCCGCTCAACGGCCGTCATGTGGTAGATGTTCTTGTTGACCCCGGCCGGGGGTTCGATCTCCTCCCGGATACCCTCCATCCCGGCCGCGAGCATCGCGGCGAAGGCGAGGTAGGGGTTGCAGGTCGGATCGGGGCTGCGGAACTCGACCCGGGTGCTGTTGCCGCGCGGCGCCGGAACCCGGACCAGGGCCGACCGGTTGCTCGCGCTCCAGCTGACGTAGCAGGGCGCCTCGTAGCCGGGGACGAGCCTCTTGTAGGAGTTGATCGTCGGGTTCGCGAGCCGGGTGATGGCCGGTGCGTGTTTGAGCAGCCCGCCGATGAAGTGCATGCAGGTCTTTGAGAGCTGCAATGGGGCGTCCGGGTCGTAGAACGCGTTTTTGCCGTCTTTTGCCAGCGAACAGTTGGTGTGCATCCCGCTCCCGCAGATGCCGTAGATGGGCTTTGCCATGAACGACGCGTGCAGGCCGCGCATCAGCGCAATCGTCTTCGCGGCGAACTTGAAGGTGATGACATTGTCCGCCGTGTGGAGCGCGTCGCTGTACTTGAAGTCGATCTCGTGCTGGCTCTCGGCGACCTCGTGGTGCGACGCCTCGATCTCGAACCCCATCTCGGTGAGGGCGAAGATGATCTCGCGCCGGACATCCTCCGCAAGGTCGGTCGGCGCGAGGTCGAAGTAGCCCCCGACGTCCTGGAACTGCGTCGTCGGCCGCCCTTCGAGCATCCGGAAGAGGAAGAACTCCAGCTCCGGGCCGGTGTTGAAGACGTAGCCGTCCTTCGCCGCGTCCTCCATCGCCCGCCGGAGCACGTGCCGCGGATCGCCCTCGAACGGCGTGCCGTTGGCCTTGTATATGTCGCAGACGAAGCGTGCCTCCGCACACTCCCGGGACTGCCAGGGCAGGAGAGTATACGTGGAGAAGTCGGGTTTGAGCACCATGTCGGACTCCTCGATCCGGACGAAGCCCTCGATCGACGATCCGTCGAACCCGATGCCGCCGGTCAGCGCCTTTTCGGCCTGCCCGGCCGGGATCGCGACGTTTTTGGGCAGCCCCAGGAGGTCGGTAAACTGCAGGCGAAGGAATCGGACGTTATCCTGTTCGATGCGCTCGAGCATTGCAGAAATGGCATCACCGGACATGTGGATTTCTACTTTTATCCGATGGGATAAATATCTATTGAAGTAACTAGGGCAGGACGGGATTGTTCTCCTGCACGGTTCCTCAGGTCAAATCCCTCCTTCGATGCCGGGGAGCGTTAAACGATCTGCAGAAAAGCGAGCAGGGCGGGTGCCGGCACATCTCCTGCCGGCCGACCGTGAACCGCTGTCCGTCGGACTCCCCGTGAGTAAAAATCCTCTGTTCCCCTCGCCCGGGGAGTGCCGTGCCGCTCACGGCAGGACCGGAGGGCGCACCCGGGCGAGAGATTCATATGGTATGATATATCATATTAGTGTGAAAAGTATGATAGGCGCAGTCACCGCACGGTGAAATGCCGCTGACGAGGTGATCGATGTTTCACAAAAAGCACATCTTCGGGACTGTCAAGGTCGGCGAACGCGGCCAGATCGTCATCCCGAAAGAGGCCCGGGAGATCTTCGACATCAAACCCGGCGATACGCTGATGGTCCTCGGCAACGAGGGGCACGGACTTGTTATCGTCAAAGCGGATAAGTTCCGCCGGATCGCAGAAAGAATGCTCCGGATCTTCGATACAGTGCCGGAGGAGCCGCCCGAGGATTGAAAAAGGGCTGTCTGGGATAGAATGCACACAGACACAGTGAACCGGAAAACCGGAACCATGCCGGCGATACACGCGAGTAACCTGACGAAATCCTTCGACGGTCTCGTCGCCGTCGACGGCATCTCGTTCTCCATCGAGGAAGGCGAGATCTTCGGGCTCCTCGGCCCGAACGGAGCGGGAAAAACCACGACCATCTCCATGCTCTCGACGATGCAGAAACCCACCTCGGGCACGGCGACGGTCAACGGGCACGACATCGTGACCGGGGAAGACGACGTCCGCAAATCCATCGGGATCGTCTTCCAGGACCAGAGCCTGGACGAAGAGCTGACGGCATACGAGAACATGGACTTCCACGGCCGCCTCTACCGGATCGGCACCGAAGAGCGCCGGCGGCGTATCGGCGAACTCCTGGCCCTCGTCGGGCTCGAAGACCGGAAAGACGACCTCGTCAAGACCTACTCGGGCGGCATGCGCCGGCGGCTCGAGATCGCCCGGGGACTGCTCCACGAGCCGAAGGTGCTCTTCCTGGACGAACCCACCCTCGGCCTCGACCCGCAGACGCGAAACCACCTCTGGGATTACATCGCACGGTTAAACAGCGAGAAGGGCATCACCATCATCCTCACCACCCACTACATGGAGGAGGCCGACCGGCTCTGCGACCGCATAGCGATCATCGATCGCGGAACGATCGTCGCGCTCGACACCGCAGAGAACCTGAAAGGCTCCATCGGCGGCGACGTCGTCACCATAGCCTCGCCCGACCCCGATGCAGTCGCCGGTCTCCTGACCGCCCCGTGGGTCTCCGGGATCGAGAGGCACGACGGCTCGGTGACGGTCCGCCTGCAGGACGCCGACCGCCACATCCCCGGGATCGTGACCGCCATCCACCAGAGCGGCATCGGCATCACCTCCCTCTCGGTGAGGAAGCCGACGCTCGAGGACGTCTTCCTGCACTACACGGGGAGGACGATCCGGGAGGAAGAGGCGGACGGCAGAGAGACGATACGCATGTTTCAGCGGGCAAGGAGGCGCTAAGCGTGGATATCGTCTATACCATATGGCTGCGGAACGTCAAGCGCTACCTGCGCTCAAAGAGCAGGATCGTCGGCAGCCTCGGGATGCCCCTCTTCTTCATGCTGGTGCTCGGGTTCGGGCTGAACTCGATCGTCAGTATTCCCGGCATGGAAGAGGGCTACATGGAATTCATCATCCCCGGCATCGTGGCGATGAGCGTTCTCTTCACCTCGGTCTTTTCAGGGATCCAGATCATCTGGGACAAACAGTTCGGGTTTCTGAAAGAGACGCTCGTCGCCCCGGTCTCGCGTCTCGAGATCATGATCGGCCAGACGCTCGGGGGAGCGACGACGGCGGTCATCCAGGGGCTGATCCTCATGGTGTTTGCGCTCTTCATCGGCCTCAAGCCCGCCGGCATTGCCGGGTTCCTGGTAGCCGTCGGGTTCATGGCACTGATCGGCGTAACCTTCACCGCGTTCGGCATCGCCATCGCATCGAAGATGGAGGATATGCACGGCTTCCAGCTCATCATGAACTTCGTGATCTTTCCGATCTTCGGCCTCTCGGGAGCGCTCTTCCCTATCGACAGCCTGCCCGCCTGGCTCCGGCCGTTGACGCTCGCTGATCCCCTGACCTACGGCGTCGAGGGGATCCGCTACGGCCTCTCCGGGACGGCTCAGGTCCACCCGCTCGTCAGCCTCGCCTTCATGGCCGCCTGCGCCGTGCTCATGACCGTCGCCGGGGCGTACCTCTTCCGAAAGATCCGCATCTGAGGGGCCGGGGACCGGCCCGGCCGCCTTCCCGGACGAAACGGCCCCTGACACCCCTGAAACAGACCACGATGAGGGCGGTCCCGAGCGCGGCGGAGAAGATGGGCAGGGCCGACCAGATCAGGAAGATGCCATAGAGCGCCTCCCCGTCCGGTGAACGGAAGGGGATCGCAAAGAGGAGGAGAAGCCAGGTGAAAAGCCCGAAGCCGACGAGTTCTGCACACGATGCGCGTTCATGGAAGAAGGCGCCGCGCCGGTGCGGATATACCGTCCTGGCACGCCCGGGGGCGAGCGGCGCCGGGAACCGTCCCCCCGAAAAATCCGGGGAGGCGAAGGCATGCACCACCGGGGAAGGTTTATTGAGGCGCGGGGGAGAATGCGATCAAGCACCTGGCCGCCGCACTCGTTCAGGCTCCGGCCTCGGTACGTGAAATTAGGCAGATCGGAGTGGTTTTCAGGCAGGTCACCCCGCCGGGTGTGGCATTGCATGAAGCCCACGTAGATCGGTGATCCCGCGGAACACAGAACGTCCCGTGCTGCTTCACCGTGGGGTGCGCATGAATCAAGATATCCAGCCCGTCAACCTCTATCTCACGCTCGGCAAGATAGCGGTCTTTGTATTCGTCCTGATGAGCATATACCAGTTCATCAAGGACTACCTCTATCCCGAGATCTCGCTCTCGGAATCGCACCTGCATACCGTCATCTTCACCACCGTGCTCGCCGTGACCGCCGCATACTTCGCCCTCCGTAAACGGCAGGCCCTTCTCGCGATGCTGGTCGCCGAGACGAACGAGCGCAGAGTGACCGGGGAGGCCCTGCAGAAGAGCGAGGAGAAGTTCCGCTCCATCGTAGAGATGGCGAACGAGGGCATCCTGCAGATAGACCGCCGCCAGATGATCACCTACGTCAACCGCACAATGGCCGATATGCTCAGTTATTCGCCGGGGGAACTGCTCGGCCGGCCGCTGGCCGACTTCTATTTCAGCGAGGACCTCGGCGCGCACCGGGACCGCATGGCGGCAAAAGAGCAGTGTCTCGACGGCAGGTACGAGTGCAGGCTCAGGCACAGGGACGGGAGCGCCCGGTGGGTCCTGGTCTCCGTCACCGCCAGAAAAGACGGAGACGGCGGGTTTACCGGGTCTTTCGCCATGTTCACCGACATCACCGAGAGGAAGCAGGCCGAAGAGGCCCTCCAGCGCCACACCGAAGACCTTGCCCGGCTCCACCAGCAACTCGCTTCGGCCAACCGGGAGGCGAACCTCTACCTCGACATCCTCACCCACGACATCCGCAACACCGAGAACGTCGCGAACCTGTATGCCGAACTGCTCATCGAGACCTTGGACGGGGACGAACGGGCATACGTGGAGAAACTCCAGCGAAGTATCAAGAAAAGCATCGAGATCCTGGGAAACGTCTCCACGATCCGGCGGATTCATCAGCCGTCCGGCGGGCACAAGCATGTGGATCTGGACACGGTCATCCGCGACGAGATCGCCCAATTTCCCGAAAGCACCATCCATTACGATGCGGCCGAGCGCCAGGTGCTGGCCGACGACCTCCTCCCCGAGGTCTTTGCGAACCTCATCGGCAACGCCGTCAAGTTCGGCGGTCCCGGCGTCGAGATTACCGTCCGGGCGGAAGACGAAGACGGGTTCGTCCGGGTCTCGATCGAGGACACCGGCCCGGGGGTCCCGGACGATCAGAAGCGCGAGATCTTTTACCGCTACGAGAAGAGGAGGAGAGGTGTCGGCGAAGGGCTCGGCCTCTTCCTCGTGCAGGTGCTCATCGAGCGCTACGGCGGCCGGATCTGGGTTGAAGACCGCATAGCGGGCCGCCCGGAGGAAGGGGCGGCGTTCCGGTTCACGCTTCACAACGCCGCTCACGACGAACCGGGGGTTCTGACCGATGACGACGCGCAGGGATGCAGCGTTCCCCTGACCGGTTGAGAGACGCCTGGAGCCGGGCCGGCAGGTTCCTACTTCCCCGTCAGCCTCTTTATCCGTGCGAGCGGCGATGCCCGGTCGAGGAACCTGGAGACGAAGACGGCAAACTCCTCGTCCCAGCACTCCGCACCGGCCTTCACCGTCCAGCCCTGCTTCATCGAGCGGCGGACGTGCTTTCCGAGCGCCACGTCAAAGAGGGTTTTCGACCGGAGCAGGTCGACGGCCCGGGTGAACCTGCGGGGGAGTTCCACTATGTAGCGGCCGTCCTCGACGTAGGGGCCGGCGAAGACCTCTTCCCGGACGTACTTCTCGAGGAACTTCTCGGCGTTCTCCCGCGTCGAGAGCGGCGGGCCGATATGCCGGCGCATCACCGGGACGGTATCGGCCATCAGCTCGAAGAGGAGCATGCACCGTTCTTTTCCCATGCAGACGTCGATGCGGCTCGCCGGAAACCCGCTCCGCTCCAGGAGTTCCCGGATAGAGTCGGCGGATTTCCTGAGCTGGGGGACCACCGTATCGGGGGTGTATTCCGGCGTTGCAAACGCGATGGAGAAGAGGTGCGTCCCCCGCGCGGAGAGGAGACGGGCGAAGACCTCCCGGGTGAGCGGCGGGGAGGGCAGGCGGCAGAAGAACGCCTCCGACGGCTCGGCGAGGTAGCCGCGGGCGAGTTCCACGAACTCGAACATCCGCGAGAGCGAGAGCGCCGCCGCCACGTTTCTCTCCGGGTCGACCGGATCGATGACGACGAGCGGATCCTCGAACTCCTTCGTCCCGTGCCCCTCGATGTCGACCACCTCCCCGGGCCTCCAGCAGGCGGCGGCGCGAAGAAGCGGGTGGAACCCCCCGTAATGGATCGTCAGGATCTCGCAGAGGTAGCCGGAAAACCCCTCGGTCATGTGATCCGAGCCGTAGACCCCGCCCGACTTCGCGAACTGCTTGAAGAGGAGGACATCGTCGGCGTAGCCGCCGATGTGCGAGAGGATGTAGCGGGTGTGAAACGGCGTCCGGTCCACGGCGCTCTTGATTGCGGTGGCGCTCGCGACAGAGTAGCAGGGGACGAGATCGATGTCCAGCGAATCGATCGTCGCGTTGACATAGGGGTGTTCCGCGTACTTCTCGCGCCAGGTCGCGCCGAACTCCTCCGCGATCCGGTGTGCGAGGGCTAATCCCTGCTCCTGCAGTTCCTCCCGGGAGAGAGCGGGGTCAAAGAGCATGAAGACGTCGAGATCCCGGTCGCCGCGGACGAAGGTGTCGCGGGCGACCGAGCCCACCATCATCGCCTTCGCCTTCCCCGAACGCTCCACCGCCTCGATCAGTTGCTCTCCCATCGCCCGAATGTAGGTCCGCTCTTCGGGTGTGGGGCGGATCTTTTTGAGCACCTCCTCCTCGCAGGGCCACCGGGTCAAAGCGCGACCTCCGCAAGGTCTTCATAGATCGAGCCGCGGGGCGTCAGCATGCTCTTCTTGAGCTTGATGCTCTCCACCCGGCAGGTCCCGAGCGGTTCGCGCGGGGTGGATGCCGCCTCCCGGCACTGCGAAGGGTGGAACTCTTTCACCCGTGCAAGGGTCACGTGGGGGCGGAAGGGACGCTTCTCCCGGGAAAACCCGAGCGGTGCCAGGAGATCGTCCACCTGCCGGGCGAGGGCGGCGCTCTCGCCGGCGTCCGCGACGTCGCACCAGACCACCCTCGGCCGCCGCGGCGGGTTGCAGACAGCGTGTCCTACCGTCATCTCGAAGGGGTCGGCCCTGACAGTTCGGAGCGCCTCGACGATCGGCTCGATCAGTGCCGGATCGACCTCCCCGAGAAACTTCACCGTTATGTGGAGGTTCGCAGGGTCGACGATGGCGAGCCTTCCTTCGGACCGTCTCAGGATCTCCTGGGACTCACGGGCTCTCTCGCGGATCTCCTCCGGCAGATCGATTGCAACGAACGTCCTGACCATATTACCGTACTATCGTGCCTCACCCTACAAAATGGTGATTGTCCGGCAGAGGCGCAGCCGGCGGAACGTAGCCGAAGGCGGCGGAGGAGCGAGTCCGGCAGGAATTTTTCCGGGGTCAGCATCGAGGGTGCGGGAAGGCGCACCCGGATGACGAACAGCGTTCCGTATAGAATGAGATCTGTTATAACCGTACAGAGCGAAAACGTAATGACCGAATAATCCGGGGGTATTACCATTTCCGATACAGCGCAATTCACCGTATATACACTAGAATTCTGCCCGAATTGCGAAGTACTCAAAGAGTTCCTGGCCTCCAGGGGCGTTCCTTTCGTCGAGTGCGATCTGGCGTCCGCCGAGGGGCTGACGGAACTCCGCATGAACGGCGTATTCGTCCAGGAAGCGCCGGTACTGCAGAAGGGCGACGCATTCTATACGTCCGGCGATCTCTTTAGCGGGGGCGCGTTCCAGGAAGACCTTGTCGCCGACCTGATCGCGGGGGCATGAGGTTGACGCGCAAGTCGACGCAGGCGACTCTATTCGGGGAGTTTGTCCCCACCTTCCCGAAAGTCCGGACTTCGCGGGGCTACCTCCTCGACTGGAACCGGAACAGGATCGTCAGGCAGATCGTGGAGGAGAGCCGCCTCGTGGAGGTCTTCTACGGCTACGAGGGGGCCGACGAGGAGACGGCAAAGGAGATCGCCCGGCGGGTCGAGAAGAAGATCCAGATGCTGGGCCTCCAGTCGCTTTCCGGACCCCTGATCCGCGAGATCGTCAACATGACGCTCCTTGAGCGCGGACTCACGTCCTACCGCAACGTCTGCACCCGGGTGGGAACCCCGGTCTTCGACGCACACCTCATCGATGTGGGAAGGGGCTTTGAGGCGCACGACAACGCCAACCTCCAGGAGAACGCCGAGACCTCGCACAAGAAGAAGGCGGACAAGATCAGCAAAGAGCAGTATCTCCTGCAGCTCCCCCCGGACCTTGCGGATCACCACCTCCGCGGCGATCTCCACATCCACGACCTGGAATACTTCGGGACGCGGCCGTTCTGTATCGACGGGAGCACGGTCATACCCGTGCGGTTGGAGGGGCACACCCGGAGCATCCGTCCCGACGAACTCCCGATCGAGGGTGATGAGTGGCGTCCACAGGACCTCTCTGCGCTCACACCGAAGGGCTGGAGACGCGTTGCGAAGGTGACCCGTCGTCGGGTGAACCCGGGCGAGATGCTCAGGATACGGACATCGGGAGGACGAACGCTGATGGTCACCGGCGAGCACCGTATCCCGGTGCGAACCGGCGAGGGAATGGTCATCCGCCGCGCCGACGGAGTACGCGCCGGGGACGCTCTCTACAGGATCTCCGCGACCGACACCCTCCGCGGAGAGACGATCAAGGCGATCGATCTCGTCCGGGAACTGCCGGCATCGGTGCCGGCCGAACTTCTCGAGAACGTCTACGTCCGCGGTGCTGAAGAGATCTTTGCCGACGTGGTACGGAGCGGACGGGCCGCCTCGTACGCCGACATATCGCGCGAACTCGGCATCGAGCACCATAAGCAGTGGTATACACGCGGGATCATGCCGGTTGCGCTCTTCGAAGCCTTCTGCAGCCGCTACGGCATCGAGGATTACGCCGGGGTCACCATCGGGGTCACGGGGAGCGAGCACGAGTTACCTGCCCTTCTCACCCTTACGCCTGAACTCGTCCGGCTCCTCGGGTTCTTCGTCTCGGAGGGGAACTACAACGCCGCCCCGGCGGCCGGGCAGTACAACCTCACGATCACCGAGAACCGGCAGGCACCCGCCATAGGGGCCGCGGCATGCACCGCCCTGAATACCTACGCAACGATCGCCGGAGGCACTCCCGACATCACGACCATCTGCGGGATCAAGGTGGAGCGCAACCGGGCGCTGGAGGTCTACTTCGGCGGGAAGCCGGCCTACCTGCTCTTCCGCTACATCTTCGGCATTCCTGAGGGGGCAGCGGGAAAACGCCTTCCCTGGATCGTATACCATCTCGACGACGTGCTCCTCCACGAGTTCCTCTCCGCCCTCTTCACCGGGGACGGTTCGGCGTACTACCGCCCGGAAAAATCGGATTGCATCGTCAACTACACCACCGCGTCACCGACCCTCCGGCAGGAACTCTCGCTCCTGCTCACATCGCTCGGGATGACACCCCATATCGTCGAACTCTACGGAGAGGAAGAACGGCGAACGCTCTACCGGCTCCAGCTCAACGGCCGGAGGAACATCGAGACATTCGCCCGGTATGCCACGTTCCTCGATGAGCGGCAGAACCACATCGACGGGTTCCTATCCGCGGTGAAGGAGAGGCAGGTTGGAGAGCGGGAGGAGACCGTCGTCGAGATCGCTCCGGCGGACCCAACCGGAGCGTATGTCTACGATCTCTTCCTCGACGGCGACGGGACCGAGGAGAGCCACACGTTTTACGCCTCCGACGGCCTCCTGATTCACAACTGCCAGGACTGGGACCTGCGCTACTTCTTCTACTACGGCCTGATGCCCGACGGCAACGGGACGAAGGCCTCGGTCGCCGGCCCCGCGAAACGGGCCGAGGTGGCGGTCCTCCACGCGGTCAAGGCGCTCGGCTCCGCCCAGACGAACTTCGCCGGCGGCCAGGGCTACTACAACTTCCTCACGTTCATGGCGCCCTTCTTCGAGGGAATGGACTACGAGGAGATCAAGCAGCTGATGCAGATGTTCGTCTACGAGATGACCCAGATGATGGTCGCACGCGGCGGCCAGGTGGTCTTCTCGTCGGTCCAGCTCTCCCCGGGCGTCCCCACCCTCTGGCGGGACAAGCCCTGCGTCTACCGCGGCAAGGTCTGGAACGGAGAACAGGCGCCGCTCCGGACCTACGGCGAGTTCGAGCGGGAGGTCCGGCTCCTCTTCAAGGCGCTGATGGAGGTGATGCTCGAGGGGGACTACTGGGGCAAGCCCTTCTCCTTCCCGAAACCCGAGATCAGCATCGAGCCCGACTTCCTCACCGAGGACGAGGAGTTCAACCGCGAGCACCCCGACATCCCGACCTACCAGGACCTCTACCTGATGACGTTCGAACTCGCGTCCAAGTACGGCACACCCTACTACGACAACCAGATCCCCGGCTACCGGGGCGCCGGGGAAGGGATCTCCTGTTACCAGTGCCTGGCGAGCGATGAACTCGTCCCCATCGTGGACTCGAACGGCAGAACCAGGATCCGGGCGATCAGCGATCTCTTTGAGGATACGGCCGAAGGAGAGAGGCACACGGATCCGTACGGCACGGAGTTTGCTCCTCTCGACGCAAAGACCCCGAGTGTCGATATCGTCGGCATGACGGCAACGCTACGCCCCTTCCATGGGGTCATGCGGCGGAAGTATTCAGGAGAGATGCTCAGGATCACCCTCGAGTCGGGCCGCCGGATCACCGTCACGCCGGATCACCCGGTCTTTGCCCTGGATCAGGGGAAGTTCATAAAGACGTCGGCACAGGCGCTTCGTAACGGCGACTACCTCCCCGTGGTCAAAACCGCCGAGTTCGGCAGCAACACGGTTCGGGAACTCGACATCGCAGAAACGCTTCGTACCGCCGGATATGCCGATGAGATCGTGCTCCGGGACGGGGAAGTGAACATTCGGAACGCAAAGCGCCGCGGCCTGCCTCAGGTTCTCCCCGTAACAAAGGAACTCGTCAGGTTCCTCGGCTACTACCTCGCGGAGGGATGCAGCGATACCAGCGGACGGCGGTATACGGTAAGGCTCTCGTTCGGAAAGCACGAAGAAGATTTCATCAAGGATGCTGCAACGTGCATTAAAGGCTTCCTCGGGCATGAGCCGCTGATCTCCGAGGAGGCAACGGCCGTCAACGTCACCGTCAATAGCAAGCTCCTCTATCTCCTTCTCGATGCGATAGGCTGTGGAAAATGTGCTGTCGAGAAGAATGTGCCCGATCTGCTCTTTGATGTTGAGAGAGAACTGGTAGGTACATACCTCGATGCCGCGTTCCGCGGCGACGGCAATATCAGCATCCAGGCCAGGCAACAGGGGTCATACGTACACAACGCAAGAGGCATCAGGATAAAACTGGTGTCGCGGAACGCAGTTCAGAAACTGGTCTGGCTCGCGCAGCGTATCGGAGTCCAGATGAACTACGTCGAACAGAAGACAACCGTCGCGCACCCCCAGACCGGCGAGCCGTACCCCCTCACCGCCTACACCTGCACGATCACGGCCCAGGACCAGATCCGGCGGTTCTCTCAGAAGACGGGATACGGCGCGACGGCGGTCACCGGATCTTCGAGGCAGACCGGAGGGATCTTTACCCGCCTTCCGGTCAAAGCAAGCGGGCTCCAGTATACCGGACTCGTCTACGCAAGCCAGTATACCTCGTCGGGTCATCACAGCGCGCAGGTCTCCCTTATACGGCCCGAAGCCCGGACGGGGGACATCGAGCGGCTCATCAACGGCGACCTTCACCCGGCCCGCATCCGGTCGATCGAGCCGGTGGATTACGACGGCTACGTCTACGACCTCGTCGACGTAGCCGACACCCATACCTTCGCAAACGCGCTCGGCATCGTGACCGGGAACTGTTGTGCCTACCAATTTTCGTCGCTCGCCGACGAGGACGACGAATTCGAGGACAAACTCTACTTCCGGGAAGGGAAACACTTCTCGATGGGGTCCTGGCAGGTGATGTCCATCAACTGCCCGCGAGCGGCATATAAAGCCGAAGGCGACCAGGAACGGCTCTTCGCCGAGTTGAAGTCGTTCATGGACATCGCCGTCGACCTCTACCGGATCAAGCGGCGCTGGATGTCTCTCATCCGGACGAACGGCCGGATGCCGTTTGCGATGCAGCGCCCTAAGGACCCGAACACCGGCGAACGCGGCGCGGTTGCCGTGGACCTCGAGGGGCTCGTCTACACCATCGGCGTGGTCGGGGTCAACGAGATGGTGCAGCACTTCACCGGCCACCAGCTCCACGAGTCCAAGGAGGCGTTCCGTCTCGCCGTCCGGGCGATGACCGAACTCGAGATGTACGCGCGCGAACTCTCGAAGAAGCACAACATGACGATCGCCCTCGCCCGCACCCCGGCGGAGACGACCGGCCAGCGGTTCGCGGTTGCCGACCTCCTCGACGAGCGGTTCAGGGACCACGCGCTCAAGGTCATCAAGGGCGACGCCGACCAGGCGCTCGATATGCTCGGCACGACGCTCGACCTCCCCATCTACTACACCAACGGAACCCACGTCGCCCCGGGAGCGCCGGTTCCGCTCACGAAACGGATCGAGATCGAGCATATCTTCTTCCCCATCGTGGACGGCGGGAACATCTTCCACGTATGGCTCGGGGAAGCGCGCCCCGATCCCCGGGGGCTGATGGAGATGGCGATGAACCTCTGCCGGACGACCCAGATCGGTTACTTCGCCTTCACCCGGGATCTCACGGTCTCTTTGAAGGAGTACCGGGAGTATAAGCCGGTCCGCCAGGACCGGGGCACCGGCGCCGGCCTCTCCCCGGTGGCAGACCGGGCGGATGCCTGACCTGGGCCACACCGTTTTTGACTCCAGGTTTCACAGCACGAAGCAGCTCTCCAGAGCACCTTTTTGGCTTTTCAGGATGACTCGATATAGAAGCCGCCCGGCACGACGCCGCGGCAGCGCGTGAGGCTTATCCATGATCGATCTGACGACATCGCTTCTCGCCATCGATGTCGGCAGGGGCACCCAGGACATCCTGGTCTACGAGCCCGGCCGGCCGATCGAGAACAGCATCAAACTGGTCCTCCCCTCACCGACCGTGGTGACGGCGGCGAAGGTACGGGAGGCGACCCGGGCCGGGCGCCCGATCTTCCTCGAGGGGTTCCTGATGGGCGGCGGCGCGAACACCGGCGCGATACGGGAGCATCTGGCGGCAGGCCTTCCGGTCTACGCCACGCCAAAGGCCGCTCTTACCCTCCACGACGACCCGGAACGGGTGCGGGCGCTTGGAGTTGAGATCCGCGCCACCCCCCCGGGAGACGCGGCGGTCGTCCGCACCACCGACTACATGGAGCCGGAACTCAGGCAGGCGCTCTCCCTCTTCGGCGTCGACTACCCGGAGAACGTGGCGATAGCGGTCCAGGACCACGGCTACTCCCCGCACCGGAGCAACCGCATCCACCGGTTCGAGCTGATGCGGGAGCTGCTGGACGCCGGGGACTGGGACCTCCTCTCGCTCGTTAGCGACCCGCCGCTCGCCGATATGACCCGGATGCAGGCCGTCCTGCACCAGGCACCGGGCGCGCTCGTCACCGACACCGGACCGGTCGCCCTGATAGGAGCGCTCTGCGACCCGCAGGTTCGGCGCATGGCCCGGACGGGAGTAACCCTCGTCAACGCCGGGAACGGGCACACCCTCTGTTTCACCCTGAAAGGACGGGAGATCCACGGCCTCTTCGAGCACCACACCGGCGCGCTCGACCCCGGGAAACTGCAGCACTACATCCGGCGGCTCGCCGACGGCACGCTGACGTCGGAAGAGGTCTTCGACGACGGGGGTCACGGCGCGGCGGTCAGAAAACCCCTCGCGACCGATGCCGTTGTCGTCACCGGCCCGAACCGGCTCCGGCTGCTGCCGGAGGCTTACCAGGCGGCGCCCTTCGGGGATATGATGCTCTCGGGATGCTTCGGGCTCGCGTATCTCTGGAAGAAGCGACGGGCCGAAGGGCCGGAGCTTGAGAAAACGCGAAGCG
>NZ_DAFZ01000090.1 GCF_002498065.1 Methanoculleus sp. UBA208 | reverse complement strand
ACGCTCGCACTCCCCGTCAGCCGCGCCTCGCACCTAACGGTGCTCACGTTCACTGCGTTCGCGCCTCGCACCTAACGGTGCTCGAACTCCGCCTGCACTTCCGGTGCACGCATCGTTTATCGCCACGGAGGGAGGGGCTGCCAGCACGGCAAGAGCTTGAGAAACTCTTCGAGTTTCGAGTGAGGGACCGGGGAGGTGCGACCGGAGGGAACTTGAGAAGGCCGAAGAACTTCAATGGATCTCTCCCTCCCCACAAGGGGATACCCGTACCCCCACCACCCGCGCTTCGCGCTCCTCCCGCCCCCTAAGGGGGCGGGCAGTGCGTGGCGATAGCCGATGGAAATCCGTGTTCGGGAACGCTGATGAACACGAACCTGTTTCCGATTAAACCTTCAGGAATGCCACCAGCACTTCACTGGAAAAAGAAGAGAGATTCTCGTTCCCCTCACGACTTCGAGATATCCGCGTAGTAGTATTCCCCGGCCGCGACCTGTTCGCGGTCCAGGAACGAGCCCGGTTTGTTGATCCGCGGCCTCCCGCTCTTGTCCCGCCGGAAGGTGATCCCGAGCGCCTCGAGGAACCGGTTCATGCCCGGCGCCATATCGAACGGCCCGGCGGCCTTGCCATGTACGCCCGGCTCGCCCTCGAAGACCAGGATCCGGTCGCTGATCATGTCGATGACGTAGATGTCGTGGTCGATCACGAGCGTGCTCGCGTCCCGTCCTTCGGCGTGCTTGCGGATCATCCGGGAGATCTTCACCCGCTGCTCCACGTCGAGGTGGGCGCTCGGCTCGTCCAGGATGTAGAGGTCGGCGTCGCGCGAGAGGCAGACCGCTATCGCCACCCGCTGGAGTTCGCCGCCGGAGAGCGTGTTCACCGGCGCCTGGAGGAGCTGCGAGAGAGAGAGAGGCTCCAGGATCTCGTGCTGGTAGTATGAAGTATCGAACTTCGTCGTCGTCTGCCGGAGGATCTCCTCGACGGTCGCCTCCGTGTCGCCTTTGAGGTACTGGGGCTTGTAGGAGATCCGCACCCGGGTATCCATCGCCCCGGTATCGGGCTCAAGCACCCCGGCAAGGAGCCCGGCGAACGTGCTCTTCCCGATACCGTTCGCCCCGAGGACCCCGAGAACCTCGCCGCTCCGGATCTCCCCGCCGTCGACGGTGAGCGAGAACTGCGTAAACCGTTTCGTCATCGCCGGGAACTCGAGCAGCACCTCCCGGTTCGCGTCGGCAGCGTGGGCCCGGGTATCGAACGTCACCGCATACGTCCTGAACCTGACGTTCTCCTCCGGGAGGAAGCCCTCCAGGTACTGGTTGATCCCCACCCGGACGCCTTTCGGGTGGGTGATGACGCCGAAGACCGCCGGCTCTCCGTAGGCGATGTGCACGGTATCGGCGAGCATATCGAGGATGGCGAGGTCGTGCTCGACGATCACGACCGGCCGCTCCAGGGCGAGTTCCCGGATGAGGTTTGCGGCGGCCATCCGCTGGTAGACGTCGAGGTAGGGCGTGATCTCGTCGAGGAAGTAGAAGTCGGCGTCACGCGAAAGACAGGCGGTGATCGCCACCCGCTGGAGTTCGCCGCCGGAGAGGGTCGCGATCGGCCGGTCGACAACCGCCCTGAGCGATAACCGGTCGATGTAGTAATCGAGTTTGCCGCGCTCGTCGGTGGTCGCGAGGAGGTCGCGCACCGACCCGGTAAAGACCTTCGGGATCTGGTCGATGTACTGCGGCTTCACGGCGACCTTCACGTTCTTCTGTGAGAGCAACTGGAGGTAGTCGAAGAGCTCGGTTCCCTGGTAGAGGTCGAGGACCTCCTTCCAGGAGACCTCGGCGTCGGTTCTCCCCAGGTTCGGGACGAGCGTGCCCGAGAGGATCTTCACCGACGTGCTCTTGCCGATGCCGTTCGGACCGAGGATGCCCGTGACCTTCCCCTCGACGGGGATCGGGAGGCCGTAGAGGACGAAGCCGTTTTTGCCGTAGCGGTGGGTCGGCTGGTCGAGCTGTTCGGGAAGGTTAACGATGTCGAGGGCCTGAAACGGGCACTTCTTCACGCAGATGCCGCAGCCCACGCAGAGTTCCTCGGATATGACGGCTTTCTGATCCTCGCCGATGACGACGGTCTCGTCGCCGGTTCTGACGCGCGGGCAGTAGAGGATGCACTCGGTGCCGCACTTGGCAGGGTGACACCGATCACGGTGTACAACAGCAATACGCATGGGAGATCACAGGACGGTGGTAGTCAGGAGGATCGTCCATGTCATGAACCAGAGCGCGAACGTCATGAAACTCTGGTAGAACCAGTCCTTGCTGGTCAGTTCCATGTAGTCGACCCCAAGGAGCATGAAGATGTGTTTCTGGAAGACGACGCCAGCCATCAGGAGAAGGATGCCGATGATGGCGTTTTGCTGGAGCCCGCTCACCGGGTCGGGGGTGCCGGAGAGGTAGAACGAGAGCCCTCCGGTGAGGATGCCCATGAAACAGGCTACAAGCGTCCGCTTTATCCGATTTCTGTGCTCGACCTGTTTCTCGGCACGTGTCCGCGGCCGTGTCTTTTCAACCTCTTCTGCTACCGCATTCTCGCTCATCGTGACACCAGTGTTGCGCCATTCCTGAAAGGGAGGTCTCTTCGGGACGGCGGCCCGGCGGAGAAAACTGGCTCGCGGCCACTCCCAGGATTGACGGAATTACTACATTATAGGGCGTTCTCCGGTTATAAAGGTAGGTACCCTCGACCCGGCGGGGCAGGAGGGGCGGCGGAGCGGAATGGTTTGTGATTGTTCTTCACGTGGGGTACACATCAGGAGGGGAGTGGCATGCAGAGGGGACGCTCTGGCGGTTGGAGATCTCGGAGTCGGTTACGCTCAAATATCGCGCTTTATCCGCTCCTTTTTCGAAGACCGAAGGGCTTCTATGCCCCTGCTGTTGCGTATCCCCAGATACGGATTTCGAGGGAATATCGCCATGACTGCCCCCCCTTTGGGGCGGGGTGCGACGGGCCATACGGCCAGAGCATGAGCACCGTCAGGTGCGTGTGAGGAGGCCGAAGGCCGGGCGGGGTGCGACGGACGGAACGTCCGGAGCTTGAGAAGACCGGAGGTTTTCGAGTGGGGGTTACAGGCGCCCATTATGCGGTAGAGACAGGGGAGGGGGAATGCTCCCCCCTCGAAACTCTTCGAGTTTCTCATGCTCACTCCGTTCGCACCTCGCACCTAACGGTGCTCAAGCTCGCTGTGCTCGCACTCCCCGTCAGCCCCTCGCACCTAACGGTGCTCCTGCTCCTGCCCTCCGGCCAGTCGCACTCCCCCAGTGGCGATAAACGATGCGTGCACCGGAGGTGCAGGCGGAGTTCGAGCACCGAAGGTGCACAGTCCCCACGGTCCACTGTACGGGGCTTTGTCCTTGATTGAGACCGTTCTGTCACGTAAATCGCACTAACGGTGCTCAAACTCCCGGAACGAAAATCCTCCAGGCATCACACGATCTTATACCGCAAAAGCGCCGCGGCGCCGCCGATGGCATCGAGGCGCTCTCCCGGTTCGAACTCGGTGCTCATCACCACGACCGTGGCATTGACGCGCTCGGCCTGTTCGATGACTGCCGTGGCCTCTTCGTCCCGGAGCAGGGTGTCGGAGACCAGCACCGTCTCCGCCGCACCGTAGGCAACCGCTTTCCGGACCTCGTCGATACCGTAGGCGACGGCGCCCTCGGTCGCGATCCGGACCAGGACCTCGTCCATCAGCGCGACCTCCCGTGCAAGGTGGAGGTCGCCGAGCAGCCGATCGAGGATCCCCTGCCCGATGACCTCCTGCACGGCGCCCCGCCCGATGCGCCGCGTCTCGACGGCAACCATCCGTCCTGCAAGATCGGGGGCCCGGGCTTTCACGTACTCCGCAAACTCGTCCTTCACGAAGCCCGGACCTGCGACGACCACGGGTCCGGTGACCGCGGCAAGCGTCTCAAGCGTCTTCTCGAAGAGCACCGACCGGGTGCCGGCGTCGGCACCCTTGCTGCTCCCGATCGTGACGGTCGTCACCCACTCCGGGCCGAACTGGCGCAGGCGGTAGACCTGTGCCTCCCCTTCCTCGACACTCACGACGTGAACCACGCCGTATGCGGAGGCATCGACGGCCCGCCGGATCCGCTCGCAGTCGACTGCCCGCCAGCGCTTGACGACCGAGATCTCGAACCCCGCCTCGACGCTGAGGGTATGGTGCGCGGTGACGTCCACCCCGCTCTCGATGACGCCGGCGATGCGGAGGCGGTTCGTGTGGTGGTGGAACTCCACCTTCTCGACCCGGATCCCGAGCCGGACCGGCCGCTTCTCGGCCTTCTCCGGGCGGAGCTTATCGGTTGCCGCCTCCACGCTCCGGAAGGTCGTTGCAAAGACGAGATCCCCCGGCACGACCAGGTGGGAGAGGTGCCAGAGGTCGTCGAGCGTCTCCGGGAAGAGACGTATCTCGCCGAACTGCTTCTTCATCTCCCGGACTTCAGCCTTCATGATTCCACGATATCGGAGCCCCCCGGCGGGACGAATGCGGCGACCGCTTCGGTGTTCAGGGCGTTCTTGAGCCCTTTCCACTCGTCCTCCGAGAGTTTCTCCCTGAGTGCCCGGACTACCTTCTTCGCGGTATCGTTCGGCTCGAACTGCCCGGGACGGAGTTCCACCCATACCTTCGTCCGCCCGGTGACGGCACCGGGGGGGCCGCCGATGACGGCGACCTCGGGCGCCATCGCAAGACCGATCGCCACTCCGAGCGGAACGTTCCTGAAGTACTGCCGCTCGCCCCGGACGATGAAGGCGCCCCTCGCCACGTACTCCCCGGACTCGGCTGTCTTGCTCACCTGATCGGGCCGGGCGGCGTAGACGTCGGCCGTGAAGTGCCCGGCCTTCCAGGCGTTGGAGTAGGACGCGGCGAACTGCACGGCCTCGTCCAGGTGCTCGGTCGCGCCCTTCACGATGACGACGCTCCCGCCGTGGACGTCGGCGTGGACGAAGAGGTCCCCTCCCTCCATGTACTTCTTGACGAGCTCCTCGTTCTGGGAGGCGTCCCGGCCGCCGATGACAAGGACGCCGTCGCGGGTGGTGAACCAGCGGAACCGGTGATACCACCGCTTTTTCTGGAGGGCAAGGTTCCGTTTCGTCCGGGGCTTCTCGGGAACCGTCCGCTCCATGGCCGCAAGCGCGCCGGTCTTCTTCTTCTTGAACTTCTTGATCAGATCGTAGTAGCGCCCGAGGTTCTGCTCGATCGTCTCGTGGACGTAGATCTTCACCCGCTCCCCCGAGAGATCGAGGTCCACCGCCGCCTCGGCAGGGTGGACCGCACGGACCATCTTTACCGCAGGGTTATCGCCGTTCGATTTGAGGACCTGCTCGATCTCCTGCCAGGATCGGGTCTTGCTCGCCTCGTCGAGCGTCGCTATAATCCCGGCAACAGGGGTGTAGTTCTCGTAGATCGCCTCCACGATCCGCTGATAGCGCTCGATCTTCTTCTCGAATCCTTTGATAGCCTCCGCCTGGCGCCGGCGGATCACCTCCGCCTGGGAGAGGCGGGGCTTCTCGGCCGCGGCCTCTTCCTTCCCGCTCGCCACCTTCGGGTAGAACGCATCCAGAGCCTCGCTGAAGGCCGCAAACCGCTCGCGAACCTCTTCGCCGGCAAACACCACCGGCCAGCACCCGGAAGGCGTTATTACCGGCTCACGGTGCCCCTCAACATCGGCCATAAGCCGATCGAACGCTTCCCGGACCGCTTCCGCGTCCACCTCCGCGGCGGCGGCGCTCTTCTCGACGCCCGCCGCCCGGCAGACCTCTTCGGCATACGCGCCGCCGAGCATGCACCCGACGGCGAGCGTTCGTACGATGTCGCGGTCGGACCCGGCAAGCATCTTTTGGAACTCTTCAGAGGAGAGCTTCGAGCAGTCGGACCCCTCGAAGGCGTAGACCGCGCCCGGGACAACCTCCCGGTTCTTGAACCGGTGGTGCCAGAGGGGTTTGATGATTGTATACTCTTCGTCGCAGAGGACCGCGTTCCCCTCGTCGAAGAGCTCGAAGACGAGATGATAGGTCGTATCCCGCTTCCCGATATCGAGGCTCAGGGTGCGCTCGAGCCCGAGCTGGCGGATGCCGAGCACCTTCCCGCCCTCGAGGTGCTTCCTGAGCAGCATCGCGAAACTCGGCGGATTCTTTGGAGGTACAGGAAATTCCGCGGTGAAGTGGGCGCGCCGTCCCGTCTCGACGAGGAACAGGTATTTTGCCCGGTCTTCCCCGTTCAGCCTGATACCAAGGGTCTTCGCGTCGAACTGGTAGATCTTGCCGACCCAGAGCGGGAGGCGATCGACGGCCTCCGCTACCAGCGCCCGAAGATCGACCCCGCTCATTCCCTGTAACGTCGCCATTGATTCAGAATACATTCGGCCCGGTACCTAAAGAAGGGTACGGGCGGATGGGACTGGCTCTTGATCTGGTGGGGAGCGGGCGGAGGGGCGAGGCCAGTAAAAGTGAACCAGGCTCAGCGGTTGAACACCAAAGGTGCGTTTTGTGTGTGGAACAGTCGGTAGTGGGGACAAAGCCCCGTACACTGGACCGTGGGAATAT
>NZ_DAFZ01000119.1:34683-50109 GCF_002498065.1 Methanoculleus sp. UBA208 | reverse complement strand
GGGTTGGGGGAATCAAGCGGTGGGGAGGGGTGGGGCTCGCACTCCCGAAGATCTCCGATCTTCTCGAACTCCGGACGTTCACACCTGATGGTGCTCAGACTCCGCCCACCGGGCAGTCGTTCTGCCCATGAGGGAGGTGGGCAGTAGATGGCGATAGGGCCTGCCATAAATAGTCGTCTCCTGACCAACACCGCAATGCTGACTGCCGGGAACCGTGTCGGGTCGGTGAGGCACTATATCCCAATGGTTATCGCAATCATTGGGAGCTGAGTGTGGGGACAGGGAGTCAGAGTTTCTGGGTGATGGTTACCTGCCGTCTGTCACGATGGAGGATGCGGCGGAGAGAGGTAATTGAGTTATAATAAAAACCATACTGATTTTCCACCTATGCCTACAAGTACCAACACAGTGAAAATTTCATGGCAATAATGGAGTCCGCTCCCAAGCCATACCACAGATTAGGCCCGGGAGCCCCTCCACAAACTAAGGATCTAACGTCATGTCCAGCGTTTTTCAACCGCTTTTGACACTCTGATAGTACATGTTCCTCTGAATGTTTGCCTCACAAACACTCAAGGACGATGGTAGTGTTGTGAGGTATTGTTATTAAATTTTACCCTGTCGGACAGGATCAGGTCATTCTAAAAAGTCCTTTTAATGGACGACGAACTCATCGCGCTTGAAGAGTTAAATACTCGTTATTATTTATATATTGATTGTCCCGATGATTGCCACAGCATGAGGGATGGCATAACCATACGAACAAAACTGAGGAGATACGTCATGTACAGAGAATTTGAGTTACGGATTCTTTGGATCTTCAGGATCCGCTACGTGATCTACCGCCAAGCGAGCTGAGACCAGAGTATCAGAAACCTGCCTCAGATGGTTCCACAGGCCAACTGAGGCAAATCCTCAGGAATGAAGTTAATACATTTAATTGTAACCTCAGATTAGAAAGTTACTTGTCGTCGCCCACAGGCCACAACCTTTCCTCTTGTATCCCATATCCGGCAACTACTATTGATATCCTATCCATCCGAATCTGCAACTCCTTGACCACCTCCAACCCCTTCTTCAACTGGATGCTTTCACTCACCAGGCTCTTCAAGATCTCCGAGTGGGCTGCATCCGGTACCGGAACTCTGATTGTATCTTCCGGCCTTCGACCGAGGCCATCACCGTAAGTTGCGGTTCTGCCTGCTGGCAGTAGTCTTCGAGATCGGCCTCGGAATATTTTACCCATACTCATCCGTCAGGTATCCTCGGTGCCCGGTCGGTTGAAGAGGGAGTGTCACGAGCCCTTGGCCAGCCACTGGGTTGTGCTGGTCGAGACCGTCCGCTGAGAGTCCACACTTCCAGATATCTGAACATGACCCGTCAGCCACCAGCAACTGAAACTCTTAACCCCCCAAACACCCCACATACATGACATTCAGCCATGATCACCTTCCTCTCCGGCGGAACCGGGACGCCTGCGCTCATCCGGGGCGTCCGGCAGATCCTCTACGACAGCGAGATCACCGTGGTCGCGAATACCGCCGAGGATCTCCGGGTCTCGGGGGGCCACTGTGCGCCGGATATCGACACCGCCGTCTTCCTTTTCGCCGGCATCCTCGATACCGGCCGGTGGTGGGGGATCAAGGGCGACACCTACGCCACCCATAACTACCTCCCGAAGGTGGCGGGCGGCGAACCCTTCCCGGTCGGCGACCGTGCCCGGGCCGTCCAGATCGCCCGTGCGGGTCTCCTCCGCGAGGGCCTGACCCTGACGGAGGCCGTCCGGGCGCAGTGCCGCTCGCTCAACATCGGGGCGACCGTCCTCCCGGTGACGGACGGCGATGCCGCCCTCTACGTCGATACCGGCACCGGACGCTTGGCGCTCCTCGAATACCGGATGGCCGCCGACCCCGGGACGGAGGTCCGGGAACTCGTCGGGCAAAAACCCCCGGCGATCACGGACAGGGTGCGGGCGGCGATCGAGGAAAGCGACGCCGTAGTGATCGGCCCCGCGAACCCGGCGGCGAGCATCCTCCCAATCCTCGACTGCGGCGGGATGCGGGACCTCCTCCTTGAGAAGTTCGTCGTCGCTGTCTCGCCGTTTTCGGGCGGCGTCGCCCCGGACCAGAAAGACGCCGCCCTCATGTACGCCGTCGGCGAACCCCCCACCGCTCCCGCGGTCTCCCGGCTGTACGGGGATATCGTCGACGTCTTCGTCCAGGACATCCACGACCCCGACGACGTCCCCGGATCGCTCCGCCTCGAAACCCGCCTGATGCACGAGCGGCAGGCCGAATCGCTCGCCTGGGACATCATGGCGGTCATACGCCACGCAATTTCTTAAAAATGGGGCGTTGACCATCCGGCAGAGTTTGGGAAAATTCATATACGGTTGCACTTGAAACGCTAATTATTCTATGATAACCTTCTTCTCGGGCGGGACCGGAACCCCGAAGCTCCTCCGCGGGGTGCGGGAGCTGCTGGACGACAGGGATATCGCGGTCGTCGTCAACACGGCCGAGGACACGTGGCTCTCCGGCAACCACCTCTCGCCCGACATCGATACGGTCATGTACCTCTTCGCGGGCATCCTTGATACCAACCGGTGGTGGGGAATCAAGAGCGACTCCTACATCACCCACGACCTCCTCGCGAGACTCGGCACCGACGAGTACATCGCCGTCGGCGACCAGGACCGGGCGATCCACGTTGCGCGAGGGGAGATGATCCGGAGCGGCGTGCGGCTGACGGAGGCGACTGCTGAGCTCTGCCGCACCCTGGGTATCCGTGCGACAGTCCTCCCGATGACCGACTCCGTCGTGACGACCTATGTCCGGACGCCCCGTGGCGAGATACACTTCCAGGAGTACTGGGTGAAGCACCGGGGAGACGTGGCGATCGACGGCGTGGTCCGCCGGTCCCGTGAGCCGCCGGCAGCGACCGACGAAGTCATCGGAGCGATCGAGGCGAGCGACGCCGTGGTGATCGGCCCGAGCAACCCGGTCACGAGCATATCGCCGATCCTCGAATGCGCCGGGGTGCGGGAGGCGCTCCGCCGGCAGCGCGTCATCGCGGTCAGCCCCTTCATCGGGGATACGCCGGTCAGCGGCCCGGCATCGGCCCTGATGCGGGCGTTCGGAAAAGAGGCATCGTCCGCCGGGACATACGGTCTCTACGAGGACTTCGTGGACGTCTTCATCCAGGATACCCGGGACCCGGTCGGGCTTGAAGGCGCGTTGCGCCTGGACACCCTCATGGTCAACCGGGGCAAGAGCCTCGACCTTGCAAAGAGCATCCTGACCCTGATCTACGGGTGCTAGTCCCCTCACCCTTTCTTCTGCTTCTCCCGGTAATCCTCTATCGCCGCGTGGAGCGCGTCCGCCGCGAGGTTCGAGCAGTGCATCTTCCGGGGCGGCAGCCCCTCGAGTTCGGTCGCCACGTCGTCGCGGGTGATCTTCATCGCCTCGTCGAGCGTCTTTCCCCTGGCGAGATCGGTCACCATGCTGCTCGTCGCGATCGCCGACCCGCACCCGAACGTCCGGAACCTGATATCCTCGATGACGTCGTCCCTGACCTTGATGAAGATCTCCATGAGGTCGCCGCAGACGGGGTTGCCGACCTTCCCGTAGCCGTCCGGGTTCTCGATCACCCCGACGTTGTGTGGGTTCATGAAGTGCTCCATCACCTTCTGGCTGTATCCGATCTGGTCTGCCAAATTCTTCACCTACAGCGGTGTAATAGCCCGCAGGCGTTTAACTGTTTCTTCGACGGCCCCGACGATCCGGGGCACCTGGTCGACGCTGTTTCCGCGCCCGAGCGTCGCGACCATCGACCCGTGCGCCTCCTCGTGGGCGAGCCCGATGGCGAGGAGGACGTGGGAGGCCTCGAGCGTCCGGGAGGTGCACGCCGAACCGGTGGCGACCGCGATCCCGAGCATGTCCATGGCGAGCTGGATGCTCTCGCCCTCGATCCGGGAGAACCGGAAACTGGCGTGGTGGGGAAGCCGCTCCGTCGGGTGGCCGGTCAGGTAGGCCTCCTCGACCGACGTGACACCGGAAATAAGCCGGTCCCGGATCGCGGCGAGACGCCTGCTCTCCCCCGGCATCTCCTCCTTCGCGAGCCGGGCGGCCTCTCCCATGCAGGCGATCCCGACGACGTTCTCGGTCCCGGGCCGGAGGCCGCGTTCCTGCCCGCCCCCGACGAGGACCGGCTGGACCCGGACCCCCGGGCGGATGTAGAGCGCCCCCGTCCCCTGCAGCCCGCCGAGCTGGTTTCCGGAGAGGGTGAGGAGGTCGATGCCGTCACGCTCCACGTCGATCGGCATCCTCCCCGCGGCATCGGCGGCGTCCACGTGGAGGAGCCCTCCCCGGTCGTGGACGATCTCCGCCGCCTCCCGGATCGGCTCGATCGTCCCGATCTCGTTGTTCGCGTAATGGACCGACGTGACGACCGTCTCCGGGGTGACCGCCGTACCGAGGGCGTCGAGATCGATAGTGCCGTAGCGGTCGACCGGAGCCAGCGTGAGGGAAAACCCGGTCTTCTGGAGGTCTTTTGCCGGGTTCAGCACGGATATGTGCTCGATGGCGCTCGCGACGACATGCTTCCCCGACTTTTTGTTCCGGAGCGCGGCCCCCCGTACGGCGATGTTGTTTGCCTCGGTCGCCCCGCTGCAAAAGACGATCGATTCCGCGGCGCTCGCCCCGATGAGCGCCGCCACCTTCTCGCGTGCCCCCGAGACGGCCTCCTGCGCCAAAAGCCCCTCCCGGTAGAGCGTCGAGGGGTTGCCGGCGAAACCGTCCGGGAACTGCCGCCCGAACGAAAGGACCTCCGGCCGGACCGGCATCGCCGCCGCGTGGTCGAGATAAATCCGATCTTCCATTCCTGCAGCCTCTTAAAACGTGATGACCACTTCGGCGTCGACCGCGAGGTCGTTCAAGGTGAGCGCGCCCACGACCTGTCCCTCTTCGATGAAGTCGCCCCGTTCCATGCCGAGGAGCTGGGTGCTCTGCTCGCAGATGTAGATCTTTGCCCCGGAAACGATCGCCTGATACATGATCTCCGAGAGTTTCGGGAAGTTCCCGACCTTGATCTCCTCCGCAGCACCCTTCTTGACGACCGTCACCCCCTTGATCATGAAGTAGATGTCGGCATCCATGTCCATGCTCCGCGCCGTCATCGCGAGGACGAACGGTGCGTACAGCCTCTCGGGGGTATCGGTGCCACTGGTCTGAACATAAAGTATTCTTGCCATACGTCTCAGCCTCCTTTCCTGATCAGGAACGTGGCCTTCCCTCCGGCCTTCTCCTCGCCCACGATCTCGCGACCCATCCGCCGCGCCCGGACCCGGACGTCCACCTCGACCCTCAGGGTCCCGCCGCTTGAGAGCCGGTCCATTCCCTCTTCGAGCAGGATGACGGGCGCCCGGCAGCAGGCTCCCCCGGCATCCACGTAGCGGCGTCCATCCGATCACTTCGCCTCTACCGCTGCCGTCCTTCCCTTGCGCACGATGAGGGTTTTCACACCCGAGGCGACGTGCTCCTCCTCGATCGTATGCCCGCTCTCGCCGGCCCAGGCCCTGACCGCCTCGACGAGGTCCGGTTTGTCGGTTGTGACCTGCAGGATCTGGCCTGCATCGAGCGTTTCCATCTCTTCCTCGATAGAGAGCATGGGCGCCTGGCAGATGCCGACACAATTTACCGTCTTATCCGCGTACATTCGTCTCACCTCACTTCATCTTCCTGATGGAGAACCGCATGGCTCCGTCATCCTTCTCGAACTTCACGATCTCGTGCCCCACCCGGTTCGCCCAGCGCCGGATATCCTCCTCCGCGGCGGGGTCGTCCGCCTCGACCAGGAGCACCTCGCCGACGTCGAGCTTCTCGATCGCCTCTTTGGTCATCGTGATCGGCATGGGGCAGTAGAGCCCGATGCAATCCACGACCGCCGCGGGTTTCTCTTCCTCTTCCATCTCTTCACCTTCCGTTGCGGGGCGCGCGTGGGGATCCGGGTGCCGTGACGGGTCGGCGGCACGCTCCCGGATGCACCGGATGCTGCACCATCGCATATAAGCGTTCCTCCGGAGATGCCCGGGGGCGGGACTCGCGGAATCGCTTGAGAACGGTCCTCCCGCTGATGAAAGAGCCGCGGGTGCGCCCCTCCCTTCCCTCCGCAGGCTCGCGGGGTTTTTCCGATACTGATCGTTGCGGTAACGATTCCAGCGCACACTGTTCTGCAGGGGAAGATCGGCGGATCCGGACGGCTGAAATTCCGTGTTTTTTCGCATAGTTTCCGCACTTCCCTGAAATATCCCCCTGGAATAACAAAAGGGGTAAAAAATTTGCTCATTTTTTAATTTGTGACTGTTATTACCGAAAATTTTAAAAAAACCAAACGATAAGAAGATCCCTAATGTTCGTTCCGACCAAGTGTTTCTTTACGAAAGGTGTGGGCATCCACAAAGACAAACTGGCATCGTTCGAGCTGGCTCTCAGGCAGGCAGGCATCGAGAAGTACAACCTGGTCTATGTCTCAAGTATCTTTCCCCCGAACTGCCAGCTGGTCTCAAAGGAGGAGGGCTTGAAAGAGCTATCTCCAGGCAGCATCGTCTACGTCGTCATGGCCCGGAACGAGACCAACGAACCGAGCAGGCTTGTCTCCGCTGCTGTCGGCCACGCGATGCCCAAGGAGAGCAACGCCTACGGCTACCTCTCCGAGCACCACGCCTTCGGCGAGACGGAAGAAGTCTCGGGCGAATACGCAGAAGACCTTGCGGCAACCATGCTCGCAACAACGCTCGGGGTTGAGTTCGACCCCGACAAAGCGTGGCAGGAACGGGAACAGATCTACAAGGCGAGCGGCCGGATCATCAGCACGACCCACATCTGCCAGGCGGCGGAGGGGGTTATGGACGGCCGCTGGATGACGGTCCTCGCCGCGGCAGTCTTCCTCTAAGGGCCGCACTTCCGGGGGCGGCCGTTCCTTTTCCCGCGGCCGCCCCACCGGAGCGCTCTCCCGGGGAGGAGCGCAAAACAAAATACCTCTCCGGACCCACACTGTATCCAGGTTTTTCATATGCGTCTACCAATACGGGCCGTAACCCCGGAAACCGAGTCTGCCGAGATCGTCGGCTGGGTGCACGAGGTCCGCGATCTCGGAGGACTCTCGTTCTTCCTGATCCGCGACCGGACCGGCATCATCCAGGTGACCATCCCGAAGAAGAAGGTCCCGGCAGAGATCCTCGATGTCGCCCGGAGCGTCTCGAGAGAGTCCGTGGTCAGGGTCCAGGGCACAGTCAAAGCAATCGAGAAAGCACCCGGCGGGCGCGAGATCGTCCCCGAGGAGCTTGAGATCATCAGCATCGCAGAGAGCCCGCTCCCGCTCGACGTCGCCGAGAAGGTGCCCGCCGAGATGGACACCCGGCTCGACTCCCGATTCCTCGACGCGAGGAAACCGCGTGTCCGCGCCATCTTCTTCATCCGCTCGGCGGTGACCTGCGCCGCGACCGCGTTCCTCGCCTCCCGGGGCTGTGTCAACATCGCCACCCCGAAGATCGTCGCGGCGGCGACAGAGGGGGGTACGGAACTCTTCCCGATCGCCTACTTTGAGAAAGAGGCGTTCATGAACCAGAGCCCGCAGCTCTATAAGCAGATGATGATGGCTGCGGGGTTCGAGGGGGTCTTCGAGCTCGGCCCCATCTTCCGCGCCGAGGAGCACAACACCGTCCGGCACCTCAACGAGGCGACGAGCCTCGATGTCGAGGTCTCGTTTGCCGACCACAACGATGTCATGGAACTTCTCGAAGACCTTATCGTGTATGTCTACGACTACGTGGCGATGAACTGTGCTGAGCACCTCGCGGAACTGGGCGTCGATCTCGCGGTTCCGGCAAAGCCGTTCCCGCGTATCCCCTACGCGGAGGCGATCGAGATCGCGAACCGCACCGTTGAAGAGAAGATCGCCTTCGACGACGACCTCTCCCCGGCGGCCGAGCGGGCGATCGGCGACGCGATCGGGGGCCACTACTTCGTCGTCGACTGGCCGACCGATATTCGGCCCTACTACGCGATGCCCTACCCCGACCGCCCCGAGTTCTGCAAGGCGTTCGACCTGATGCACCCGAGGATGGAACTCTCCTCCGGGGCCCAGCGTGTTCACGACCACGACCTCCTGGTGGAGCGGATCCGTGCGAAGGGCTTATCTCCCGAGAGCTTCGAGTTCTACTTGAAGACGTTCCGCTACGGGATGCCCCCGCACGCCGGGTGGGGGCTCGGCATCGAGCGCCTGGTGATGACGATGCTCGACCTCCCTAACATCCGCGAGGCGGTGCTCTTCCCGCGTGACCGGCACAGACTGACCCCATGACGTTGATAAGCAAGCGCCTGCCCACCACGGTGGTCGGGAGCTACCCGGTGGTGAAAGGCTCGGGCGTTCGCGCCCTCATGGACCCGCTGAAGCATGCAGTGGAGGTAGCGGTCGCCGACCAGGTTGCCGCCGGGATCGATATCATCTCAGACGGCCAGGTCCGGGGCGACATGATCCGCGCCTTCACCTCCCACCTCCCCGGCATCCGCGGCTCTTCGGTCGTCGGGAAGGTCCAGCCGGCCCAGCGCCCCATCACGCTTGCGGATACGAAGTATGCACTCTCGCGGCACCCGAAGGTGAAGGGGATCCTCACCGGGCCGAGCACGCTCGCACACGGCCTCTCGATCGAGACCCCGTTCTACCGGAACAAGGACGAACTGGTCCTGGACCTCGCCCAGGCGCTTGCGGTCGAGGCGGGCTACATCCAGGACGCCGGGGTCACGCTCATCCAGATCGACGAGCCCATCTTCTCCACGGGGGCCGCAAACCTCGCCGTCGGCCGTGAAGCGGTGAACGCGATCGCAGGGAGGCTCCGGGTGCCGGTATGCCTCCACGTCTGCGGGAGCCTCGGGACGGTCATCGACGACGTTCTCAAAACAAACGTCGCCGTATTCGATTTTGAGTTCGCGAACAACCCCGGAAACCTTGAGGTGCTTTCGGAGAAAGACCTGCGCGGCCGGATGATCGGCTACGGGTGTGTGGACTCGGCCGATCCCGGCGTCGAGAGTGTCGAGACCATCAAAAAAAGAATCGAGGCCGGGGTCGATGTATTCTCGCCGGAAGCCATGCTCGTCGACCCGGACTGCGGGCTGCGGATGCAGTCGCGGGATGCAGCGCTCGGAAAACTGAAAAATATGGTTGTTGCGGCGGGCGAGGTCCGGGCCGAGTATACCGGCTAGACCACCCTGCTGGTCGTCGAGAGCTCGAGCCCCTCCGCCGTGATATGGTAGGGGATCACCCGTTGCGGCACGTCCGAATCCCTGAGTTTTTCAATGGCGAGCGTCCGCTCGAACTCGTTTCCGTGGATCTGGTGCCTGAGGGTGAGGAAGACGTCTGCGGCACGCATCAGCCGCGCCTCCTCGTGAGGAGTGTGCAGGCCGGTGTAGAGGATGTATGCAATGTTCGCGCCTCCCTCGATGAGCGCGCGGGTATCCTCGAGGACGAACCCGACGGCCGCATCGATACCCCAGGCGGCGATCAGCGTGGAGAGAGAGTCCACGACGATCCTTTCGCCCTGCATGGCCCCGGCCATCGCCGCGGCGTCCATGCCCCGTGCGTCGGTCATGCCCTCGCCCGGCGCGGTATCGAGCATCAGGTACGTACCTTTTCCCTCTCCCGCCTGCCAGAACTGCTGTGCCAGGAGTTCGAGACCGCTCAGGGGAGATCCGGAGATGATTATGCGGGAGCCCGGCGGAAATCCCCCGTCGAGTGCAAGATCCAGGCCCGCGATCCCTGTAGACTGTCTGATAGTGTCTGCCACGTCTGTACCTCGGTGGTGTGTCCTCGAAAGTAACTATTCGCCGCCAGTTCTTTAATATTACCCGGTCAGGTGCGGGCCTGCACGCCGCCGGCGTCGCAGTACTCCTCCCGGAGGCGCTTTCTGAGGAGCTTCCACCCGTTCACCCGGGGGAGCTCGCCGGCGAGGATGACCCGGCGGGGGACCTTGTAGCCCGCGAGGCGTTCGCGGGCGAAGGCGACGATCTCGTCGGGAGTGACACCTTCGCCCGAGGGGACCACCACGGCCACCGGCACTTCGCCCCGGTGCTCGTCGCTGCACCCGAAGACCGCCGCGTCGCGGACGCCCGGGTGCTGGACGAGGACGTCTTCGACCTCGGTCGGGTAGACCTTCCAGCCCGACATCACGATCATGTCCTTTTTGCGGTCCGTGATGTAAAGCATCCCGTCCGCGTCCAGGTGGCCGACGTCGCCGGTCAGGAACCAGCCGTCGGGGAGGAAGACGGCGGCGGTCTCCTCGGGCATCTGCCAGTAGCCGAGCGCCACCCCCGGCCCGCGGAGAGCAATCTCGCCGTCAACGCCGGGGCCGAGTTCCTGCGCGGGGTCGCCGGCATCGACGATCTTCACCTCCGAGAATCCGACAGGGGTGCCGACGCTCCTGAATTCGTCGGCGGTCGCGTAGTGCTCGGGGCGGATGGCGGTCCCGGTTCCGACGACGACTGTCTCGGAGAGGCCGTAGGCGTTGACGACGGGAATACCGAACCGCTCGTGGAAGGGTTTCCAGACCCCGGGCGTCAGGGGGCCGCCGCCGCTGATCATCACCCGGGCGGTGGCGAGCGCCGTCTCGGTCCCCGGCGGGGTCTGGATGAGGGAGTGGATCACCGGCGGCATCCCGGCGACGATCGTGGCCCGGTACTCGCGGGCGAGGCCGAGGTAGCGGTCGAGATCGAACCGCTCCATGACGACGTAGGTCCCGCCGGCCCGGAGCGCCGCGATGCCCCAGCTGATGCCGACGTGCCCCATCGGGTAGATCCCGAGGTAGACATCCTCGTCGGTGATCCGGAGGACGTCCCGCTCGGCGTCCATCGCGGCGATCCAGTTCCCGTGGGTGAGCATGGCACCCTTCGGCTTTCCCGTGGTGCCGGAGGTGTACTGGATCTGGCAGAGGTCGTCGAACCGGCAGTGGGCGGCACGGCAGTCCGCCGGTGACCGGAGGAGTTCGGACCAGGGGACGGCGCCGGCCGCCTCCTCGTCGACGGCGACGACCTGCCGGAGCGCCGGCGCCCGGTCCCGGATGCGGCCGACGAGCGCCGCACCTTCGACGTCGGTGATGACGGCGACGGCACCTGCGTCGCGGAGGGCGTAGAGAACCTCGCTCTCCCGGTAGACCCGGTTCGTCGGGACGGCGACGGCGCCGATGCGCCAGAGGGCGAAGTAGCTGACGAGGTACTCCGTCGAACTATCCAGGTAAATGCAGACACGGTCCCCTCGCCCGATCCCGAGGTCAAGGAGGCCGCGCCCCACCCGGCAGACCCGGTCGAGAAGTTCTGCGCGGGTGTAGGACTCTGCGGTGGAGGGGACGATGAGAGCGGTCTTTTTTGGGTTACAGGCGTTGGCGTCGAGAAACGTGGTGCAGTTCGGCATGGATAGACTCCGGGCGGCAGGTATGCGCTTTGATGTATATGCTTGTTCATGGGCCGGTAAATAGGTTGCCCCGGGATGTGATGCGCCGATCCCGGAGGCGACAGCGTGATGGAGAGGTACGCCACCCGCAAATGCGAAGTGTGGCAAACAAAGTAATCAAAACGGGAAAAATATCACGGTGCAGTGGACCGTGGGACTATCGCCATTGGGGGGAACGACTGCCGGGACGGCAGGAGTTCGAGCACCGAAGGTGCGAAGAGGGGCTGACGAGGAGGGGGGATGCTCCCATGGGACATCGCTGGAGAAAATCGAGGTCTTGGACCGGCGACTGGCCGAAGGTGCGACGTTCCAGAGGAACGGAGCTGGAGCACCGTTTAGGTGCGGGGGCAGGAGCACAAGCACCACAGGTGCGCAGTCCCCACGAAATCCGTGCCCGGGCGCAATCGATGACTCTCCAGAGCGGGTTGCAACAAGGTCCGGACAAAAACAAAAGCAGATTACCGAACAGACAGACTGAGATATATGAAGCGTGACACGCTGCTCGTCCGGGAGGCCGTCGAGGAAGATCTCGGCGCCGTCCTCTCCCTCTATGCGCACCTGCACGATGCCGACGAGGAGGACGACGATCGTGCGCTGGAGCGAGCCTGGCGGGAGATCCTCGCCGACCCGCGGACGCATCTTTTCCTCCTCGAGTACGAAGGCGCGCCGGTCTCGACGTGCGTCCTGCACATCCTCCCGAATCTCACCCGGGGCACACGACCCTACGGGCTCGTCGAGAACGTTGTGACCCGTCGTGAGTACCGGAACCGGGGGTTCGGCACGGCCCTCCTTAACCATGCGCTGGAGAGCGCGTGGGAAGAGGACTGCTACAAGGTGATGTTGCTCACCGGCCGGAACGAACAAAACGTCTTTCGCCTCTACGAGAAGGCGGGGTTCGCGAGAGGCGTCAAGGAAGGGCTCATCGCGTACCCTCCACCGCCGGGTGGCCTGTAACCCCCACAATTCTGCTGTTGAGCACTTCCTCCGTCCGGCAGCCGCGTTTTGCCCGTGAGCGCGCACACCGGCGGGAATAAAACCTGCAGGTATATTAACCCACACGTGAGAAGGTGACACATGGCATCCTCCGCTGTCGGGCACCCTTACGACCCCCGCTCTCCGTCGACGGCACGACGGGAAGTGACCGTCTTTCTGGTGCTGGCGTTTGCTCTGAGCAGTATCGGCTGGTTCTTTACGACCCGGAGCACGGCGGCGGAGGCGCTCCTCCTCTCCACCGTCTTCACGATGTGGTGCCCGGGTATCGCCGCCGTCGTAACGCGGCTCTATTGCCAGCGGAGCCTGGAGGGATTCGGGTTCCGGGTGGGAGAGGCCCGGTGGCAGATGGTCGCGATCTTCCTCCCCATCCTCGTCGGCCTCCTGATCTTCAGCCCGGTCTGGGCGACCGGGATCGGGCCGTTTAACCATGAAGAAGCTGCAATGGTCTTCAGTATCGGGTTCATCCCGGTCTTTCTCGTCTCGATCGTCTTCAACCTCTTCGCTGCCACCGGAGAGGAGATCGGGTGGCGCGGCCTCCTCGTTCCGGAGATGGCGAAGTTCATGGGATTCACGAAGCTCGCCCTCCTCTCCAGCGCCATCTGGGCCGTGTGGCACTTCCCCCTGATCATCTTCTCCACCTACCACGGGGCAGGCCCGCTCTGGTACTCGCTCGCGGTCTTCGTTCCGTCGGTCATGGGCGCGGGGTTCGTCCTCGCCTGGCTCCGCCTCAGGTCGGGAAGCGTTATTGCGGCCGTTCTCTTCCACGGGTTCTGGAACTACTTCATCCAGCAGTTCTACCCGCTCCTCACGATGGAGACCCCGGAGTCGGTGATGATCACCGGGGAGTTCGGGTGGGCGGCCGCGGCGGTCTATATCCTCCTTGCTCTGGTCTGCTGGCACTTCCGGGGGGCTGTCGAGTCAGGAGGGGCGCGTTCATCTCCCGAACACTTAGAGCGCGTGCAGCAGTCCTGATCGTACAAAACCTCCAACGAGACAGGGAATGGGAGTGCTGAACGCTCCGCCGTTCCGACGCCGAAAGCGGTAGCCGGGTGGGCGGTTACGTTCCTCGCGGTCTGGTACGGCCGTCGGTGAGGGTGGAGAGTGTCCTCCTCCCTTCGCGACCTACCGGAGAGGAACTGTTCTCTTACCAAAAAAGTTCCCCCGGGGGCTTATCCCCCGGCAGATCCGCTCACTGGTATTCCGGGGGCTGGATCTCTTTGGGCAGCCCGCCCTTGAAGTGCTGCTGCACCTTCCCGTAGTACTGCCGCAGCCGCTCGTTCATCGTCGCGTGCACCTTATCCCGTGCCTGCTCGAAGTGCGAAAGGCTCACGACGGTGGCCCCCTCCCGCATGGCGAGCATGGCCGCCTCCCGGGCGAGCGCCTCGAGATCCGACCCGACGAACCCCTCGGTGTCGGTCGCGATCTTTTTGAGGAGCCGGTCCCGTGCCGGGTTGTCGAGGGTCACCTGCTGCTGGGAGAGGAGGTCGACGAGTTTCCTCCGCCGGATGTGGCGCTGGAGCCCTTCGTCGTCGCTTGCCGTAATAGCGGCTCGGTGCTCTCTCACTTCTTCGATGCTCACCTGGTGGTTGGCCCCCACGGCGAGAACCAGGTCCTCGAGACCGTTCTCCGAGAGCCCTTCCGTCATCGCCACGAGGTCTTCCATCGTCGAGCCCTCGAGCGGCATGTAGCGGGTGTGGATGGAAAGGATCTTCTCCCGGTCGTCCCGTCCGGGCTCGCCGATGTAGACGAGCCGGTCGAACCGTCCGGGCCGGAGCAGCGCCGGGTCGACCATGTCCGGCCGGTTGGTCGCGCCCATCACCACCACGCCCCGGAGTTCCTCGAGGCCGTCGATCTCGGTGAGGATCTGGTTTAGCACGCTCTCGACCACGTGCGACTCGGTGCCGCCGCCCCGGGCGGGGGCGAGGGCGTCCAGCTCGTCGAAGAAGATGATGGACGGCGCCACCTGCCGGGCCTTCTTGAAGATCTCGCGGACCGCCCGCTCGCTCTCGCCGACCCACTTCGAGAGGAGCTGGGGACCCTTGACCGGCACGAAGTTCACCCCGCTCTCGCTCGCGACCGCCTTTGCGATGAGGGTCTTACCCGTGCCCGGCGGGCCGTAGAGGAGGACGCCCTTCGGCGGCTCGATCCCGAGGTTCTCGAACCGCTCGCGCTCGGTGAGCGGGTACTCCACCGCCTCGCGGATATCCTGCTTCGCCTCTTCGAGTCCTCCTACGTCTCCCCAGGTGGTGTGGGGCACCTCGAGGAGAACCTCCCGCATGGCGCTCGGGCCCACATCGCGGAGAGCGTCGCGGAAGTCCCTGGCCTGCACCTCCATCTTCTCGAGGATCTCGGGAGGGATCTCCTCGGCTTCGAGATCGATCTCGGGCAGGTAGCGCCGCAACGCCTTGATCGCCGCCTCACGTGCGAGGGCGGCGAGATCCGCCCCGACGAACCCGTGGGTCTGCTGGGCGACGTCGGCAATCGCCACGTCGTCGGCAAGCGGCATGCCGCGGGTGTGGATGTGGAGCACCTGGACCCGGTCGTCTTCCGACGGGACCCCGATCTCGATCTCCCGGTCGAACCGGCCGGGACGGCGGAGGGCGGGATCGATGGCGTCGAGCCGGTTCGTGGCCCCGATCACCACGACCTGCCCCCGCTCCTCGAGCCCGTCCATCATCGTGAGGAGCTGGGCCACCACGCGCCGCTCGACCTCCCCGGTCACCTCTTCGCGCCGGGGAGCGATCGAGTCGAGCTCGTCGATGAAGATGATGGCGGGCGCGTGCTGCCGTGCGTCCTCAAAGACCTCACGGAGCCGCTGCTCGCTCTCGCCGTAGTACTTCGAAATAACCTCCGGCCCCGCGATCGAGATGAAGTGGGCTCCGCTCTCGCTCGCGACCGCCTTTGCGATGAGAGTCTTACCCGTGCCCGGCGGGC
>NZ_DAFZ01000119.1:16499-34364 GCF_002498065.1 Methanoculleus sp. UBA208 | reverse complement strand
CGTAGAGGAGGACGCCCTTCGGGGGCTCGATCCCGAGCTTGCGAAAGATCTCCGGGTGCCGCATGGGCAGTTCGATCGTCTCGCGGACACGCTGCAGTTCGCCCTTGAGGCCGCCGATGTCCTCGTAGCTGATCCGTTTCACGCCCTCAAACCCGGCCGCAGGCTTCTCGGAGAACTCGATCTTCGTGTTCTTGGTGATGATCACGGCGTTCTCCGGCTCGACCACCACGGCTTTGAACGCGACGAGCTGGGGCTGCATGAACGGGAGCCCCGCCTGGATCGGCACGGAGTCGTTTTTGACGACCGGAAAGTCGATCAGCTTGTTGACAACGCTGCCGTAGTTGATGGGGAGCTGTTTCGGGAGGTCTTCGGGCGGCGCGAGCACGACCCTTTTTGCCTCGGCTTCCTCATCGAGCGTCTTTATCTTTACCCGGTCCCCTATGCTCGCACCGGTATTGAGCCGGGTAAAATTATCGATCCGGACCTTACCCTGGTGCCAGTCGTTAACCATGGCACGCCAGACCTTGGCCACGGTGCGGCGCTTTCCTTCGATTGCAACGAGGTCTCCCGGGTTGAGCCTGAGCTGCAACATGGTATCGGGGTCAAGCCGTGCCTTGCCTGCCCCCTGATCCTCAGGATAAGCGCTATCTACCTTCAAGTATATCTCGGGCATTACCTCTAGTTCTTATATTTCGGGGATTTATAAGTACTGGAGACGCATGATTATACTTCTCTTCGATCCGTTCAACGGAGCCGCAGGCGACATGATCATCGGAACCCTTCTCGATCTGGGAGCCGATGAAGGGCTTGTCAGGGCAGCCATGCGCTCCGTCGTCGGGGAACCGACAATCGAACGGGTAGACCGCTCCGGGATCCGGGCCGTCCAGGTGAGAGCGCATGCCCCGGTGCACCACCGTAGCCTCGACGAGGTGCTCGACCGGGTGGGCGGGAGCGTCGCTCCCGCCCCGGCTCAAGAGATGGCACGACGGGTATTTCTCCGGATACACCGGGCCGAGGAGAGTATCCACGGAGAGGGGGCGCACTTCCACGAGGTGGGTGCGGACGACGCGATCGCCGATGTGGTGGGAGCCTGCACCGCCCTCCACTCCCTCGCCCCTGACGGCGTGGCCGTCCTCCCGGTGGCGCTCGGCCGGGGATTTGCGGTCGGTGCGCACGGCACCTTCCCCGTCCCTGCACCGGCGACGGTCGCAATCCTCGCGGAATCGGATCTCGCGACGGTTCCCGGGGACGAGGAGCGGGAACTCTGCACCCCGACCGGAGCCGCGCTCCTCGCCGAGTTCGCGACCGTCCGCCCGGAGGATATCGGCCCGGCGGAGATCAGGGCGGTCGGGTACGGGGCGGGAAGCAGGAATCCACCGGGAAGGCCGAACGTCATCCGTTCGATGCTTCTCTCTGCAAAAGAGGCTCCCGAAGGCGACCGGGTCGACATCCTCGAGACGAACGTGGACGACGTCACCGGGGAAGCCCTCGCCTACACGATCGGCCGCCTGATGGAGGAGGGGGCCCGGGACGCAAGCGCCACTCCCGTCGTGATGAAGAAGGGACGGAGCGGCCACCTCGTCCGGGTGATCTGCCGCCCCGACGCGACCGACCGCCTCATCGGGGTGATGGCCCGGGAGCTCGGGACGCTCGGGATACGGTGCATACCGATGGTGCACCGTTCGGTCGCCGAACGGACGGTTGAGGCGGTCACGGTGACCATCCGGGGGAAGGAGACGACGATCGACGTGAAGTGCGGCTGGTCGGGAGGGAAGATAACCTCCTTCAAGGCGGAGTACGAACAGGCGGCCGCGTGCGCACGGGAGACAGGGCTCCCGCTCCGCGAGGTCGCCGGGACCGTGGAAGCGGCTGCACGCCGCCTCTTCATCGAGCGGGGTGTGCTCGCGCCATGAAGCCGGACCGGGTCAGCACGGGAAGCCAGGCCCTCGACGACCTGCTCGGCGGCGGGCTCGAGCGGCGGACGATCACCCAGATCTACGGCGAGCCCGCGAGCGGCAAGAGCACCTTCTGCCTCATGGCGGCGGTGGCCTCCCTCCGGGCCGGGAACTCGGTCGTCTACATCGACACCGAAGGATTCTCTGTGGAGCGATTCAGCCAGCTTGCCGGGGAGAACGCCGGGGCGTTCGCGGACCGGCTCTACCTCTTCGAGCCGATCGACTTCGCCCAGCAGGGAGCGATGATCGCCGATACGGAAGGGCTGCTTAAAAAGAACGGCCACGCCCCCGTGGGGCTGCTGGTGATGGACTCGGCGACCGCCCTCTACCGGACCGAACTCGACCTCGGCCGGGAGGCACTGCGAAAACTCTCGCACCATATGATAAAACTCCTGGGCCTCGCAAAGAAGTACGACATCCCGGTCCTGATCACCAACCAGATCTACATGGACGTGGAGCGGGACCGTGTGGCGGGGCTCGGGGGAACGGCGCTCGAGCACCTCTCGAAGGCCATCATACGGCTTGAAAAGAAGGATGGTGTCCGGCGGGCGATGCTCCGGAAGCACCGGTCCCGGCCGGAAGGAATCTCGTTCGATTTCGTGATCACCGGAGACGGGATCAGAACGGTATAACGCCCGCAAAGACCGTCTCGGCGGGGCCTTCCATCGTGACGGTCTCCCCGAACCGGATCACGAGCGGGCCGCCTTTTGTCTCGACCCTTACCGTATCCCCGACTTTGCCGAGATGCCGGGCGACCGCGGCGGACGCCGTCGCGCCGGTGCCACAGCTCTCGGTCTCGCCCTCGACGCCGCGCTCGAACGTCCGGATCCGGAGCGTGCTATCACCGGCGTCCTCGACGAAGTTGACGTTCGCGCCCTCCGGGAAGGTGGGGTGGTTCCGTATCGCGGGGCCGATGGCGGCGATATCGACGGCGCCGATCTCCTTCACGAAGACGACGGCGTGCGGGACGCCGGTGTTCGCGGCGTAGACGGTGAAGTTGCGGATCTCCTCTTTGTATTCGCCGTCCCCGGTGGCGGGAACCGCGCTCCGCTCGAACGCCGGTGTCGGCATCGTGATCGTCGCGGTGAACTCGTCGTCCGCGTAGCCCATCGTCACCGCCACGATCCCGGCCCCGGTCTCGACCGAGCAGGTCTCTTTCACGTATCCGGCGTCGTAAGCGTACTTCGCGAGGCAGCGAATGCCGTTTCCGCACATCTCGGCCTCGCTCTCGTCGGGCTGGAAGAGCCGCATCCGGATCTCGGCCGTTTCAGACGCCTGGAGGAAGAGGATGCCGTCGGCGCCGATGCCGAACCTGCGGTCGCAGAAGAGCGCCGCAAACGCTCCCTTCATATCCTCGGGGATGACCTCCCCGTCGTGCTCGTCGATCAGGACGAAGTCGTTGCCGTTTCCCTGCAGTTTGGTGAACGCGATCTCCATGGTGCAACCTCTTCTGTAGGTATTGGGAGCGGCGGGTGATAAACCGTGTGGGGTTGAGTTGGGACTGCGGCCACGATCAGGGCTCCCTCACGTTGCACCGCAGAGACGCGTCCACGCCGACGAATCCATCCGGGGGCCGATGGCCAGCTCCGGCGGGGAGATGAATACCGTGAACTTCACCGGAATATCCTCGATTCCCATCTCCCTTGCCCGCGTATCGAGCATCGCATACACCGCATCTATCGAGGAGACGTTCTCCGGCGGGGGCGGGCCGTTCCAGATGCCCACCCGCAGATACCCGTCGATGTCGTGGCCGTACCCGATGAGAGAGCCGTTGGGGTAGAGGTAGCGTTCCCGTATCAGATCTTTCGTGGCGGCGGTGAAGCCTGAGAGCGCTATCCCTTTTCCGCCTTTCGAAGAGGGAAGCCCCCCGAGCGTGACGGTGACGGGTTCCCGCCTGTTCAGGGCGGCTTTGAGGTCTTCGATCCCCGGTCCGGTGAAGACCGGTTGGGAAGATTGGAGTTTCGCGGCAGACGCTGCCGGTTCCTGATCCCGGAGGCCTCCGGAGGGGTACAGGATTGTTCTGGCAGCCCCCGGATTGGAACGGGCAACGACGGCCGCATCCGCTTGAGAACCGGGTTCTGTAAGCGGCGTGTCGATATGCCCGGGCCCCGAGGCCCGAACCCCCGTCGGGAGATCTATCCCGCCGTGCATCGAGTAGTTCAGTTCATCCCTTGCCTGCTGCAAAAGGGGCGATACCCGCCTATCATCCGCCTCGGTCCATCCGTCAAGGTATGAAACTCGCGGCAGGCTACGGATTGCCTCGGCAATCTCTTCTTCGGAGCACCCCTCACTTCGAAGTTCGCTGATGAACGAGGGAGAGCGTTCCTGGAGTGCTGCTGCATCAACGATGTCCAGCTTCTCAATATCGGGTGCCCCGGCATCCGCAGCCATCGCCGGCACCACCATAACACCCACCAGCAGCACGGCGAGGGGGACGGAGAATGCCTGCATTCCGATTTTTCCGCTCATTTCACACTCCTTCAGGGAACTCACGGAGGCAGAGGCATGCCGTCAAGTGCAGGAAGAGCATGCGTCCCCATCGCTTCCGGGCGCAGGACGTTCGCCCATCCAATTCGTTACCGGCCGGGCGAACGTTCGCACCGTTGCAGGCGCCGCCTGCGAAACCCATGGTTGAGAACTCAACGTTCTTCTATATCCCTTTTCTGTCACCATCGGCTACACGCCGAGGCGTTTCGATCGAAAAGCATGCAGCAATCGACCGGAGCCCGAGCCAGCCCGGACGGAGTTATTCTACCGGGAGCGGACCGGTGAGAGCCTTCGGGCTCACCATCGAACCGCCCGGCGCTTCACCTCACCCATACTTATATACCCCTCCCGGGACCAAACATAGGGTGCGTATGGCCATGAAACTCAAACTCCTGGAGCTGACTGACGACAAGGCCCGGATCCTCTTTGAAGGCGAAGGGAAGACGTACATAAACGCGCTCGCCGCCGAACTCATCAACGATCCCGATGTGGACGTGGCGCAGCACAGACAGCAATTCCTGTTCGCAGACCCCGAGCTGGTCGTCACCACGGTCAACGGCCGGTCTCCTCTTCTTGCAATAACGGACGCGGCAAAGCGGCTCTCCGGCTACGCCGGCGAACTCCTCCGGCAGATGGAAGCCCTCGGGACCGCATAGATAGGCATGAGAAAGAGCGCCGAAGGCTTCGCCCGGATTGCCCGGGAAGTCTTTGCCCCCATCTATCCCGTCATCGCAGAGCAGGCGCTCGCGTGGTCCGGGATACGGGACGGGGTCGCGCTCGACCTCGGGAGCGGTCCCGGCCTCCTCTCCATCGCGCTCGCACAGAAGAGCAAACTCTCTGTCATCGCGCTCGACGCCGATCCGGCGATGTCCCGGATTGCCCAAAAGACCGCCGCAGGAACGCCCGACCGGGTGATCCCGGTCACCGGGGACGTCCACTGCATGCCGATCCGCGATAACATCGTCTCGCTTATCATCAGCCGCGGTTCGATCTACTTCTGGGAAGACCGGCCGCAGGCGTTCCGCGAGATCGAACGGGTGCTCCGGCCCGGCGGCGTTGCGTATGTCGGCGGCAGCTTCGGGACTCCCGCGCTCCGCGAGTCAATCTTTGCCAAGATGCGGCAGCGGAACCCGGACTGGGACCGGGACGTCGCCCGGCGGAGCGGGCGGGCGGCCCCGGACGTGCTCCGCCGGGAACTCGCCGCGAGCGGTGTCGCCCACGCCAGGATACGGGAGGAGGAAGAGGGGATGTGGGTGGAGATCAAAAACGACGCGATCAGTCGACCCGCTCGGTGAAGATGATCGTCCCGGCGATCCGGGTAATTTTGATCTTCACCGTCTGGCCCGGTTTTGCATTCGCGACATACATGGTGTAGCGGTCGATCTTCACCACGCCATCGCCGCGCTTCGAGAGGAACTGCGGGGTGACGTCCATGATGGCGCCCTCGGTCGGTTTCGACGCCGCAGAAGGATCTACTATCGCTTTCCGCTTTCGGACCGGCCGGTGACCGCCGCAGGCGTCGCACCGCAGCGTCAGGATCCGGTCGGTCTTAACGAGACGGGTATCGGGCTTTCCGCACTCCGAGCAGATGACGTAATCATCGACGTAGCCTTTGATGATCGTGTTGATCTGCTCCTGCTCGAACTTCCCCGAGAAGACGGCCCGCGTCCCTTCGATCTTGCCGGCGGTGCCGAGCTCCCCGAGGAGGTGCTTCATCAGGTGATCCTGGTCGCGCCGGAGGATGCCCGCAATCTCAGCGAAGTTCTCAAGGACCGTGGTCTTCCCCTCGATGAAGGCGCGGGCGGCAGGAACCGTGAACCGATCTTCAAACTCCGTCGGCTCCGTGATATTGGTATAAGCCTCCTTCAGAAGGTCTTCGTATGACGGGGTCATACCTCACTATTGGTCGCGCGACGTCAAAAAGTGAGTACCTCATTTGGGGCTTGCACACGCTTATGTAGATGGGCAACCCACCAGTTTTATAGTATGTTATCGGCTCAGGACCTTGCATTGCTGCGAAAAACCCTCGGACGCGACTTAACCGACGTCGAACTCGCCTGTTTTGAAAATCTCTGGAGCGAACACTGCAGTTACCGGTCCACGAAACCCCTTCTCAAGACGCTCCCTACCGAAGGGAGCGAGGTGCTGCTCGGCCCGGGGGACGACGCCGCAATCGTGCGGTTCAGCGACACCTGTGCCCTGGCCATCGGGATGGAGAGCCATAACCACCCCAGTTACGTAGACCCTTACGACGGCGCCGCCACCGGGGTCGGCGGCATCGTCCGCGACATCCTCTCCATGGCTGCCCGCCCCGTCGCCCTGATGGACCCGCTCTACTTCGGCCCCCTCGAGAGCGAAAAGAACCGCTACCTCGTCGAGCACGTCGTCGCCGGGATCGGGGATTACGGCAACTGCATCGGGGTGCCGGTCGTCCGGGGAGAACTCGTCTTCGACCCCTCCTACTCGGGCAACCCGCTCGTGAACGTCGTCTGCGTCGGGACCGTGGACCCCGGTCGCTACATCACCGCCCGGGTGAAGAAGCCCGGCAGCCACCTGGTCCTGATCGGCTCCTCGACCGGGCGGGACGGCCTCGGCGGGGCGTCGTTTGCGTCCCGTGACCTCTCCGAGGACTCGGAGGCCGCCGACCGGCCGAGCGTCCAGGTCGGCGACCCCTACACCGAGAAGCTCCTCATCGACGCGATCCTCGCGATGGCCGGGACCGGGAAGGTCCTCTCCTGCCGCGACCTCGGGGCGGCGGGGCTTGCCGGGGCGTCGAGCGAGATGGCAAGCACCTTCGGGGCGGTGCTCCACGCCGACCGCGTCCACCTCCGGGAGACCGGGATGGTGCCGCGGGAGATCATGCTTGCCGAGTCGCAGGAGCGGATGCTCGTCGAGGTGGCGCCTGAAGACGTCGCCCTGATGGGGGAGATCGCGGAGAAGTACGACCTCCGGTGGAGCGACATCGGCGAGGTGATCGGTGAAGCCCGCTATATCGTGAAGTTCCACGGCGAGGTCGTCGCCGACCTGCCCATAGACCTCCTGGTCGGCGGAGCGCCGCTCTGCGCCTGGGAGAAGTCGCCCTACTCCGCGGAGACGCCGTTTGTCCGCCCAAAGAAGCCGGTAAAAGACCTCGCACTCGCGGTGCTCGCGCACCCGGACGTGGCCCGGAAAGACTGGGTCTACGAGCAGTACGACAAGGACGTCCAGCTCCGGTCGGTCTCGCTCCTTCACGACGCCGCCGTCCTCCGCCTGGAGGACAAAGCGCTCGTCCTCTCCTGCGGGTGCAACCCCCGGCACATATACTTAAAACCCTTCGAAGGGACGGCGAACGCCGTCATCGAGAACGCGAGCAACCTCGCCTGCCTCGGCGCAGACCCGCTCTGCATCGTCGACTGCCTGAACTTCGCGAGTCCCGAGCACCCGGAGATCGCCTGGCAGATCGAGCAGTCCGTCCTCGGCCTCGGGGATGCGGCACGGAAGATTGGAACCCCGATCGTCGGCGGCAACGTCTCGCTCTACAACGAGAGCGACGAGTTCGAGACGCAGATCAGGCCCACGCCGTCGCTCGGAATGGCAGGAAGAGGAGAGGTCCGGGAGTGGACGGCACCGGCCGAAGGCGAGAAACTCGCCCTGATCGGGGGGACTGAGCCCGACTTCGGCGGATCGGTCCTCGATGCCGTAACCGGTTGCGGCGGGTCCGCGCCCGCGATGGCGGACCCGGCCGTCGTCGCCGTCGTCCGCGGCCTTGTCCGGGACGGTAAGGTCACGGCCGCGACCGACCTCTCCAGAGGCGGGCTCCTTGCGGCGCTCGCAAAGGCCGCGCCGCGTTCCGACGTCACGCTCGCCGGCGACCCCCTGGAGGAGCTCTTCTCCGAGACCTACGGCCGGTTCCTGGTCGCGGTTCAGGATGAAGCGGCCCTCGCCGGGACGGAGCACCGGGTCATCGGCACGGTAAGAGGCGACGCCCTCACCCTCCGGCTGAGTGACGGGACGGTCGTCATCACGCCGGAGGAACTCGAGACAGCGCTCTCCACGACGACCCGGACGATGCGCTACTGAACAATCCCCTCTTTTTCCGACCGGCGGACGAGATCGGCCAGGACTTCCACCGCCTCCGGATTTTTCACGTCTCCCGCCGTGAGCGGGACCGCTCCCCTGACATCGGCACCCCGGCCCGCAAGCATCTCCTCCATCCGCTCGAGCGTCCCCCTCGGCGCCCCGCGCGAGGTGCAGAAGGCGACCGCAGCCTTCCCCTCGATGCCCGCGAGAGCGGCAACGGCAGCGTTGATCGCGGGTGTCGGGTTGCCGGCCCATACGGGGGTTCCGACGACGACGGTGCCGTAGCCGGAGACGTCGATGACGGCCGGCTCTATCTCGTTCTTTTTCCCCTGCGCGGCCCGGGGAGCGCCTTTCAGGTACATCCCCACCTTCGAGTAGCCCGCGAGATCCTTTACTTCGATGAGATCGGCGCCGATCAGGGCGGCGACCTGTTCGGCGACCGCCCGGGTAGTGCCGGTCTCCGAGTGATAGATGATGCAGACTGACATACCGGAGAGTACCACCGGCGGGTATAAACGGGTTGCTACCTGTCCCGGGGTTATGAAACAGAATCCCAGAGCCAAGCCATACCTCGTTGCCTCACGCGAAGGCGCGAAGGGCAGTTACCAGCATCCATACGCTGGACTTCGCGCTCTTCGCGGCTTCGCGTGAGATGCCATTACTACCCCATAGCAACAGTACCTCACGCGAAGTGCGACTTCCACGAAGGGGAAGGAGCTCGAGCACCGAAGGTGCGAGGCGCGAAGGACATGTATGGTTACCTAGGGCTGCATGAGGCCTGCAGGGCCATCGGCCGGGAAAAAGAGAGGGATGTTACTTCCGAAACTGCGGCATGAACGAACGGAGTTCCTTCCCGACCTCTTCGATCAGGTGCTCCTCGTCCGCTCTCGTCAGCGCGTTAAAGACCGGGCGGTTCACCATGTTCTCAAGCATCCACTCCTTCGCGAACTCACCGTTCCGGATCTCCTCGAGGATCTCCTGCATCGCCACGTAGGTCTCCGGCCCGATGACGCGGGGGCCACGGGTCAGGTCGCCGTACTGGGCGGTGTTGCTGATCGAGTCGCGCATCTTCGTAAACCCGCCTTCGTAGATCAGGTCGACGATGAGCTTCGTCTCGTGCAGGACTTCGAGATAGGCCATCTCGGGCGCATACCCGGCGTCCACCAGGGTCTCGAACCCGGCCTTGATGAGCGAGGTAATCCCGCCGCAGAGGACCGCCTGCTCCCCGAAGAGATCGGTCTCGGTTTCCTCGGCAAACGTCGTCTCGAGCACGACCGCACGGGTCGCGCCGATCCCCCGGGCGTAGGCGAGCGCGATGGCGTGCGCTTTCCCCGTGGCGTCCTGGTGAATGGCGATGAGGGCCGGGACACCTTTTCCCTCTTCATAGGTCCGCCGTACCATGTGGCCGGGGCCCTTCGGAGCGACCATGACCACGTCGACGGTGGGTGGGGGGACGATCTGACCGTAGTGGATGTTGAATCCGTGGGAAAACATCAGGCAGGCGTTTTCTCTGATATTGGGGCTGATCTCGGCGCGGTAGACGGCCGCCTGGTTCTCGTCGGGGAGGAGGATCTGGATGATATCGGCACGCTTGACTGCGTCGGCCACGGAATAGACCTCGAAACCGTCTTCGGATGCTCTCTGCCAGCTGCTGCCGGGCCGCAGGCCGATGACGACCTGGCAGCCGGAATCACGCAGGTTCAGCGCCTGTCCGCGGCCCTGGGAACCATAGCCGACGACGGCGATGGTCTTGCCCTCCAGGGTGCCGGGGTCCGCATCGGACTCATAGTATTTTTGCACCATAGGCTCTCACTCCCGGTTGGACAGCAAACCTGATAAATATTATATCGAAGAACCCCGGTGGTGCACTGTGGGTCATTTTAAGGTTGATGAAGAGAAACCTTACCTACTATACGCTATTGAGGATTTGTAATGGAACTGCCAGATGTCCAGTCCAGCCTGCCGGAGGTCCATATCAACCTTACCAGGGTGGGTGTCAAAAACGTCCAAAAACTCGTTGAAGTCGCCCGACCCGGTAAGCGGCCGGTCATATTCATCTCCAAATTCGACGTCTTCGTCGACCTCCCGGGGAGCCTCAAAGGTGCAAACCTCTCCCGGAACTTCGAGGTGATCGATGACGTGCTGCAGCAGGCCATCGACGGGGATGTAAAGGAGATCGAGGAACTCTGTAGCGCAGTGGCGAGGAAACTCCTCGATCGGCACGAGTACGCGGAACGGACCGAGGTCCGGATGCGGAGCCAGTTTATGGTCCGGCGGGAGACGCCGGTCAGCGAGACGAGCTGCCATGAGGTCGTGAACGTCCACGCGAGAGCAATAGCCCAGCGGAACGAAGGAAACCCGATCATCCGAAAGAGCATCGGCGCCGAAGTTACGGGGATGACCGCCTGCCCCTGCGCCCAGAACATCATGAAGGACCATGCCCTGCATGTCCTCGAGAATCTCGGCGTTGAGGGGGACAAGATCGAGGCGTTCTTCGACGAGGTGCCGATGGCCAGCCACAACCAGCGCGGACGGGGTTTCCTCTGCGTCGAGATCGACGACGACCAGCACATCAGCCTCGAGAAGATCATCAAGATCCTGAAGGATTCCATGAGTGCGCGCATCTACGAGCTCCTCAAGCGGGGCGACGAGAGTTACGTGGTGATGGAAGCCCACAAGAACCCCCGGTTCGTCGAAGACTGCGTTCGTGAAATGGCCCGCAAAGTGATCGCGCAGTTCCGGGATCTTCCCGGGGACACGGTGGTCACCATAAAGCAGACGAACGAGGAGAGTATCCATCAGCATAATGCGTACGCGGAACGAAAAGCGACGATAGCAGAGCTCATCGCGGAGATGGACGAAGGTACATTATAAACAGAATATTATTTTACATTTTTTATAGATAGTTAACACATTTTGACATTCTTTATTACGTCTTACGTAAATCGTAACATTCCAGAAAGTTCTTGAGCGAAAGATATAAACTCTGTTTTCTTCATAATCCCTGTTGACGTACTCGCGTACGTTTTCAGTACAGAATTGTGTGGTAACACCAGTATAGTGTTCAGAACATCATAATATCGGAATGAGGCGATATATTTGTCGAAAGTTGTAGAGATTTCCCCAACAACGAGACATGAAGGCCATTCAAAGCTCGTTCTGAAGGTCAACGATGACGGCATCGTCGAGCGTGGAGACTGGCTCAGCATCACCCCGGTTAGGGGAGTCGAGAAACTCGCCATCGGCAAGACGATGGAGCAGGTTCCAAAGATTGCATCCCGCGTCTGCGGTATCTGCCCCATCGCGCACACCCTGGCGGGTGTCGAGGCGATGGAGGCTTCCATCGGGTGCGAGATCCCCGAGGACGCAAAACTCCTGCGTTACATCCTGCAGTGTGCCAACAGGATGCACAGCCACGCCCTTCATAACATCCTGTCCCTCCCGGACATGTACATCCCCGGAACCGACGTAAAGATCAACCCCTTCACCAAGGAAGAACCGGTCAGGAGCGTTGCTCTTCGTATCCAGCGGCTCCGTGAGATCGGCCAGACCATCGGCGAGATCGTCGGCGGAGAGGCAATCCACCCGAGCAACCCCCGCGTCGGCGGTATGTACAAGAACATCAGCCCGCGTGCGAAGGCGAAGATCTACGATCTCGCGAAGGAATCCCGGGTGCTCGCGCAGGAGCAGATGGAGTTCATGACCGCGGTCTTCCGGAACTACCAGAAGCGCGACTGGGCTGAAGTCGGCGGTGTCGAAGTCCCGATCCCCGACGACCTCGGCTACCACAACCAGGGCTACATGGCCACCGCGCCGATGTACGGCAGCTCCAGTCTCGACGAGAACCCGACCTGGTTCCCCGAGCGGTTCACCGAAGTCCGCCCCTGGGACTGGTACATGGGCGAGGTCGAGATCGACGAGGCCGACCCGAACTACCCGATCGGCGGCACCACCCCCGTAGGGAACAAGGCCTGGCCCCAGATGGAGGCCTGCACCGGCGTCCCGCTCTATGACGGCCAGCCCGTCGAGGTCGGACCGCGTGCACGCCTGGTCCAGTTCAAGAACTACGACGAGAAGGGCGCCATCGGCCTGCAGGTCGCACGCCAGATGGAGTTCCCCGAGACCGCCTACGGCATCATCGAGGCCGTGGATGCGCTTGACACCTCCGGATCGGTGCTCGCCGACGAGATCCCGCAGGGCGACGGAACCCTCGGATGGGCCGCAAACGAAGCGCCCCGTGGAACCGACGTCCACCTTGCCCGGGTCAAGGACGGCCGGGTACAGTACTACGGGATGCTCGTCCCGACCACCTGGAACTTCCCCACCTGCAGCCGTGCACTGACCGGTGCACCCTGGCGGCTTGCGGAAGTCATCATGCGTGCATACGACCCCTGTGTCTCCTGTGCGACGCACATGCTGGTGATTGACGAAGACAAGAGACTGGTGGCCCAGAAACTCATTCAGTGAGCGTACACGCATGCTATTCCGTGAGATCGTGATCGCAGGATGCGGCAACCCCCTCTACGGAGACGACGGGTTCGGCCCTGCAGTCGTCGAAGAACTCCAGAAGTTACAACTGCCCGACAACGTCAAGGTGATCGACGCCGGCCTTGGCGCCCCTCATTTCCTCTTTACTCTGATGGAGGATGCGGAGGTGCCGGTGAAGAAGCTCGTCATCATCGATATCGCCGATTTCGGCGCTAATCCCGGTGATGTGACGAAGCTCCGGCCCGAAGACCTGCCGCCGGGCGCCTACCGGGATGCCCATTCGTGGGACCTTTCCGAGCCGCTACAGCGATTGAAAGACATCATCGATATCACGATCATCGGGTGCCAGCCCAAGCGTGTCGCGAGCCATGAGTTTGAACTGGGGCTCACTGAGGAGGTTGAGGGTGCCATTCCCAAAACAGTGCGTATCGTACTGGAGGAAATTGGGGTAGAGTATGGGGCTACTATCAACCATCAAGGAACGCATCTTTGGGCGTCGCCGGGAGAAGCCGGCGGAGATGCCGGGAAGAACCCCGGAGAGCAGGCCTGAGGCGACGCCGGCGGCAAGCCAGCCGCAGACGAAGCCCGCGGTGAAGCCCTCTGATGTGATTGTAAAAGAAAAGGTGGAAGTTGTACAAAAGGAGGAAAAGCCTGTGGCAGATAAGATTACGATAGGTGAATTACACCTGAGCGGATGTACGGGATGCCTCGTTACGCTTGCGGATAACTACGAGGGTCTCTTCAAGCTGCTCGATGATTATGCGGACCTGGTCTATGCGTTGACCCTGGTCGACGTGCGCCACGTGCCCGAGATGGACGTGTGCCTGGTCGAGGGTTCGTGCTGTCTTGACGACAAACTGTCGGTAGAGGAACTGAAGGAAGCAAGGGAGAAGTCGAAGGTGCTCGTCGCCTACGGCGCCTGCGCGGCCTACGGCAACATTACGCGGTTCTGCCGGGGCGGCCAGTGGAACCAGCCCGGTCACGAAGCGTTCGTGCCGATCAGCGAGGTCGTCGATGTTGACCTCTACATCCCGTCCTGTCCCCCGTGCCCGCAGCAGGTCAGGAACGTCGCCGTCATGGCCTACCTGCTGCTGAAGGGCAACGACGAACAGAAGAACCTCGCGACCGCATACCTGACGCCGCTGATGCAGCTTGCACAGCGCGGCAACGAGGCCTGCGGCTGCGACCTGATGTATGATGTCATCAACCAGGGCCTCTGCATGGGATGCGGAACCTGCGCCGGCACCTGCCCGGTCCGTGCCATCACCATGGAGTACGGCAAGCCGAACGTGAACCGCGACCTCTGCATCAAGTGCGGCGCCTGCTACTCGCAGTGCCCGCGGAGCTGGTTCAACTTCGACGTCATGAACAACTATGAGGGCATCATGGATGCCATCAAGGGAGCCATGGAGTGAGGTGAGAAAGATGGACGTACTCGGTAACTACAAGTCCGTAATCTCGGCACGCTCGACCGACAAGGACATCACAAAGAAGTCCCAGGACGGCGGCATCATCACGACGCTCTTCGCGTACGCGCTCGAAGAGGGTATCATCGACGGTGCCATCGTCGCAGGTCCGAGCGAAGAGCCCTGGAAGCCGGAGCCCGTGGTCGTGACCACGAAGGCCGAACTTCTGGCCGCCGCCGGAACGCGCTACACCATCAGCCCGAACCTCAACCTGATCAAGGAGGCGACCCGCAGCTACGGTCTCGACCGCGTCGGTATCGTCGGCACGCCCTGCCAGATGCAGGCTGTCCGGAAGGCTCAGCTCTACCCGATCGGCATGCGCGACGTCGACGACAAGATCGCCCTCGCGCTCGGCATCTTCTGCATGGAGAACCTCTCCTACCAGGCGCTCGAGGCAATCGTCGAGGACCACTGCAACCAGAAGATGGAGTCCGTCAAGAAGATGGACATCGGCAAGGGCAAGTTCACTGTCTACACCGAGCGCGGTGCAGTCAGCCAGATGCCCCTGAAGCTGATCCACAAGTACGTGCAGCCCGGCTGCAACGTCTGCCTGGACTACGTCGCGAACCTCGCCGACATCTCCAGCGGCTCTGTTGGGAGCCCCGACGGCTGGAGCACGGTCTTCGTGCGGAGCATGAAGGGTAACGCGGTCTGGGAAGGCGCCATGGCCGCCGATCTCTTCGAGACGAAGGCGATGGACCAGGTCAAGCCCGGCCTCGATCTCGTGACGAAACTCGCCACCGAGAAGATCACGAAGAACCAGAAGAACGTGGACGCTCGTAAGACGTTCGGTCTCAAGGCGGACGGGACCGCCAAAGGTCTCCGGAACCCCTACGAGACTCCCTGAAACTCTTTTTTTTCGGTCGGTTCAGCCGGATTCTAACCCTGTAAAGAGGCGTCCCGGGGATAGTCCTGGCTCTGCAGATCGGCCGTGCCGAGTTGGATAGCTTGAATGGGTGCAGGCGGATCTTGAAAGCCCGAAATGGTTTCGCGGGTGACTGGTCGGAGAACCGCGGTATCAGTGTCATCTGGTGAAGTTACAACAAACAAAACGGCCGAAATGAGGAAAGTGCCCGATACAGTGGACCGTGCGGATATCACCATAGGGAGGAGGGGGCAGGGGAGGGGGGAGCTCCCCCCTCGCACCTAACGGTGCTCAAGCTCGCTCTCGCTCGCACTCCCCGTCAGCCCCACCCCCACGTGGCGATACCCGGGGGAAAGCCGTGCATGGATTGTAACTTACCAGAGGACAGTCGTTACTCGCACCTCCAATGCTCACGTTCGCTGACGCTCACGCCTTGAAGACTTTCGAGTGCTCAAACCCCTGATAGTCGCTCGCCCCTCAATTACGATCTCTACGGCTAGAACAGTGTTTCGACAGAGTCAATTTTCCGCCACTACCTGGCCGAATCTCCAGACCCGGAGGTCCGGGCTATTTTCTCCAAGAAAAATCGAGGGTGGGGGCCGCCCCGCCGCAGTCTCCGGTTAGACCGGCGGGAGATGGCAGCGGCTCTCTTTCGTTATACATTACCGGTGAAGCGTTTGCCGGGTGTCGTGTTCGTATTCAGTCCCTGAACAGTACCTGGTAGGTTGCCGACTCTGCTCCAAAAAAGTTCCTGCAAAACTCTGCTGCTTTCGAAGGCTCGTATTCCTTGCAGCTGAAGATGTCGAGGTAGGCCGCGTTGGTCTCGTTCGCGAAGTGGCCGGAGACCAGCGATGTCTCGATGAGCTGGGTCATGGAGAACCCTGCGACCCTCTCATTCGGGCCGAAGTGGATGATCTGCGGTTCGCCGAACCTCTTCATGTCGATAAGGTCGCACAGTTCGATGATGAACTGATGAATCTTCTCAGCGTCCCGGATCGATGCCGGGTCGCATCCCTTTATGTCCACGCTCGTGTACAGTCCCCAACAACCACGTTGTTTGAACTGTGCAACGATCTCTGCGTCGCTTACTGTCTCTGCCATAACGTTGTTTGCCATTACTTTACTAGCCATGATCTCACCTTCGAGAGGATCTGCGATCGATTGATCTCTGTAATTTTTGATAGTTCAGATTTTAAACTTATCCATCTCACTAATGGAGAATAACGGTTATTTAGCGGTTACGCCAGAGCAATCCCTGCGTATCCGAAATTCTACGGCTTATTTTTGACAGATTTCAAAATTGGTGACTTTGCGTGGCCCATTTGCCCCCGAGTATGCTGTGTGCCATGATTAAATCACACCAAGTATGATTCAACACAGGCACCCAATCTTTTCCGGGACCTCTGCTCCGGGGTTTCACGGGCTATCGGGGTCTTAAAAACAAACTCTTTTCTCGGTACGATTCCCGGATTACTTTTCAGGAGTGAAAAACCGTTAAGTCGGGATTTGAAAATATTTGTTCCCGCACCGGCCAGTACCACGACCGAAAGGCAGCCGGGCGATGACTACGGGACCCCCTCTCCCGGGCCAGGAGACACGGTATCTCCACCGCCGGACGCGCACCCCCGGCCCCCGTCCCACCCCCAACACGGGCTCCGGACGGGGACCCGCCGCAGGCAGGTGCCCTCACCGGACTTCCGGGGGGTGGCGGTGCGCGTGCCTGACGTGGTCGTGGAGGTCTTCGAGCGTGGGATACTGCCTGCCGCAGACCGGGCAGATGAACTCACCCATTTCCACGGGAAAGTCGGGAACCCTTCTCCGCGGTGGCTCGCCCGTCATCCATCCCCCTCTGCCGCGATCTCCTCGATCGTCCGGCCGGAGACGACCGACCCGGGCTCCGTCGCGACCGGGTTCCTGACCGGATCCGCCTCGGCATCGTCCATCTTCACGAGGAGCCAGGCCTCGCCCTTCCCGGTCCTGAAGCGGGTGAGGGCATACCCGCCCCGGACCTTCTTCCCCTCGAGCCGGAAGGATACGTGGCCCCGCTCGAGGGCCTCGGCGACCCCGATCTTCTCCCCATCCTTCTCCGTGAGGTTTTGGTAGGTCCCCCGGTCCCAGACGAGGACCGTTCCGGCGCCGTAACTCCCCGCCGGGATGACGCCCTCGAATTCGGCGTAATCGAGCGGATGGTCCTCCGTCGGGACGGCGAGGCGCTTCTCCTTCGGGTCGAGAGACGGTCCTTTCGGAACCGCCCAGGATTTCAGCACGCCGCCGGCCTCCAGGCGGAAGTCGTAGTGGAGCGTGGTCGCGCGGTGCTTCTGGATGACGAAGATGGGATGGGCAGCCGCTTCCCGCTCTCCCGGAGGCTCCGGCGTCCGGGAGAAGTCCCTCTTCTCGCGATACTCATCGAGCGTATCCGGTCCTGCCATACGGGAACTCCGGCGCTGCCCCTGATAAGGGTTTTCCCGATCCCGGAACTTCGCTAGAGTTCTTGAGGAAGCCCGCCGACTTCCTCACGCGAAGTGCGACTGGCGGGAGCGTAGCG
>NZ_DAFZ01000119.1:15939-16162 GCF_002498065.1 Methanoculleus sp. UBA208 | reverse complement strand
AGAAGACCGAAGGTCTTCGAGCCGCGACTGGCCACAGGGCCGGAGCGTGAACACCGAAGGTGCGACCGCGAAGAACGACGTCCCCGATGGCAAAAATGAGCGAAGTATTGGGTCTAGAGATTCCGTTCGGACGCAGGGACGATCCTGACGTTCATCTTCTCCGAGCCGATGATCAGGATACCCTCCCCCGGCTGGAAATTGAGGAGATCCTTCTCGCTCACCT
>NZ_DAFZ01000119.1:9896-15639 GCF_002498065.1 Methanoculleus sp. UBA208 | reverse complement strand
AGGAGATCCTTCTCGCTCACCTCGAAGAACTTGGCGTTCTCCTGGGCCTGCTTCTTGTTCTCGGACCGCATGCAGAACTTCACGGCGATATTCGCGAGGATCTCCTCGTTGAAATGGGCGATCAGCTGTGACGCGAGGATCAGCGAGACCCCGAACTTCCGCATCTCGGTGGCGTACTTGTTTAAGACCGCCTTGATCGCCGTCTTCGAACCGCTCTTCTGGCTCACCAGGAGTTTCGCCTCGTCGACGATGACAAAGAGCCGGAACTTCGCCCGTTCGTCCTCCGTTCCGCGCGGGATCTCACCCGTCGCCTGGAGGGTGTAGTAGATGCGCCGCAGAAAGAGGTCCGCAAAGAGGTAGCGCAGGTTCTCCGGGAGGGCGTTTAAGTTGATATGGGTTATCCCGCCGGAGAGGATCGCCGGAAGAGAGATCTTCTCCTCTCCCGAGAAGAGTTTGTAGTCGAAGATGTCCTCGAGATAGGCCGGGATCGCCTCGTCTTCGCAGGACATGATCTCGCCCTCGATGTCGTCGAAGTCGAGCACCCGTATCCAGGTCTCGGTGTTCCCCGTGATCCCCGAGGCCCGGTAGCAGCCCTTGATGATGTTCTTGATCTTCCTGCGCTGCTGGATGCCGAGCGTCGGGAAGTTGATGGATATGGCGTCGACGAAGTCCGAGGTGGCCCGGAGCGGGGTGATCTCGTCGATCTCGGGGTCGAGCTCCAGCGGGTTGAAGTAGTACTGCCCGCCCTCGCGGATCTTGTAGGACGTGATGTCCCCGTCGCTCGCGGCCATGTCCCCGTGGAAGTCGATCAGGACGACCGGCATCTCCTGTGCCGCAAGCTCCGAGGCGATGCACCGGATCGTCTCGGTCTTGCCGGCCCCCGAGCCGCCGAGGATGATCATGTGGCCGTTGTTGAGCTGCCCCGGCGACCAGTCGACCCGCCGCCCGTCCGGGGCATGGCCGAGGAAGATATCAAGTCCGTCGGAACGGTGAACGACTGGCGGAATGCGACTGGCCGCAGGGGCGGGAGCATGAGCACCGTCAGGTGCGAGTTGCGACGCTCCACAGGAGCGGAGTTCGAGCACCGAAGGTGCGAGTGGTGCCGGTTCAGGGGCGGGCCGGAGTACGGGGGCCGGAGGGGGTGTGACGAACCGGCGGAGCGCGGGCGGCGGCGGGAGCGGGAACTCTTCCTCCTCTTCTTCCGGCTCCTCCTCCTCGTCGGGGAAGACGATCTCGTCCCACCCGACCTCTTCCTCCTCCGGCTCCTCTTCAACCGGAGGCAGGGGCGCCACGGCCGGGGTCTCCTCCGGGACGGGAGCGGCCCCTCCATGGAGAGGAGGGAGAGGCTCCGCCGCCGGGGCCGGCCGGTCGATGACGATCTTCGCGGCAACCTCGGCCATCAGGGCCCGCCCGAGGTCCCGGAGGAGCGCATCATAGAGGTTCCGGTCCTTGACGATGAACCGGGCGAGGTCGACCCCGTCGTCCTGAGGCACCTGCTCGAGGATATAGATCGCATCGGTGAGCTGCATGAGCACCCGTGAGAGTTCGCGGCGGTGGGCCGGGGATGTCCGGATACGGTCGTAGTCCTCGCCGCAGGCGAGATAGCGCAGAACGGTGAACGTCGAGTAGAACGACTCGAGGAGCATGTCGTAGTGCTCCCGGACCCCCGGGTCGATCGCTTCAAGCATCCCCTTGAGGATATACGCAAACTCCGGCGGAAAGGTGTAGACAACACCGTCGGCCCTGGACCCGTCGAGATCGTAGGCGTAGGCAAGGACCGCGCACCCGGCGGCCCTGAGCCGGGCGGCGAACCGCTCGCACTCGAGAAAAAGGCCGGGGCTGTTGTTGAGGAGAAAACTGACGAACGTCTCTTCGGTGCGGGGGAGCGCGGACGGGAAGGTCTTGTTGATGAATGACCCCTTCACGGTCCCCGCGAGGAGGGCCGGGACGACCTCGTGGATCTCGCGCGCCAGCCCCGGGATGTCCAGCGCCCGGAGCCGCGCCTCCATCAGCGGCCGGGCGATTGCTTCTCCGGCAGAGGTAGCCCTGATCACCGTCGTGCCGTGCCATGAGGCTGACTCGATGAGGTCGACCTGCCTGAGTGCAAAGAGCGGCCCCGACGTATAGGCGTAACAACTCTGCTCGACCACGCCCTCCCCTTCCCCCCGGGATGACGCGCTGTTCTGGGCGATATATATGTAGAGGAGTGTCTCGATGATGTCGCGGACCTCCTGCAGCCGGAAGTCCCGCAGGTACTCGATGACGGCGGGGGGGAACGACTCCACCAGGGTACGGACCCCGGCATCTGCATAGCCCATTGCTTTGAGTGCTTCGGTAAGGTCTGTCGGCACGGGTTCACCAGCGGGTGCGTTTCGTGGCGCCGCCTGACCGGGAGATCCCGGCGCCACGGTACGCTGCACGGTACCGCTTCACGCGATGCGGCCCTCCAGGCTGCCGCTCCGGTGAAGCAGGCGGTTGGAATAGTTTTGCTCTACGATCTATTAAATATAGGCAGTTTGCAGAAAACCGGCCTCATCCAGCAGAATACTCCCGATACGGGAGATCCTTCCATCCCCTCCCCGCCTACGGAACGCCGGTCCCGTACCCGGCCGATACACGGTTTTCTGCCGCCTGTAAGATCGTTTCTCTCCGCCGAAATCGCCGGAAAATCCGTCTGAATCCGCGGATAATACAAATGTAGATATTTTTATACGATAGAAATTATATATGTCGGTAGTCGAGGTGGGCACCACGTGACTACCCTTACCGAAAAACAGCGAGTGGCCATCATCATGGCCCTCCTCGCCGTATCGATACTCCTGACATACTACTTCCACACCGTTCTGATGCTCGGGACCGTCTTTTCGCACTTTTTCTACATCCCGATCATCCTGACGGCGCTCTGGTGGGAGAAGCGGAGCATCCTGGTCGCCATCTTCCTCGGCGGGCTCGTCGTGGTCAGCAGTTTCCTGTACAGGCCCGATCTCCTGACGTTGAACGACTACGGGCGCGCCCTGATGTTCATCATCATCGCCTTCGTCGTCGCCTCGCTCTCGGAACAGCTCAAAGGGCGGGAGCGGGAAGTGAAGAAGCAGAGGGATATTGCCCAGCGCTACCTCGACGTGGCTGCCGTCCTCTTCGTCGTCATCGACAAAAATCACACCATCCGGCTCGTCAACCGCCACGGCTGCGAGTTGCTCGGCTACCGCGAGGAGGAACTGCTCGGGAGGAACTGGTTCGATACCGTTGTCCCCGAAGCATCGCGCAGGACGCGGCGGCAGGACTTCGATGCCGCGATCGCCAGCAACGCCGCCTTCCCCGGCCGGCGGGAGAACCCGGTCGTCACGCGGAACGGTGACGAACTGATCCTCGCGTGGCAGGATACCGTGCTTACCGGCGACGACGGCCTGCCGGTCGGGATTATCGGCTCGGGTGCCGACATCAGCGACCGGATCAGGGCCGAGGAAGCACTGCGGGCGGCTCACAGCGAGGCGAACCTCTACCTGGACATCATGGCGCACGACATCAACAACGCCAATGCCGTCAGCCTCGGCTATGCCGACCTGCTGGTCGATATGCTGGAGGGAAAGGAGAGGGAGATGGTCCGGAAACTCAGGGGCGGCATCAGCCGTAGCATCGGAATCATCCAGAACGTCTCGACGATCCGGCGGCTGCACTCCCATGAGACGGCGACGAAACCCGTCGACCTCGACGCCGTCATCAGGGCCGAGATCGCCCACCATCCCGATGCCGGGATTGCCTACGAAGGAAAGCCGGTCCGGGTCATAGCCGACGACCTTCTCCAGGAAGTCTTTGCGAACCTCATCGGCAACAGCATCAAGTTCGGGGACCCCGGGGTCGAAGTCAGGGTCCGCGTCGAGAAGGGCGACGAAACGGTCGGGGTCTCGGTCGAGGATACGGGGCCTGGGGTGCCCGACGCGGTCAAGCCCATCCTCTTCACCCGCTTCGCGCGGGGCACGAGCGCCCGGAGCGGGAAAGGGCTCGGCCTCTACATCACCCGCACCCTGATCGAGCGCTACGGCGGCCGGGTGTGGGTCGAGGACCGGGTGCGCGGCCGCCCGGAGTCCGGCGCGGCGTTCCGGTTCACCCTCCGGATCGCCCGGATACGGGAGCCGCCGGTATCCCCTGCGCCGGCAGCCGACCGGTTGATCACTGCCAGACCCTGACCGGGTCGATGGCGGCGTCGATGATCAGGTCAAAGTCGAAGGCGTCGAGCCAGCCCATCTTCTCAAACATCTGCATGAAGCAGATGCCCACGACCTTCGCCCCCGGATGGGCGCCGACGGCCGCCTGCACCGCCTCTTTCTCGACCGGGACGCCCGGCATCGAAAGCCCGCCCATCAGGACGATCGCCTTCGGGTCCACGCGGACCGCATCGTCGGAGACCTGCATCCCGACACCTTCGACCGGGCGGATCAGCTTTGCCGCCGCCTCGTCCGCGTAGGGCACGTAGGCCTGCTCGAGGGAGAGGTCACGGACGGCGAACCCCAGGAGTTCGATGAAAGGGGTGCAGGTGCCGGGGCAGCCGTAGTAGACGACCTGGTCGCCCGCATTGAGCCCGATCTGCCGGAGGTATGCCTTGAACGGCCGGAGCATCCCGGGGACGCCGGTGAGTTGCTCTTTCAATTCCATGAATGTCCGGTTGTCGCCGGGACATATACCGTTACCGGATGCGGCCAATTCCTACAGCATCCCGCACCCGGAGAGGTGGTAGAGCCTCTCGACCCTCCCGGCAGCCTCCTCCGATACCGCCTGTCGGATGCGGACGAGGACGGTCTCGATATCCTCCTCGGGCATGCACCCGAGGTCTTCCCGGCCGGAAAGGATCTGGTCGGTGAGGTAGCCCCATTCCTCGTCCGAGAGGCGGCCGACCCTTTCCGCAAAATCCTCCCCGTCCTCGGCGATGTGGTTAGAGACCGGAGGGAGGATCGAGTGGAACTCGTGCCCTGATCCCGGGCATAGGACGCCGCTGTATTCGGGGGCCAGTTTCCGCAGGATGGCAAAGTCTTTCTCGTCGAATTCGCGCGCCATGATGCCGTTCACTCCCGGGGTTTGAGGCTCCCCGGCTAAAAAATGTTCGCTCGCTGCGGGACTACGACTCCGAGAGGAGTTTTCCCGCACGGGAGATGCTCTCGGTCCTGAGTTCCTCGAAGAAGATGGTAACCACCTGCGGGTCGACGCCGAACGTCTTCGTGACCGCGGCGGTGATCTCGTCTGCGAGTACCCGTTTCTGTTCAAGCGTCCGCCCTTCTGCCATACGAATGGTTATTACCGGCATGGTTTCTCAGAAGAGTGTGGGATGGGGCGGTATTTATCGTTGCGTAAAGGTGCCGGGAGAGAGTTCCAACGGCGTGCCGTCATGCGGCAGGCGCCCGCTCGCTATCGTGAGCCCCACGATATCCCGGACCGCCTGCCCGAAAGGTTCCCACGCCCCCGGCGGCACCCGATGCCGTCCCGCGTCCGCGATCCGGGCGGCCGCGCCGCCTATCTCCCGCTCGAGTATTCGTCCCAGCGCCTGCCGGGTACCGTTGTCTCCAGGGACGCACCGAAAGAGGAGCGCCTCGGACCCGGGCCGGGACGCCCGGCCCCCTCCCGCAGGCGCGTGCAGGTCCGCGATGTCGTCGGCGATCTGCATCGCCTTCCCGGCAGAGAGGCCGAAGTCCGCGAACGCGGCGACGACCGCCTCCTCCTCCCCCGCCGCCATGGCACCCCAGGCGGCCGC
>NZ_DAFZ01000119.1:0-9548 GCF_002498065.1 Methanoculleus sp. UBA208 | reverse complement strand
AGCGAGAAGAGGCACCCCGTCTTCCTGGCGACGATCGCATCGTAAAGTTCGGCCGCAGGGATCTCCGGTCCCCCGAGCATCTCCCAGGCCACGCCCCGGGCCATACTCTGCTGGGCCGACGCGAGCATCGTTACGTATCCGGCACCGTAGGGGGCCGCGAGAACATAGGGGAGAGCGGGGATGCCGACGGCGTCGAGAACCGCCCGCCCCTCTCCCCGGGTGAGGTGAAGGGACGGGGCTCCCCGCCGGACGGTGTCCCCGTCCAGCATATCGTCGAGGATGAGGCTTGCGGCGTGGGCGAGCTCGACGGCACAGGCAAGGTCGAGCGCCTGGCGGGTGGGCACCGTCGTCCGGGCAAGGCCGGCGTGGATGCGGAGGAGGAGGCCCGCCCGCATCCGCTTTCCCCTGACGAGGAGCGGGAGGACGCCGGGGTCGATCGCGCCCTCGCCGCTCGCCACCTCCTCGATCCGGCGGTTGACGGCGGGCCTGATCATCTCGAGATACTCACGAAACGGTATCATGGCTCGTCACTCCCGGAATGCACCGGTACCCCGTTAAGACGTCATGGCGGTAAAAAAGGTGTGGGTCCGGTGCCACGGTTACCTTCATTGCCCTGCAGAACCCCGGTGACTACCGGTGGTACAGCAGTTGATCGTCGAGAGGAAGGTAGGACGCCTGGAACCCGGCGATGCGTTCGGTGACTGGCTCGCGGGAACCTTCGCCGACCGATTGGCCGGGTGGCGCGGTAAGATCCGGGTCTACCGGGTAGAGCCTGCATCGCACGTCGTCTGCCGGTACGAGTTCGCCGGCACCGGACTCAGCGTGGTCGGCAAGTTCTTCGGCGCGCCGACGGGTGCGAAGACCACCTACAACGCGGATGCGGCGATGAGGAACGAGTTTCGTCGGCTCCGCCACGTATCCGGCTGGATCCGCGTCCCTCATGCTATCGCCACGAACAGCCGGTTCCAATCCGTCCTCGTGACCGAATATGTCCCCGGCCGGACCATACGCGAGCTCCTCGCGGCGGGGGTATCCCTTTACGACCCCCTTACCGGCGTCGCGCACCTGCTCCGCCGGCTCCACGACAGTACGCGGACCTCCTGCAAGCGGGAGCGCGACTTCGCCTACTTCCACGCGGTGCTCGACCAGATCGCCCTCCCGGCTCGCCGGAGGGAACGGTTCGACCGCCTGCTCGGGGCGTGGTGGCACGGCACGCGGCTTGACCCCGATGTCGGCTGCATGACCCACGGCGACGCCACGCTCAGCAACTACCTCTTCGACGGGGACACCTGCGCGATCGACTTCGAGGGGGCCCGGAACCACACCCACCCCGTCCGCGACCTCGGCATCCTCGCCTCGGAGCTCAAGACATCGGACGGGAGCAGCAGCGCGAGGGCCGAAGACTACATCGGCCACCTGCTCTGGCACTACAGCCAGGGCGAAGAAGAGTTCCGGCGCCATACCGCCGTCCTCCCCTTCTTCATGGCGCTCGGCTACCTCAGGATCGCCCGGCTGCCCTGGCGGACGGCGGAACGTGACTGGCTTCTAGCGGAGGCTGAGGCGTGCCTGGCCGCGGTCCACCGGTAGCGGGGATTCTCTTCGACTGCTACGGGACGCTCATCGATGTCCTGACCGACGAACGCGATATCGAGACCTACCGGTGCCTCTCGCGGTGGCTCATCTACCAGGGCGTCCGGATCATGCCCGAAGCCCTGAAGGAGCTCTACGCCGTCCGGGTCAGGGAAGCGGCCGACCGTACCGGGGAGCGCCACCCGGAGGTCCGGGTCGAGGAGGTCTTTGCGGGTATCTGCGCCGAACACGCCGTCTGGAAGATCGACAGCGGGCGGCTCGGCATCGAGGCCGCCCGGGCGTTTCGGGCCGCGTCGCTCCGGCGCCTCGGCGTCATCGAAAAGAGCCGGAGGCTGCTCGACCTCTTCTCCACGAAGAAGACGGGGGTCGTTTCGAACGGGCAGCGGGTCTTTTCGGAGCGCGAGATACGGGCGCTCGGGCTCTACGGCCGTCTCGGCTTCGTCATCTTCTCTTCAGACCTCGGCTACCAGAAGCCGGACCCGCGGGTATACGCAGCGGCTCTCGGGCGGATGGGGCTTTCCGCACCCGATGTCCTCTTCATCGGGGATAACTCCAAAAACGACGTCGACGCGCCCCGGAGGCTCGGGATGCAGGCGCTGCACGTCGAGGAGGCGTGGAAGCGCTACGGGGTGTGGGGCAGGTGAGCTCGCTCTACCCGGGGGTGCGGGTTTCATGGGATCCGGGTGTACATAGACCCTCACGATGGACGAAAGACGGTGGCTGATCGCCTTCGGGATGGGGCTGATCCTCCTCTCGGTCGTGCTCTACGCCGTGCACTTCCTGATCTTTCGGGACTTCTTCCACATCAGCATCTACACACTCGGCGATATCGCGTTCCTCCCGCTCGAGGTCCTCCTGGTAACGCTCGTCTTCCACCAGGTGCTCGCGTCCCGCGACCGGCGGCAGAGGATGGAGAAACTGAACATGGTCATCGGGACGTTCTTCTCGGCTCTCGGGAGCGAGCTCCTGACCTACATCTCAAATAACGACCCCGACCTGGACAGGATCCGGCCGCTGCTGCTGGTCGACGATACCTGGACCGACGAGACGTTCCGGGAGGTTGCAAAGCAGCTGAGGCGGCATCCCTGCCGTGTCGGGATGGAGAACATCGATCTCGCCGCCCTCAAACGGTTCCTCGGGTCGCGCGAGGACTTTCTCCTGCGGCTGCTGGAGAACCCTGCGCTCCTCGAGCACGAGACGTTCACCGAGCTCCTCCGGGCGGTATTCCACTTCAGCGAAGAACTGCAGCGCCGGCCCGGCTTCTCCGATCTGCCAAAGACCGACACGGCCCATCTCGCGGGCGACCTCGAACGGATCTACGGACTCCTGATCCGCGAGTGGCTGGACTACATGCGTTACCTGCAGAAGAACTACCCGTATCTCTTCTCGCTCGCGATGCGGACAAATCCCTTCGACGAGACGGCGTCGGCGATTGTAGACTAAGGGACCAGAAAACGTCAGAGGATATGCATCTGCTGTCGACTCGGGATCAGTAAGGGGATATCACCGGCTTTCACCGACTACCGGCCCCCCTCTACCCCATCTGCGCCCGGATGTGCTGCACCGTCTCGGGGTACTGCTTCTCGAGCCTGTTCTTTTTGAGGTTCTCTCTCACAATCCACCGGATATCCTGGTCGTCGAGGGTCGCGAGCTGCCGCAGGTACTCAAAGCCGATCCCGGGAAGAGCGCTGACGACCAGGCTGAGCGTGTAGCCAAGCGCCTTTCTAAGCGTGCGGAAAGCCTCGGACTGCCTCTCCTTTGCGGTATAGACACGGATCAGGGTCTTGCGGTGGAGCCTGAACGCCGTCTGCGCGAGGTCCGGTTCCGCGAGGAGGTCCGGTTCGGCAATCCCTGCGACCGCGGCCCGCATGGTGAGCCAGGAGCCTCCCTCAACCCAGTCTTCCAGTTCCGGGATCGTCGTATCCCGCTGCCGGGAGAGGAGGTCCTGAAGCCCCATCGCCACCGCCTCCCTGATCCGCCACCGCGGATCGACGGAAGCCTCCGCGAGGTGCTGGAGCGCCGCCTCGACGCATGCCGGCGATACGGACCCGATCGCCCCGATACCCCGAACGCCGCAGAACGAGAGGAACTCGTGCGGGTCTCCCGTCGGTGCATCCTCCGGGGAAACGCAGGCGAGCTCGACACAGAGGTCCCACAGGCTCCGGTGATCGTCGGCATCGGCAACCGCGAACGCCCGCACGGTCTCGCCGAACGCATCCGCGAGCTCCAGGTTTGCCCGGGGTCCGGGGAGATTGCTTCCCGCGACCAGGTAGGCGAGAAGATCCCCGGCGTTCCCGCTCGAAAGAAAACTCGTGAGCAGCCGGGCAACCTCCCTGATATGGGTCTCTTTGCGGGTCATTGTGTGCAGAGAAGAACGACCCGCAGGCAGTAAAAATGATCGCTACCGGGCGGCCAGGGTTGCCACGAAGGCATCGAGTGCCGCATGGACGTTATCGCCGTTCCGCGCGGAGATGGGATGCACCACCTCTCCGGGGAGATCCCGGCAGACAGCCTCGGGCACCGCACCCGGACTGTCGCACTTGTTCGCCACGAACGCGAGCGGCACCTGGAGGGCCTTCAACTGGCCGTAGAGGTGCCGGGTCATCGCGTCCACTCCCGTGGTGGCGTCCACGACGATGATCGCGCCGTCCATCCCCCGCGAGAGGATCTGCCGGACAAACTCGAACCGTTCCTGCCCCGGCGTCCCGAAGAGGTAGACCGCCTGGTCTCCCACCTGGAGCCTGCCGAAATCGAACGCAACGGTCGTGGGACCCTCTTTCGAGGTTGCTTCGATGTGGCGGCTGCGGGGGTCGAGCGCCTGGATAAAACTGGACTTTCCTGCATTGAAGGAGCCGAATACGACAATCTTGAGCCTGCCTTCTGCCATCAGCCTTCTATCGGCACCAGGATGTTTTAGGGTTTCGTTATGGCGACGCCGTGGCGAGGATGGAGACGTACCCGGCCATGTTTGGGAAATAATTTTTCCGGGATCGTGGCGGGGGAAGGGATTGGTTCACTGTGCCGCGGCGGGACTTCCTGAACTATATACCGACAGGTCAAAGGTACGGATATGGGGCTGGAAGAGGTGGATCTGGTCGCGCAGGAGATCATGGCGACCCTGGATAATCTCCTCCTCGCGGAGAAGCAGGCAAGGCTTCAGGTATCTGCGCTCGAGGAGCGGGAGTATCCTCTGGCCGCGACGTTTGAGATGGTCCAGGATATGGAGGCCGACAGCGCCATCGAGGAGGCTCTCATCAGGTTCGGCTTCGACTGTCACACCGTCGACGACGACGCCGAACTCTGGATCTCGGACGAGCGCGGGCTGATGGTCTTCCTCTCCTTCACTGCCCCGGACGGGCGATATTACAGCTACAGGATCGTCGCGTTCGACGTTGTCGGTGAAGAAGAAGAGGAGACGGCGTAACCGTTGCGCGCGACGGCGAATCCGACACCTGCAACACGGAGGGGTGCCGTGCCAGGTGCTATATACCGCAAACGACATCTGGTGTGCGGCGATAACCTGGAGGGATTGAGATGGAACGCTCGGTAAAACGCCTTATGGAGGACAGAGAGAAGCGGCGCGAGGAGTACATCGGCAAGTACATCGAGCAGCTCTCGGATGAGAGCACCCCCTACCGGCTGCGGGCGGCCGAGGCACTCGGGGGGTGCGCCGATCCGCGGGCGGTCGAGCCGCTGATCGCCGCTCTCGCCGACCGCGAGAACGAAGTCCGCTGGGTCGCCGCGCAGGCGCTCGGGAAACTCCGCGACGCGCGGGCCGTCGAGCCGCTGCTGCCCCTCCTCGCCGATCGCGACCGGTGGGTGCGGCGCGGTGCCGCCTGGTCGCTCGGCGAGCTCGGCGACACCCGCGCGGTCGAGCCGATCCTCCCCCTTCTCGCGGACAAAAAGAAGGACGTCAGGACGGCCGCCGCCGATGCACTCGGGAAACTGCGCGACCCGCAGGCGGCAAGCGCCCTCACCGCCGCGCTCGAGGGCGAGGAGGAGCCCGAAGTCCGGACGGCGATCCGCCGTGCGCTCCGCGAGATCACCGGCGAGGCGGACCTTTGACGGGGGAAGAGAAGGGGCGGGGGAGGCTCTTTCGCTACTACCCGGAGGACTTCGGGGCGCTCCCCGTGCGGGTCGTCCACATGGACCTCGCCTTCGACGTCTACGACGGCCACACCCGGGTCGTCTCCGCCCTCACCGCCGAGACACTCGACGCGCCGCTTGCGTCCCTCGCCCTGAACGCCCGGGATCTCGACGTCCTCCGCGTCGCGTGCGCCGGATATGCCGTCACCTACACCTACGATAAGGGCGCCGCACTCCTCACCGTCGCATTCGACCCTCCCGTCCCGTCCCGGACCCGGTTCACCCTCGATACCGAGACGATCTGCCGGCCGAGCAGCCACGTCCTCGAAGGCCTCTACTACGACGGGGTCTCTCCCGGCGGGCCGCCAACCCAGATCACCCAGTGCCAGCAGTGGGGGTTCCAGCGGCTGGTCCCATGCCTCGACGACATGACCGCGAAGTGCACCTACACGACGGCGATCGTCGCGGACGACGGCTACACGAACATCATATCGAACGGCGACCCCGCGGGACCGCGGTACTACCTGGGACTCGGCCGCTCCGTCCAGGAGTACGAGAATACGAGAACCCCGATGGCTCCCTACCTCTTCTTCCTCGGGGTGGGGTGCTACGACACCTGCCGGCGGGAGTTCGAGTACCCCGACGGGCGGACGTTCTCACTCGAACTCCTCGCAAAACCCGGCTCTGATGCGGCGGCGGCGGAACGTGCGCTCGACATCCTCGCGGACGCGGTGATGTGGGTCCACCTCTTCACCGGCCCCGCACAGTACCGCGACCGCGAGACCCGGCAGGAGATCTGGCGCCTGACACGGGTGCGGGACGAGGCGAAACGCTCCGGGGACCTCTCGAAACTTGAAGAGTCCAGAAAGACGCTTAAAAAACTTATTTCGACCATAACACCGGGCTACGCCTACACAGGAGCGATCTACCGGGAGATCGCCATGCAGAACTCCGACTTCGGCGGGATGGAGAACGTCGGGAACACGACGATTGCCGCAAACCGGATCATGCCCGGCCCGGACACGACCGACCCGGCATTCGAGTACATGATCCGGGTGAAGGTCCACGAGTACTACCACAACGAGAACGGCTCCGAGGTGACGGGGAGGAGCCCGTTCGAGATCTGGTTGAACGAAGCGGTGACGGTCCACGTCGAGAACCAGTACCACGCCTACCTCTTCGGGGAGGCTTACTCCCGCCTCAAGACCGTGCTCGAACTCCTCGATCCTGCGGCCGGGACGCTCGCCCTCGACCGCGGCGCGGGCTCGATGCCGATCGAGCCGGACGGCTTTAATGACCCGAACGACCTCATCACGGGCGTCACCTACGTGAAAGCCCCCGAGTTCGTCAGGATGCTTGAGACGCTGATGGGGAAGGAGATGTTTGCCCAAGGACTCGGCCGCTACCACGACCGGTTCCGGCACGCGAACGCCTCCCGCGACGACTGGATCCGCTGCATGGAGGAGACCTCAGGCATGGACTTCTCGGGGATGGCGGCGGTCTGGCTGAAGGAGGAGGAGTACCCGGTCCTCACCGTGACCCCCGCGTACGACCCGGGCGAGCGGCGGTTCACCCTCGCCTACCAGCAGAGCCGCTCGCCCGGCGGCCGTCTCCGGGAGTTCCCGTTCCGGTTCGCGCTCGTCGACGCCGAAGGCCGGGATATCGTGGATACGACCGCCAGGATCGCGGACGAGGCAGGGGAGATCGTCATCGACGGCGTCGATCCGCCCGCGTTCCTCTCGCTCAACCGCGGCTACTCCTTCTACGGGAAGACGGCATACCGGCCGCCGGAGGACGAACTCTACCTCCAGGTCCTGAAGGACACCGATATCGTCGGCCGGTTCACCGCGTTCCTCGCACTCGCCGAGCGGGAGATGCTCCGGCTTCTCGAGGACCCGCACGCGGCGGTCTCCGGCCGGTTCGCCGACCTCTGCACCGCCCTTCTCGCCGACGACTCCCTCATGGAGGAGGCGGGCGGGCAGTTCCTGACCGTCTTCGCCTCGGTCGACGACGAGCGGTTCGCCCACCACTACCGGGCGCTCTACGATGCCCGGAAAACGATTCTTGCCGCCGTCGCCAGACGGAACCGCGACACCCTCCTTCGCGTCTACCAACAGGCGGCGGCGAGCGCTCCCGGCGGGCCGGGCTCCCTGGAAGAAGAGGCGGCGGCGATCAGGAACCGGCAGCGCAAGAACGCCTGCCTCGCGATCCTCGCCACCCTCGACACCCTCGAGGTCCACCGGCTGCTTTTCCGCCAGTTCCGGGAGGCGGCGGCCGCAACCGACCGCCTCGCCGCGTTTTCGCTGATCCTTGAGAGCGGCGCTCCGGAGCGGCTGGAGATCCTTGAAGCGTTCGCGGCCGTTTCAGCGAAAAGCCCCGTCGCGTGGGAATCCTTCCTCGGCACCGTCGCCGGGAGCGACTGCGAAGACCTCGTTCCCATCCTGCAGCGGATCGAATCCTCGCCCGCCTTTGCAATAGAGCAGGCCGATCAGCAGCGGGCGCTGTATGGGAGATTCGCGCTGAACAGGAAGCGGTCGCTCGAGACCGAAGAAGGGCGGGCTTACCTCGCGGAGGTGCTCCGGCGGCTCGCCCCGGTCAACGAGTACAGCACCGTCCGGGCTCTGGATGCGTTCGCGTTCATCGACGGGATGGAGTCCCGCCGCCGGGTGCCGGCCGTCGCGGTGCTCGCGGACCTCCTTGCCTCCCTCGATGCGGGCGCACACCCTGCCGTCTACAACAACGCCCGCCGTTTCCTTCTCGGTGCCCCGGAGGCCGTCCGCGCCTACGAGGAGGAGCACGGGGAGATCCCGGGGCTCCGGGAACCAGCCCCCTGATCTACCCGTACTCGAGGGTCAACCCGACGCCAGTCTCCCGGACGTCCGCTACTTTTGCAAGAGCAATCTTTGCCGCAAGGTCGGTGCAGTGGCAGGGGTGGAGCGCCGCCGGCCGCACCTCCGTAAAATAGTCGAGGATGCCCTGCATCTGTTCCTGCGGCGCATCGAGGAGGTGGAACCCGCCGATGACGTCCGCGACCCGGTCCTCGTCACAGATCTCGCGCGCCTGCTCGACGATCGAGCAGATGCCCGCATGCGAGCAGCCGGTTATGACGACGAGCCCCTCCGCGGTCTTGCAGGCAAGCGCGGTGTCGTCGGCGACGGTGTCGTCCCGGATGCCGTCGGGGGTGTAGATGTAGCCGCACGAGGGTGCCTGCTCGAACTCGAACCGCCGCTCAATCTCGCCGAGGAAGACCAGGTTCTCCGTCAGCCAGAGGGGGGCCGCGGTGAGGAGGACCTTCCCGTGCCGGAAGAGTTCCTCGACCGAGAGGTGGCACCCGATCTCCCCGACGCCGTCGCAGCTCCGGGTGAGGAACGCATCGGGATGGGCGATAAACGTGGGCTCGACCCGCTCGCGCCCCTCAAGAATTGCCTCGGTATGGAGCCGGACGAGAGCATCGAGGCCCCAGGTGTGGTCGAGGTGTCCGTGGGAGATAACAATCTCTTCGACGCGGAGGAGGTCGATCCCCATCTTCCGGGCGTTGGAGACGAGGATGCCCGAATAGCCGGCATCGAAGAGGACGCGGGTTTCCCCGTCTTCGAGGTAGATCGAGAGCCCGGGTTCCGCGAGGAAGTAGCGGTCGGTGAGGGTGGCGTTATCCACGAGGACCGTCAGCCTCATCTGCAACGTTCACCCCAAAGGAGGGTCCGGGAGGCGGCCGGCACAACGGCGGCGGAGACCTCGCCCCGGAAAAGGCCCGGGGCCGTGAACGGATCCATGCAGATACTGGGAACGTCCGGGTTATGAAGGTTTCCCGGGGGCGTTTCGTTCGCACCTCCGGTGCTCGAGCTCCGGCTCTTACGACCCGTCGCAACTCG
>NZ_DAFZ01000029.1 GCF_002498065.1 Methanoculleus sp. UBA208 | reverse complement strand
CGAGCCCCGACGCAAGAGCGCCTATGAGTATGTCAATCATTGTCTGTTCCTTTCTATGTAGTTCGATGTTCTCATGCGGGATGTTCATTCGGATGGCGGCAAGGGCCTGGAACGCCACGCCGGCGAGGGACGGCGACCCCGATGATATCTGTGTTCATTCGCTCGCCCTCCGCCGGCGGCATGCATTGACGGCTGTATTCGGCTATAACTGCCGTTTTCCCCATCCGTATCAGGAGGGGCACGCCGAACATGAAGGCGATAACGGCCGCCAGCAGCACCCAGAGTTCCGCTCCGTCCCAGAGCATCGGGTCGGCCATCCCTATTCCTCCTGTCCTACTGCATCCTTCCGGAAGAAGAGGTTGCAGTGGCACTTTCCTTCGCCGGCGATCTCGTCCAGGTGGTAGACGCAGGGGCAGGCAATCTTCGCGTCTTCTTCCGGCACGCCTTTCCGGATGCGGCAGGGGCAGTAGCGTCTGCCGTAACGGAGCTGGTTTCTGGCAAGCCCCCGGATGACGGCGTTTCTGACCCGTTCGTCCGGGTTGAGCACGAGATCGTGTTCGCGGGCGTACTCCTCCGCCCAGGCACCGATCTCGTCGACCAGTTCATCTTCGGTCAGGGCCGTCGGTTCGTCTGCCATGCTCCGCTTCCGGTCACTCCTTCTTCTCGTCCGTCTTCTTCGGCACAACCTTCATGCCGCCGCAGCAGCAGCCGCAGTCGCTCTCCGGCGCAAGGAGCCTCTTAATCCTTCCGGCGAGGCCTTCCTTCCGGTTTTTGTCGGTGTCGTCTGTCATAGCGGTACGCTCCACTCTGTTTCAACATTATTTGAAACAAGGTAGGCAACGTTATCACATAAAGGTTCTGGTTCCAAAAAGAGTTGAAGGAGATGCAGGCACGGCGGCATTCGGTGTATAGCCGGGGGTGGCCGGGTTGATCGCCGGCGAGGCGCAGGGGAACTGGATCGTCTACCGGGTCACCGATGACGGAGCGGCGTGGACCGTCTGAGGAGCGGCACAGGGCCGCTCCTCCGTGCAAGGAGCACGGTGCAATATTTACCGTTGCGCCGGATATCCCTTTTTCCCTCACGCCAGCTCGTGCTTCCTGAGGAACTCCCGGACCTGCCTCGACTCGATCCAGCCCCTGTCGAGCTCCCGGACATAACTGTTGATCCGCTCGACCTGCTCCCGGATCTTCTCTACGGCCGTCCCCTCCTCAAGCAGTTCGGTCATGCCGAGGATCACCTGGAGCGGCTGGCGTATGTGGTCGCCGAGGATCGCGAACTGCTCGATGTTCCGCTCGATCTGCTCGAACGCCTGCTGCCGGAGCTGCTCGTTCTGCTTGCGCTCGGTGATGTCCCTGCCGACCACGTGAACCCCGATCACCGACCGGTCACGGACGATCGGGGATTCGTTCAGCTCGAGGAACGCCACGGACCCGTCTTTGCGGCGGAACTCAATCTCGAGCCCCTCGACCGGCTCGCCCCGGGCTATCCTCTTCCGTCCCTCTTCCCACACGGGGAGGGACGAGGGGGCGACGTAGTCGCGGCACTTGCGGCCGATGAGTTCGTCCGGGGTATAGCCGAGGATCCTCATCACCGCCGGGGAGATGTAGGCGATCCCGCCCTCGTGGTAGCAGGTATAGATCATATCGAAACTCTGCTGCGTGATCTCCCGGAACTGTGATTCGCTCTTTTCGAGGGAGTCCCGCGCCTGGAACCGCTCCACCGTCCTCCCGAGACGTCCGGCGATAGTATCTATCAGCGACCGCTCTTCGGCGAGGAACGGGCCTTCGTCCTCCTCGGGCATCTCGCGGAGGTAGCAGACCTCCACCGTCCCGACCGTCTCGGCGTGGGCGACGATCGGAGACGCCTGCCGCCAGGGCGTCTCCCGGAACCGCTCCGTCCTGTACTCGCGCCCGCGTACCGTGATCCTGGCGACGGTGTCCTCCGGGTACTGCCAGCCCAAAGGGAGCACCAGAACGGCGTCGCGGAAGATTGCGTCAAGCGAGATCCCCGGCCGCTCGATGATGCGTGATACCGCGTAAAGGGTCGAAAGTTCTTTTATCCGCTCGTTCAGGTCCTGCGTCCGCTTCCGCAGGGCATCTTCCGCCCGCTTCACATCGGTGATATCCCTCGTAATGACCGCGATCCGGGCGACGGCACCGTTTGCGTCCCCGACCGGGTAGAGAACGGCGTCGTACAGGCGCCCTTCCCATGTATCTTCGAACCGTGCGGCCTTGCCTGAGGCGGCGACCTCGTGGAAGCGGGCCGCGTACGTCTCCGCCATGTCCGGCGGGAGAAGATCACATACATTCGTGCCGAGGAGGTCCTCACGGGAGAGCGCAAACCGCCGGGTCGCCGTCTCGTTGACGTCGATAAGCCTGCCTTCCGTATCGAGGAGAACGATCGTCTCTTCGGGAGCGTCGAGGAGAGCGCGGGCCGTCGCCTCGCTCTCCCGGCGCTCCTCCTCGGCACGCTTCCGGTCGGTGATATCGTAGAGCTGCTCGACGATTAACGCCACTTCCCCCTGTTCGTCGAGGATCGGGCTTGAGCGGCATTCCAGGTAACGGCCGAGTTCGGGCACGAACTTCTCGACAACCTCCTGCTTTCTACTCGCGAGCGCAAGATCCGTCGCGCAGACCGCGCAGGGCCCGGTCCGCCCGATGAGTTCGTAGCACTTCCGCCCTTTCACCTCCTCCGGCGTCATCCCGAGCATCTCGTAGCCGGCACGGTTGTAGCGCAGGATCGTATGGTCCGGCAACTGGACGCCGACGATGTCGCCGAGGCTCTCAAACAGCCCCTCAAGCAGGGTATTCGCCTCCGCGAGGCGGCGGCGGGTCTTTTCTTCCCCGGTGACGTCCTGCTAGGTGACGACGGCACCGGAGATCGTCTCCCCGGTCACGATGGGCGAGGCGGATACGGTAACGTGGGTCTCCTCGTCCCCGGGGTCAGGGATGACGAACCGGCAGGACTCAAGCGTCTCTCCCCTGAGTGCCCGGTGCCCGGGAAGGTCCTCGGGCCTAACCGGCCTGCCGTCGGGATAGCGGAGCGGCGCATCCTGCATCCCCGAAAGTGACCGGGCTATCCGGTTTTCGTCGCCCGGACCCGCCACGATCACCCCGCCGTCGGCGTCGTAGACGATCCCCTGCCTGCCTACGGCGGCGAAGAGCGCATCGCGCTCCAGCTCTGTCCGGACGTTTCGGGCGGCAAGATCCCGGTTCTCGGCGAGCAGGGCATCGATGCCGGCTTTTAACTTCTCCCACGCCCGGGGGTCAGAAGCAGGGTCGGCATCCTGTAACATCCGCAGCAGAACTGCCGGGGACGCATTGGACATGCTCTTCATCTACCACTCCAGCTCCAGTCCGGATATTCGCATACCTACGTTCTCTCCTCTACGTATTCTGCAGGGGAAGCCTCCGTGGCGTCCACACCCATACGACGTTGAGACGTTATTCGTCCCGGCGGCAATACATTTTGTACATATATACTATTTTCCAGATAAAACAGGTTGGCACCGGATTCGCCACTCCGGCGATACAAGCAGGGCATCCCGGTCCGGCCAGTCGCAATCCGGTATCCGGAGGTTCCCGACCGCAACACCGTTTCCTGCAGGATCCCGGGATCGCGTCCGGTGGGAACCGCCCGGACGGGCAGGAGGAGTCCACCGGTCCCGGCGCACGGCACAGCCGCAGCGGAATCAAAACGTACATATAGCGGATAGAAGTATCTCCGCGGTGCGGCTGGAGACCCGCATCGGGCGCGATAATGCACCATCGCAAAAACCATTTTCTCCCGGCGCTTTCCGGCAAAAAGATACTGCCGGCGGCAAACAGCCAGTTTGCGATCATCGCTCCGGAGCTGGGGCTTATATTTCTCTTCATCGCGCTGGTGTCATGCACCCCGCTCCTGGTCGGTCTCTGGTACGGCGAGACCGATCTCCTCCTCCCGATGGCCTCGGCGCCGGCGGGGTTCGGTATCATCGGGGTCTGGCTTGCCGGTATCCCGAAGGCGGAGGGGGAAGCCCGCCTCTCCGTCGCGCTCTCGACGGTCGCCCTGGTCTGGCTCACCGCCGCCCTGATAGGTGCGCTGCCGTATACGTTCGGTCTCGGGCTCTCCTACACCGACAGCGTGTTCGAGGCGATGTCGGGCTGGACAGGCACGGGCCTCTCCCTCCTCCCGTCTGTCGATACCACGCCGAGGACGATCCTCTTCTGGCGGTCGCTGACCCAGTGGATGGGCGGGCTCGGGATCGTCGCGTTCACCATCGCTCTCTCGGGCAGGTCGGGCCTGACCCGGTTCAGACTCTACCGCTCGGAAGGGCGGTCCGAGACGTTCATGCCGAGCGTCGTGGCCACCGGCTTTGAGATGTGGCGGATCTACCTGGTGCTCACGGCCCTCGGCATCGGGCTCGTCCTCCTCTCGGGCATATCCCTCTGGGATGCCGCGAACATCGTCATGACGGCGATATCGACCGGCGGGTTTTCGGTGCATACGGCCGGCATCCTCTACTACGAGAGCCCGTTCCTTGAGATGCTCGTCGTCCCGATCATGATCGCCGGGGCCCTGCCGTTCAAGCTCTACTTCCTCATCTACTACAAAAGGATGTTTCTGCTCCTCGCGGACCGGCAGGCGATCCTCCTCTTCGCGCTCATTCTTGCCGGGTGCACCGTCGTCACCTTCGACCTCGTGTCCATCTCGTCCCTCGCTCCGGCCGAGGCCCTCCGGGAGGGCATCTTCATGACCGTGAGCGGCATCACCTGCACCGGGTTCCAGAACGCGGACCCCGGGAGCTGGTACGGCACGACGGTGATGGTCCTTGCCGCGCTGATGCTGATCGGCGGATCGGCGGGGAGCACCGCCGGCGGCATCAAACTCGGCCGGATCATCCTCGGCCTTGAGATGCTTCGCTGGTGGTTTAAGAGGCTTCATACCGGCTGGCGGACGATCACCCCGCTCCGGCACGACGGACGGCCGATCCTCGAGCACCTTCCGGAGTACGAGGTCTCGAAGAGCATGCTCGTCGTCGTGCTCTTCGTCCTGATGGTCGCGGTCGCCACCATCTTCCTGCTCCATCTCGCGCCGCAGGACGGATTCGACTCCGCCGACGCCATCTTCGAGGTCGTCTCCGCCGCGGCCAACGTCGGGATCAGCACCGGGTTCATGAATCCCGGCACGAGTCCTGCGGCGAAGTGGCTCTTCATCGTCGTTATGTGGGCGGGGAGGCTGGAGATCGTGCCCGTCATCGCCCTGGCGGCCGGGGCGGTACGGAGGGTGTGAAGGCGATGGTCGCGAGCGATCCGCAGTAACGGGGAGAAGGATGTGTCGAACCGGATACCCGGCCCAAAAAAGAGGATGTAATGGTTGAAGGCCTAGTTCTTCCTGCCCTTGTCCTGAACCTTCTCCGCCTTCTTCTCCTGCTTCTTACCCTGAGGCTTGTTCTCCTTTGCCATGAGTGACACACCTCCTTCCCGAGGAGGGATAGATCTGATGTTAACCGGTCAGGATATAAATTTTATGTCCACTCAGCCACTTTTTCCAGGATTCAGGAGAAATCATACGTTTTTGTCGCTCTCCGGCCATGAAGAGATCGAAAGGGCGCTCGAGCGCGGGAAGGGCCGGGGGGCCGGGAGCTTTACGCCCCGCGCCTGATGCCGGAGATCATATAGAGCGCGATCAGCGAGAGTCCCCCGATCACCTCGACACCTATCACGAGGGCCACAACCGGGATCACGCCGGCAACCGCGAGGCCTCCCGTTATCGGCCCGAGCTCGGCCGGTGTCCCCGCAGGCGCCGATCCCGGTTCGGCGAGCCAGTCACAGAAGAGCGCGGCACCGACCGCAAGCATGACGACCGCCATGAGGCTGAAAATGAGCAGTCCCAGGACCTCGGTCTTTCGGAGCGATTTTCCTGCAACGCGCAATGACGCCATTTTTGCACCCCTGCTCTCATGCATATCTCTCACCCCCTGCAGGCCGTCCGGTGCTCACCGGAAGCGGCCGGCAGACGGGGGTCACGGAATCACCCGGCACATATGGTGGATCTCCTTTCACCAGCGTAGAATCGGTGACACGCCGATGCGAATGCAGCGGCCACAATTCTACATGATTGAACATGACAATACTATGAGACAGAGGATGTATTTAATGGTACGCATCCCCCTTCCTTTACACCCAAAGAATCGCGTTCCGGGGAAACGCGATACGCACCCGCGGCCTCATCCGCCGACACCGGCTGCGAGACGCTGCCGCGGGACGTGAGCAGCCTCCCGGCTGGAAAATTCCCGTTTCAAGCGGAATGCTGCGGGGAAGGTTGGAATACACCAAGACTTTTATCCGTTTCTCTCCAACGGATATGAGAATGCCTCGCCTCTACCTCGGAAAGATCCTGCTCCGCTGGTGCGACTCCTGCCACGCTCCCGTGCTCTCCGGGGTCTGCGCCTGCGGCACCCCGACCCGTCCGGTAGCCGTCACGCCGCCGGGAGACGCACGCCCTGCGTTTCCCGACGATGTCGAGCGGGTCAACCGAATATTCAGCGAGCATTTCGGAGCGCCGCTGATACCGGAAGGCCACATTGCGCTCCTCAACAAAGTTCCCGCCGAGGACCGGATGGACGAGATCGTCCTTGGCGGCGCGGTCGTGGGCGCGATCCGCTACTTCCCGGAGGAGCGGCGCTGGGAGCCCCTCCCGCGCCCTGCCGCCGCGGCTTACCTGAAACCGACGAAGCGCTACGTCGTCGTCGACGACGGCGCGATCCCGTCCATCCGCGATTCGGGAGCAAGCGTCCTCGCACCGGGCCTCGTCTCGATCGATCCCGCCGTCGCCGAAGGCGATGAAGTCTTCATCCTGACGAAGGCCGGCGAGTGCATCGGCGTCGGCAGGGCAAAGGTCGATGCGGCCACCGCCGGGACGATGGAGCGGGGGCTCGTCGTCCGGACGCGAAAGAACGTCCGGTCGGTCTGTGTCCCGGGCGAGGCGACGTGGGAGGACGTCGTCGCGGCAAACGAACCGGTCCTCGCGGACTACGAGGCCGCGAGCATCCGGTTCGTCCGGGAGGTCGCGGAACAGAACCCCGAGCGGCCCACGGTCTCCTACTCCGGCGGAAAAGACAGCCTCGCGACCCTGCTCGTCGTCTTAAAGGCGCTCGGCCCGGTGCCGCTCCTCTTTGCCGACACGGGGCTCGAGTTCCCGGAGACCTGCGAGAATGTGGACGAGGTGGCGGAACGCTACGGGCTCGAAGTCCTCCGGGTCTGCGACGAAGAGAAGTTCTGGAAGATGTTCGATGAGAACGGCCCGCCGGCCGTCGACAACCGCTGGTGCTGCACGGTCTGCAAGCTCCACCCCGTCGGCCGCCTGATCGGCGAGCACTGGGGTGAATGCCTCTCGTTCATCGGGCAGCGGAAGTACGAGTCGGTGCGGCGGATGCAGAGCCGGCGGGTCTGGCGGAACGGCCATGTCCCGCAACAGCTCTCGGCGGCCCCCATTCAGCAGTGGACGGCGATGCACGTCTGGCTCTACATCTTCCGCGAGAAAGCCCCCTACAACCGCCTCTACGAGCGGGGGCTCGACCGCATCGGGTGCTTCATGTGCCCCTCGAGCGACCTTGCGACGTTTGCAATCATCGGGGTATCCCACCCCGAACTCCTTGAGATGTGGCACGGCAAACTCGCCCGGTGGCAGGAGAGGCAGGGGCTCTCTCCCGACTGGATCGAGCGCGGGCTGTGGCGGAAACGGGGAGATGCGGATGAAGAAGAAGATAGTTATAATTGATTACGGCCTCGGCAACCTGCGGAGCGTGCTGCGGGGCCTGGAGCGGGCGGGAGCAGCGGCGACGATCACGGCGGACCCGGAGGCGATCGCGTCGGCCGACGGCATCGTCCTCCCCGGCGTGGGGGCGTTCCGGGACGGGATGGAGATGCTCGGCGGCCTGCAGGGTACCGTCCTTGCCGCCGCCGGCGATACGCCGCTCCTCGGGATCTGCCTCGGGATGCAGATGCTCATGGACTCGAGCGAAGAGCACGGCGTCCACCGCGGGCTCGGCCTCGTACCGGGAGACGTGAAACGGTTCGTCCCGGCCGCCGGAGAGAAGGTCCCCCACATGGGGTGGAACACCATCCGCGTCGACCGGGAGACACCGCTCTTTGACGGGCTCCGCGAGGAGGAGTACGTCTACTTCGTCCACTCCTACTACGCGGCGGCCGCACCAGACCACACCCTTGCGAGCACCACCTACATCCGCCCCTTCGCCTCGGCGGTCAACGCCGGGCTCACCTACGGGGTCCAGTTCCACCCGGAAAAGAGCGGTGCGGTCGGGCTGAAGATCCTCGAGAACTTTATCGAGCGGATCTGTTAGAGGGGCGTTCCGGTTTTTTGTCCCCGATGGGGACGGTGCTTTTTTGGTGTGCCGGTGTAGCGGCGGGGTTGAGAGGCTGTCAGGTTTCGATACGCGACTGGCCGAAGGGCAGGAACTCGAGCACCGAAGGTACGAGGTGCGGCAAACATTACAATCGTAACGACCAATAAGCCCGATACACTGGACCGTGGGAGTATCGCCATGGGGGGAACGACGTTCCTGCGGAGCGGAGTTCGAGCACCGAAGGTGCGAAGTGGGGCTGACGGGGAGTGCGATGGGCGGAACGCCCGGAGCTCGACCACCGT
>NZ_DAFZ01000045.1:24888-36956 GCF_002498065.1 Methanoculleus sp. UBA208 | reverse complement strand
TTAGTCCAATTCAAACAGCGCCCATTTTTGCCTCTTTTGGGCAGTGGAATAACCTGAGAGCACCATACATACCTCTCTGTCGTGGACCCTTGATAACGTATCCGGTTTATAAGGATCCACGACGGGCCAAAAAGAGATCAGATAATCGTACAGGTATCTCCTTTCTCTCGACCGATCGTGCTCACGGTCATAGCATCTTCCGTCCGGAATGAGTAAAGACGCACCGAATCTTCAGCATCTTTGGTCAGCCTCTTTAACCCGTGCTGAATCTCCACCCATTGCTTTTCAGTAATGTTGCCCTCAAACACCGAATTCTGAACCCAGTTGAGATACCGGCGGAGGTAGTTACAGACCTTTGAAACCCGGTCCACGGAGACATCGTAAACGATTATGACAAACATCCTACCACCAGATCGTGAACGGCTCATACCGTGCCATGCCCATCAGGTGCTTGCAGAGTTTGAGACACTCTAGATAGGGAAGCCGTCCATACGAAACATTCCGCTTTAGGGTGCGGTGCCTGATGGTCGTATCCATCCGGGCATTAAACTCAGCCAAAAACAGCCTGCGTCCGTTATCATTGAGCAGGCATGAATTGAGATCGGTCTCGAAATCATCCGGCGAGATCATGCCCTTGTTTACGAGCTTGAAGATAGTCCGGTCGACCAAGAACGGCTTGAAAATCTCGGCAACATCAAGCGCCAGCGAGAACCGCCTCTCCGAAGGTTCGTGCAGGAACGAGATTGTCTGGTCAAGTTGCGTGTGGTAGATTGCGTTGATCATGACCCCGTACATCAGCGAGTTTCCGAAACTGACCATGGCGTTCACCGGGTTCCGCGGCGGCCTCCGGGTCCGTTCTCCGAAAGAAAAGTCTCCGCTGAGGATGCGATCGAACGTAGCATAATAGGTGTTCCGGATGCCCCCCTCCACCGCCATGAGTTCAGTGACCTTCCTGCACGAATCAATCTCCCCAAGAGCTTTCTGGATCGATGCAATCTCTCCGCTCAACCCCCGATCCTGATAGTACCCAAGGTTTTTGAGGATGTTCTGTGCCGCACCGGAGACAAACGCCCTCGCAATCGCCATTCGTTTCTCCGGGTTGCTGTAGTGCGCCGCCTGCCGCACATGCATCTCACCCGAGAGTAAAGCCTCCCGTGGGAGCAGGGTGCTCTCATAGTGGCCATGGTAGCCGAAGAAATGGATAGGAATGCTATACTTTGCGAGGAATGAGACCACCCCAGATGTAATCGAAATCCGTCCATAGGCAAATATCGCGCCGATCTGCTCCACCGGCAGGGCCCGCTTCGCGTACTCCGGCTTGTTCGAGATATCCGGTAAGTCGACCGATGACTCCTCACCGTCCATCTCCAGGATAAACTCAGGATCCTCGCCATCCACCGGCGTCTCCCGTGCCGGCTCGTCCTTCTGACCGACAAAATAGACAGTATTCTGCTTCCGGATAATCTTCCCGTTCTTGAGAATGTAGAAGTTTTGTTTCATTACTCACACCCAACAGAACTCAAAGTATGCACACTTTTTGCAGTACGTTTTCTTCACCGGCGGCGGGGGACGCGGCAGCCTGATGGTCTCCGCGATATTGCGGAGGATCCGCTCTAGATCTACCCGGATGTCATCGGTCAGCGTCAGGTGCTCCCGTTTCCGCATCTCCGGGTAATCCAGCATCCCATCCACATCCTGGATGCCCAGCACTGCCTGCAGGTAGTGGATGTAGTAGTAAACCTGATACCGATGGGCCTCATCGAGTTTCTTCGATTTCTTCACTTCGTGGATGGTGATCCGGTCGCCTTTTTTGACAAAGTCGATCCCGATCCGATCAATGATCACATTCTTCCGCTCCCGGGAATAGGAGGTCTCATGAATAAACCGCCCCATTCCAACAAGATCTGAGGAGAACTCCATGGTCACGTTGTTCGAAAAGAGCCATAGTTTCGTTGAACAAACTAAAGAGTAGCTTATCTGGGTTCCAGTGAAGAGGGGGGCGCCCAAGATCGGCATAGTGATGAACTCTATCGACACCTATAAATAACCTCGCGATCAGTTCTCACATACGAAACGCATTAAATAAATTTTTTTGTGATCCTATGTTACTACAGGTCGATCCGGAACCAAAACCCCAGCCGAGAAAGATTGTCGGAGATCCTTTCATCGATACCGGGATCCTTGCAATTGAATTGATGACGGAAAAGCCGTTCGACGCGTGTACACAGGAAGATCTCAGGTTAGCCGCCGACAACTTGATCGACATCTATCTGACACCTGCATGGAAGAAGGAACTTTACTCGATATTTCCAAATAGCACATATATCCAGTCCAGCAGGGGATACGACCACCAAGGACGCTCAAAAAAATTCCTATATGGTCTCATCGACGGCATCAGCAACACATCAAGTTCCACCACATTCTGCTGTTATTGCGGCGCTCCGGCCCACGAACTTATGTCGTTCTACAAAACCCATGTGCCCCTTATTGGGTCAGGCAGTTTCACCAACTTCTTCCCATCTTTTCAGAACGGCCTCAGCATCTGCGCACGGTGTGCACTGGCCATCCAGTTTGCCCCGTTACTCTGGTATAAGGCGGGAGGAAAACCTTGCTTGGTCAGTTCGAACAACCAGAATATCATCCGAGAGTTCGGAGCAGAGGTGTTTAAGAAGATCCGAGTACGCTTGGCGTCCGGTGAGTACGAATCAGGACGAAATTCAGGACTATTCGATGAGAAATTCAAGTCGCCTCAGAACGCCCTGTTCCACCTTGCATACAAGTTTGGCAAGGAATACTGCATGAAAGGAGTCTGCAGACCGAACGAGTCTGTCGTGCTCTACCGCATTGACAACTATAACCAGAACCCAACCGGGATACGGATCTATTCCTTGCCAAGCAGCGTCTTCCGGTTCGTGGCATTCATGATGAACAGTCCCGACTACCGGTCGGCGTGGTTTACACTCCTCAACCGGCACTACGCTAAGGCGAAAGGCGACGAGGAACTTCCGACTTGGAAGACGAAATACAACGCCATCCATGCATTCCTTTTAGATGGAAAGAGCATTCTGTGGGCCTTTAAGGACGACAAAGCAAGGATACCTACCATGCCTTGGGTGGTCATTGAGTGGTACATGCGGAGTGTGAGAGATATGAATCAGCAAAGGGTTGACCAGATCAAAGTTATGAGCGATAACATCGCTCTGTGTATCCGTGAGTCGAAAAAGTTCAATAGAGTTCTGGACATCGCTGCAGCGAGAGACTTGCCTTCGTTCCGGAACCAGCTGCAACTGCTTATAAAGGATTGGCAGAAACTCGGGAAAGAAAAACCGCTGACCACATTCGACGATTACACGGCGGTTCTGTTACCCGGGGACTACCGGGGTTGGACAGAGGTACGTGACCTGATGGTCATACGGTTGTATGAACAGTTACATGATGTGCTTGCAAAAGAAGTTGAACCTGAGGAGGTTACAGAATGAAGACGATTATTGGAGCATACCTGATAGATGCCCCGTTTTCTGCCCTGAACAACAGGGGCATCGATCCGAGAGCAGCGAACGAAAACGAGGTTGCAACAAAGACGATCAACTCGCCGGAGGGCGTTCGCCCCTACGTCTCGGCTCAGGCATTACGCTACTGGTGGAGGCAGGTTCTTAAGAACAAATTCAACTGGAACTGCTCGCCTGTTGAGAAGGTCGGGAGCAACCAAGCGATAACCGAGGCCGACCCAATCATCTACGACGATGATGATATCTTCGGCTACATGAGCGCCCGGAAAGTCGAAGTCGAGGGGAAAAAGAAACCTGAGAACGTAACAGTAACAAGGGTATCCCCCCTGAAGTGCTCACCGCTGATAGGGCTCCCAATCCGGGTCACGTCGGATTTTGGTGTGATGAATCGTGACTTCGAGGGGGATCCAGTCCTCTATAACCACCAGTTCTATAGCAACATTCTGAAAGGGATCTTCGCCCTCGATCTCGATACTGCCGGCACATTCACATGCATTAATAAACCAGGGTCAAAGAATCTCTCTGAAGACCTGGTGAAACGGTGTGAAGCCCAGGGAATGGCAGTCGAGAACAGCACAAAACACTACGCCGTAGCAGCAGACCTGAAGAAGAAGAGAGTGTCGGAAACCCTTGCTGCGCTCAAGTATCTTAATGGCGGGGCCATGCACACTCTGCACCTCACCGAGGTCACTCCGAAGGTCATCATCCTTGCGGCATTGAACAGCGGGAACAACATCTTCATGGGTGTCTTCCCCCACCAAGACTACGAACAGGGCCTCATTAATCTAGATGCGTTAAACGCCGTCCTCGAAGACTACCAGGATGACTTGCTCTCTGGAGTCTATATCGGGATACTACCCGGTTTTGGAAGCGAAAACGAGAAGGAACTGATGCAATTCAAGGCTCCTGCGAGGGTAACGCTCACGGTGACGACACCGGTGAAGGCCATCGACGGGTTTATACAGGAAATTTCAGGCAACGACGCTCTCTTCGGGGCATAAGAATGGAAGTTCTCCGTGCTACAATACGCGCGATGACCGCATCCTTTCGTTACCCGATGTTCATGGTTGGATATCAACCGACATATCGGGTCCCCCCGATCTCAACGGTCTATGGGCTCCTGTCGGCTGCAAAGGGGGAGAAAGTGCACCTGCACGACCTTCGAATCGGGTATGACTTCGTTGCGGAGGGGGCGGGTCTCGATCTCGAACGAATTCGTATCTACGGGAATGAAACGAAGGTCATACCCACCTTGTTCCGCGGCACAGATATCGTCAACCGGGAGTTCCTCTACAACTGCACGCTGACCCTCTATCTTACCGACATGGCATTTGAGGATTACCTCACACGACCCCGCTACAACCTCCTTCTAGGGCGGCAGTCCGACCTTGCTTGGGTGGAGGCGGTGGACACAGTCACGCTCATCGAACAAGAAAATGTCGAGATTCGGAACACGATTGTTCCGTTCACCGGCGATATCCCCGGGCAGGTAGTCTCCCTGCCGTCTGACTTCACCGATGAGGCCGAACGAAGACCGCTGAAGGTGATGCCCTATTGCATCGTGGATTCGCCGCAGACGATTTCGTTTGGATACTTGGATCCAGAGAGGAACCTAGGCGTCCATCTCCATGAATTCTCCAATTAAAGCAAAACGTGACGGGGAGACGCTTGAGGCGCACACCCATGCCTGCCTCAGTGTCTTCTCATCGCTACGGGAGTGCTACCCAGACATCGACCAAAGAACCAGGTATCCAGACTTTTATGAGGCTGTTTTCAGTGCCCTCTTTTTCCATGACTTCGGAAAGGCCGCTTCCGGATTTCAGGACCGGCTGAATGGCCGGAAACAGTGGCACTACCGGCACGAGATTCTCTCGGTTCCGTTTGTGGGTGCGCTGCCAGCCACGGATACTGAGATCATCAATATCATCAAGTTACTCGTCCTCACGCACCACAAAGACCTCAATGAACTCATCAGATACACCACAGATTCCGACGACGAGCCTGTCAACGGGCCGACGTTCCAGGAGCACCTTGCCGAGGTCATACCGAACCTGCAAGAACTCTCCAAGTTTCAGAACGAATATCCCCGTCTTGCAGCCCGATGCATCACGAACCACATGGCCCTTGCCCCGATTGATCTCACCGGGTATACCAAAGAGTCATGGGAACAGATCCTCCGTTTGACCCTTAGATGTATCCAAGACAAAAAGTGCAAACAAAGGTTGAAATATGTGGGAATCTTTGGAAAGGGGTTCATCAACACCTGTGACTATCTAGCATCGGGGGGAGTCCTGAAGGTTCTCAAACCCTTGCCGTCGCTCGATACGGTGTTTGCGTTTCCAACCTACACCAGCATCCAGGAGAGATGCCGGGAGACAAAAGGGGACGCTATCGTCATCTCCCCAACGGGGTCAGGAAAGACAGAAGCGGCACTCTTCTGGGCGACGAATAACCTCAACCGGGCCGGAGGGAACAGGATATTCTACTCGCTCCCGTATACGGCCAGCATCAACGCCATGCACCAGCGGCTTGCTAAGCGCCTCGCACCTTGGTACAGCGACGAAGGGTGCGTCTCGCTCCTCCATGGCAAAGCATCTTACTACCTCTCAAAGGTGTACGACGACCCTAGCGAATCCAGACGGCTACGCGATGTGGCAAAGAAGATCTATAGCCCCTACAAGATAATGACGCCGTTCCAGTCGCTGAAACACCTCTTCTCCATCAAGGGTTACGAGATGGGTCTTCTGGAGATGTACCAGGGAGCATTCATTCTCGACGAAATTCACGCATATGACGCGAGGACTGTCGGCCTCATCCTGTCGATGTGCGAATTCGCGAAGAACGAACTTGATGCGAAGATCCTCCTTATGTCGGCGACGTTGCCGGAGTTTATTAAGAAGCTCTTTTCGGAGACCCTCGATATCCCAAATATTCTGACGATGGATAAAAACGAACTTTCTGGGTATACCCGACATGCATGTACGCTTCTCGACGGGGATATCTGCGACCATATCGGCGAAATCAAGGACCGGCTTCGGGGTAACGAGAGGGTTCTTATCGTATGCAACACGGTGAAGCAGGCCCAGAGGGTTTACGACAGCCTCAAAGGGATTAAGCCCCGGTCAGGGCTGCTGCACTCGAGGTTCACCTTGGGCGACAGGGAACGGATAGAAGAGGAGGTGAATTCACTTGACCTGCTTGTCGGAACACAGGCGATAGAGGTGTCTCTTGATATCGATTATGATGTCTGCTACAGTGAGCCGGCCCCCATCGATGCACTGATTCAGCGGTTCGGGCGGGTCAACAGAAAGCGGAAGAACGGGATCTGCAGGGTGTACGTCTTTACCAAGGGATCGGAGCAGGATACGTACATCTATGATGACTATCTTGTCTCACGTACGCTTGACGAACTCGCAGATCTGGACTTGCTACACGAGTGGGTGATGCAGGAGGCGACAGATAGGATCTACCAGAACGGCTTTGGGGAGGATAAGAAGCAGTTCCATGACGTCCAAAGAACGTTCACACGGGTCATCGATGAAATCGCCCCTTTTTCAAACGCAGACCGGAGCGAGTCCGATTTCTACAGGCTTTTTAACTCGATAGAGGCGGTTCCGGAAAAGTTCCGGACCGAGTATCTCGACATTATCCAGGCAGGGGACATCTACGGGGCGATGCAGTACACGCTCCCACTCAGCCGGGGACAGTACCACAGGCTGAAGGATGAGGGCCGAATCTCTGCGAGTGAGGGAATGCTCTTTGTGAACGCCGAATATAACCGGAACCTTGGGTTGCTGATAGAGCACCGTGATCCGAAAGCCTTTACGGAGTAGCAGAACGAGCGGTCTTCTGTGGGTTTACGACATTCACAAACCCAAATCCGAAACTGTTCCGTTCCCCAAAGCCCGCGTCCAACCCGAATCTGATAACCTGTTTCTGGACGGGACTCATATAACTCCAGGAGAACTCCCACATACTTGCGGCAACGCCGTAACTCTTTCCTTCGACAATTAGCCGGGTATGCACCGGTTTCCGGAAGAAAAATTGCTCGAAGAGGTTTGCTGTGGCTATCTCCGTGCCGTAATACTCGTTGTATTTCTTGACCAGATTCTCGGCGAGTTGCTTGACAAAAGCGTCAAAGGAAATCGCTGGCCGCCAGTAAACATACCTGGATCTGCGTTCAGCGGCCGGCACGTTATAAAGATCATAATTATACTCGGGGATCCGGATGATAATCGGTGTTGCGGAGGCTATTCTTACCGGAGCGGCAGGGAGAGCATGGTCAAGGCTATCGAAGCGGTAGAAAGAAAACGAGCAATCACCGATGTGGATCGGGCTATCTTTACAGGTCGCCAAGTGTCCGGCAACTTTCTCGATCACGTTCCGGTTCGGCGAGGCGAGGATAAAGTTCCTAATGTCGCCCGCCTCCATATCACCGAAGGGGAAGATATTTGAGAAACTGAAATACTTGTAGCCATCTTTGTCATGAATGCTCGCGTAGTCGCTCTCCTGGAGCAGGCGATAGACGAACCCTTGCAGTTTGTTGTAGTCGAGGGAGATATCTTTCTGGTCGGCTTCCGCCCTGAGTTTCAGAAGCAGTCTCACAATCTCACCTTACTTCAAGTCTATATCGTACAGGGAGATATGCCCATCTATTGTGGTTTCGACTCTATGGTAGGTTCGATGCCCCTCACGCACCCCCTCTCCCTTCTTCTCCCGCCCCGGCATCCGCCTCCAGGAGCAGGACGGGGAACGCCAGGCCCCCGTCACCCGACCTTCAGCACCACCAGGGTGATATCGTCGAACTGCGGCTGGTTCCCGGCATGGGCGGTGACATCCTCAACGATTGCGTCGATGATCTCCCGTGCCCCGCGGTCCAGCAGCCCTGAGATGAGCGCTGCAAGCCGCTCCATGCCGTACTCCTCGTCACGCTCGTTCGTGGCCTCGGTCACCCCGTCGGTGTAGAAGACCACCGTATCGCCCGGGTGCAACTGGAGTTCAACGAGTTCCAGTTCGATCTCGTCGAAGATCCCGAGTGCGATGCCTTTGCCCTTGAGAAGGGTCGCCTCGCTCGATCCCTCCCTGAAGAGGAGCGGGGGGTTGTGCCCCGCGTTCACGTAGGAGAACGTTCTCTTCCGGGTATCCAGGATGCCGTAGAAGAGCGTGACGAACATGCTGGTCTTTGAATCCATGCAGATGTAGCGGTTCGCCTCGAGGATCGACCCCGCGGGATCCAGGCTCTGCGAAGCGCTCGCCCGGACGAGGGTGCGGGAAAGCGCCATGAACAGGGCGGCCGGAACGCCTTTTCCCGATACGTCGGCGATCTCGACGCCCCAGCAGCCTTCCCCGACGGGGATGTAGTCGTAGAAGTCGCCGCCCACCTCCTGTGCGGAGAGGTTGAAGCCCGCGAGGTCGAACCCGGGAAGCACCGGCGCGGACTCGGGCAGAATGCTCTGCTGGATCTCCTTTGCTATCTCGAGCTCCTTTGCTATCCGCTCCTTCTCCGCAGTCGTCCGCCGGAGATCCTCGATATGCCCCCGGAGCTCGGTTGCCATCCGGTTGAAGGAACGGGCAAGGTCCTCGAACTCGTCCCCGGTCTCCACGTTCACCCGGCATGTGAGATCGCCTCTCCCTATGGCCTCGGAACCCTTCTGCAACTCCTCAATAGGCCGGGTGATGTGCCGGGTGACGGCGAGGGTCAGGAGGGCGACGACAACGAGCAGGGCGAGAAACGCCCCGGTAAAGACCGTCTTCATCCGATCCTGCTGGCTGCTGATGTGCATCGCGGTATCCTCCGATGCCGAGAGGATACTCTCCCGGGTCGTCCGGATCGGCGCGAGCACCTCGTCGACCGGCATCACCACCCCGACGCTCCAGTTCACGCTCCGGACGGGAGCATACGCGACGAACCGTTCGCCGTCGTCGAACCCGACCCGGGCGACCCCCGTCTCCCCCGCGACCATCTTCCCGGCAACCGCGACCAGGTCGGGGTTCTCGCTCGCGAGGAGGTTCTCGGTGACGAACGACTCGTCCCACCGCATATCCCCCGAGGTTAGGCCGGGCCGGCTGACGACGTTCCCGTGCCGGTCGATCAGCATGGCATAGCCCCGGTCGCCAACCTGGGTGCCGATGATCTGCTGGTTGATCGTCTCGATCGTGACGTCCGCACCGACCACCCAGAGCCAGCCCCTCCCGGCATCGTAGACCGGCCGCGAGCAGGTCACCATCAGGCCGTGCCCGAGAAGGTCGACGTACGGCTCGGACCAGACCGTTCCTCCCGTCCCGGCCGCCTGCGAAAACCAGCTCCTGAGCCGGGGATCGAAACCGGTATCGAGGCCGGTCGTCCAGGGGTAGATCATCGCCATCCCGGAGCCGGTCCCTACGTAGACGTTCGCCAGGTGCCGGTTCGTCGCGGAGATGGGGATAAAGAGGTCTTCCATCATTCCCGCGGCGTTCCGCTCCTCCTCGAGGAGGTCGCCCTCGACTCCGGCCGCGAGGAAGAGAACGGAGGCTGCACGCCGATCCTCAGGCTCTTCGTCCTGAGGGTAGAAATGCCGCGGCCGGGCCATGGAGGGGGTCTCCATGATGGTTGCGGCGTAGCGTGCCATGACCTCGAGGTCCCCGCTCACCTCTTCGAAGGCAGTGTTGCTGATGTAGGCCTGATCCTGCGCAAGCCGCAGAAGCGACTCCTCGGCGTTGCGCTCAAGTGCAGCGGTACTGTCGTTCATCGCGCGATTCCCGAGATCGGTGCTCCGTTCAAGCGCATACCGGCCGACGTCGTCCACCTGCACGAGGGCAAGAGTTCCGGCGAGGAGAAGGGCTGCCGTGGAGAGAGCCAGGAATACAAGGAGGATCTTGGTCCGGACCGAGATCCCGATCCGGCGGTGCTCCCGCTCCCCCTGGCTCATCAGTATCATTGTTCGCAGGGAGAGGATGATATGCGTTCTGTATTGAGTGCTCGCCTCGCTAACAACCTGAAACGCTGTCGGGCGGCAGCTGTCCGAATAAAACAGACAGGCATCCCGGGAGGAAACGAACCGCTCCCCTCACGCACCCGCTCTTTCTCCTCTCCGCTACCGCCCCGGCACGGCACCCTTCGCACCGTCGCCGTCCGCTTGCCGGAGCGTGAACACAAACGCCGCCCCCTCCTCGGAACGGCCCGATACCCGGTCTTCGACCCAGATCCGGCCGCCGTAGCGGTCGATGAGGATCTGCACGAGATACAGCCCGAGCCCCTCGCCCACGCCCCGCTGCTTCTTCTCGTAGCGATGGAATATCTCCTCTTTCTGATCGTCCGGGACGCCCCGGCCGGTATCCGCGACCGTCACCCGGACGAAACCGTCCTCTTCTTCCGTCCTGACGGCTACGGCGACGCCGGATCCGCCGTGCTTTACGGCGTTGCTGATCAGGTTCGTGAAGACCTCGGGAAGGAGGTCGTCGGCAAGGACCTGCCGGGGAACACCCTCGTAGGAGATGGAGATGTTCGGGAAGTGGCCGGTCTCCGCCCTGATGACCGCGTCGAGATCCGTCGGCCGGAGGAGAGGCGGCCCGGCGTGAATCCGCCGGATCTTCGAGACGGTCCCGAGGATCTCGATGCTCTTTGCTATGCTCCGCTTCAGGCTCGCCGTGTAACAGGCCGCCTCCCCCTTCACGGAGTCGATGAGCAGTTCGGCATAGAGATTCGAGACGTTCTCGGTGTTCCCGATGTCGTGGGTCAGGATATCCAGGTAGAGGTTCGCCTCCCGGTGGGCGGACTCGAGGTCCCGGTGGATCCGGGCGAGCTCGGCCGCGTGGCGCTTGATTTCTTCCTCAGCCCGCCTCCGCTCGGTGACGTCGCGGACGATCCCGCCCCGGTAGAGCGGTCGGCCGCTCGAATCGCGGATCACGGTGAAATGGTCTTCGAGCCAGCGATACCGGCCGTCTTTCGCCCGGAACCGGTACATGAGGAGCCCCCTGCCCGAGGCGGCGGCAGAGGTCAGCTCCGCTTCAACCGGCGGACGGTCGTCGGGATGGACGCGGCCCATGACCTCCTCAAGGCTCATCGCAGCCATCTCCTCCGGGGTGAAGCCGAGGATCTCCTCGACGACCGGGCTCATGTAGTCGTAGCGGTCGGCCTGCAGGCTGCGCCGGTAGGCCGCGTCGAGCGAGTTTTCGAGAACCGCCCGGAAACGCTCCTCACTCTCCCGGAGAGCCTCCTCCGCCCGTTTACGCTCCGAGTCGTCGTAGACGTAACCCTGGGTCTCGATCAGTTCGCCGTCAGGACCAAAGCGCCCGACCATGTTCTCCACGACATGGATACGGGTGCCGTCCCGGCGCTTGCGGGTCCGGCCCTCGTTCTCGATCTTCCCCTCCCTCTGGAGGCGTGCGAGGAGCCGGTCCCGGTCCCCGGGGTCTTCGTAGAGGTCCCGGATATCAGTTTCCAGTGCGTCTTCTATGGAGGCAAACTCGAACATTCTGACGAACGCCGGGTTGCAGGCGAGTATCCGGCCATCCGCGCCGGTGAGGAAGTCCCCGGTGAGGTCGTCCTCGAAGAGCCGCCGGTAGCGCTCCTCGCTCTCC
>NZ_DAFZ01000045.1:21056-24512 GCF_002498065.1 Methanoculleus sp. UBA208 | reverse complement strand
GCGTTCTCGGCCAGGAGTTCTGCCATGCGTTCATGGACCGGCCGCTCTCCCGCTGCGAGGGGGCGCTGCCTCCCCGCTCCCGCTCCGGTGCGGGACGAATTCTCCGATTCTCCTGAATGTGTCGCCATCCGAACTCCCGGGGCTGTTTCACTCTGCTGGTGATCAACCTGAGTCCGTCTGAAATGTATTAATGATACCCTCCCGGCGGGCGGGGATGCGGATCGGATTTCGCCGCACGCAGATACCCGTAGGAACCTGGAAAGAGGCCGCAATCATAACGAGTATCTTATGTTCGTACAGCCAATGTACTGTACGTACAGCCTGCAACATGCCGTCGAGGAAAACTATGAGGTTTGAAGAGGTCAACGGCAACATCTTCTACAACGGCGACTGCATCGCGGGGACACGAGCGCACGTCCCCGACGACTCGGTGGACCTGATCGTCACCGATCCCCCGTACGGCATCAACGGCGACCGGTTGCACCACCACTACAACAGGGACGAGGCCTTCGTCGTCGACGGCTACGTCGAGGTTCCCGCATCCGATTACGGGGAGTTCAGCCTGAGATGGATCCGGGAGGCCGAACGGATATTAAGGCCGGGCGGGTCGATCTACATCGTTTCGGGCTACACGAACCTCTACCACATACTCCATGCCCTGCGGCAGACGTGCCTTCGCGAGGTCAACCACATCATCTGGCGGTATAATTTCGGCGTTTACACCAGCCGAAAGTACGTCTCCTCCCATTACCACGTCCTCTTCTACGAGAAACCGGGCGGCGAGAGGACGTTCAACCTGGAGTCGCGCTACGGGGCCGGGGAGAAGGGGCCGGACAACGGGTCGCTGAACTACCGGGACCGTGAAGACGTCTGGTGCATCAACCGCGAGTACAAACCGGGACAGGCGAAGAACAAGAACGAACTGCCGACGGAGTTGCTCGTCAAGATGATCCAGTACAGCAGCAACGAGGGCGACCTCGTCTGCGATATGTTCCTCGGCGGATTTTCGACCGCAAAGGTCGCCGTCGGCCTCAACCGCCGGGCGACCGGGTTTGAGATCTCGGAGAGGGTCTTCGACCTGAAGATCGAAGAGTTGCGCGACACCGGGAAGGGATGCCTGCTCTCCACGCTCCGGACCCCGCGGACCGGGGAGCCGGAGAACCGGGGCAGGCCCTGGACGGAAGACGACCGCGAGACCCTGGTCTCCCGGTTCACCGTGCTCATCGAGTCCGGCGAGACCAGGAAGAGTGCAGTCGAGACGCTGGGAAGAGAACTCGGCCGGGGCCGGTGGGCAATCGAGAAGATGCTGAAAGCTCAGGGCATCCGGACCGGCGGCAGGGGGGGCGGCCCTCCACGGGGCGGCGGCGCCTGAACCTGGGCCGCGGGATACAGACAACGCTAACGTGTTTCAAAATAAATACTGTCGATAACGAAATTAACGCCGGATGGTAGAGATCGATGGCAACATCCACCGCACGACCGTTCCTCAAATGGGCAGGCGGAAAGGCGCAACTGCTCGATGCGTTCACCCTGAGAGTTCCCCCGGAGCTCGCCGAGGGATCCCTCCCGGTCTTCGTCGAGCCGTTCATGGGCGGCGGAGCGGTCTATTTTCACTTCAACAGCATCTTTGAGTTCAGGGAGTGCCACCTCTTCGATATCAACGAGGAACTGGTCCTCGCCTACAGCGTCGTCAAAAACGACGTCTCCGCCCTCATCGGCTACCTGCGCGATGTCTCTGACGATTTTCTGGCAAAGGACGAGCCCGGACGCAGGGACTACTACTACGCCGTGCGGGATGCGTTCAACCGCGAGCGCGAGGAGATCGATTTAAGGCGGTACGGCGAGGAGTGGGTGGAGCGGGCAGGCCGGTTCATCTTCCTCAACAGGACGTGCTTCAACGGCCTCTACCGGGTAAACTCCCGGGGCGGGTTTAACGTCCCGTTCGGCAGGTACCGTAACCCGCGGATCCTGCACGAAGAGGTGCTCCGGGCCGATTCCGCTGCGCTCCGGAATACGACCATCCACCTCGGCGACTTCACGCAGGCAGAGCCTTACATCGCGGAGGATACCTTCGTCTACTTCGACCCGCCCTACCGGCCCCTGAACCGGACGTCGTCGTTCACGCAGTACTCGAAGAACAGGTTTTCCGACGAGGAGCAGAAGCGTCTCGCGGCATTCTACGCACGATGCGACGAAAAGGGCGCGAAGCTCATGCTGAGCAACTCGGACCCGAAGAACGTCGACCCAAAAGACGGGTTCTTCGACGACCTCTACGCCCGGTACCACATCGACCGGGTTCCGGCGAGGAGGGCGATCAACTGCGACGGGACGAAACGGGGAGAGATCCGCGAGATCATCGTCACGAACTACAACCCCAAAGAATAACGGCGCCCCCGATCCGGGATCTCAGGTTTCCGAAGCCGTCCCAAAACTATAAGGTCTTTTAGAGGTATGCGCTGCTCATGACGTTTCGGGAGATCGACGATGATCTCTGGGAGATCGTCTGTAGACACCTCCCGCCCCGTAAACCCCACATCGGCAGGCCCCGCCGGGACCCCCGGCTCCTCTTCAACGGGGTCCTGTACGTCCTCTCCACCGGGTGCACCTGGAACGATGTGCCGGCGAAGTACGGGACGAAATCGACGGTGCACCGCTACCACCTCGAACTCTGCGAGCGGGGGGCGTACCAGGCCATCCTCATCGACCTCCTCCGGTCGGGTTACGAGTTCCGGAAGGGAGAGCCGGCACCGTGTGTCGTGGAGGCCGCGGTGGTGCCGGGGCAGCGCTGATGGCGGGGGTGTGGCCTATCACATACCCATCACATACAAATCCGGGTAGAACCGGCGCTGTTTTTGATGCAAAGCCCAGATTTTGAAGAACCTTGCTCACCATGCTGGCCCGGATTACATACCCGTCACAAAAGGCGTATATACAGTCTCCTGCGAAATGCAGCGGACAGAATTGGCTGACTGCAGGGTGCTCCGGCATCAGGGTCCGTCGCAAGTCGCATCAGATGGTGCGAAAAACGCGAAGTTCAGGCACCCAAAGAGCACGAGAGAAAGGGACAGGGATGTCGAGAGGGGGAGCAGTCCGGTAGAGCAGACGTGGCCAGCCCTAAAACTCCCCCGCCACCACCACGAAGAGGTCGCCCCGGGGCGCCGGGGGCTGTGCCGCCGTGCCGACGGCGATCCGTTCCGCCGGGTAGCCGAGGTCTTCGCAGACAGCAATCCGGATCCGGGGCGGGAGGGCGGCCGCGATCGCCCCGACGTCGAAGGCCGGGTCGGCGACGAGGAAGACGACCCGGCCCGCGAGGACCTCTTCCCCGGCTTCGGCTACCGCCCGGGCGTGATCCTTCCCGTGGGCCGAGACGACAGCGGCCCGTGCCAGCGGAATCTTCAGCCGGGCGAAGGCGACCTGGAGGGAAGATATCCCGGGGACCACCTCGCCCGGGAGGTA
>NZ_DAFZ01000045.1:0-20751 GCF_002498065.1 Methanoculleus sp. UBA208 | reverse complement strand
CCACCTCGCCCGGGAGGTAGCCGAGCCCCGCAAGCATCGGGTCCCCGGTCGAAAGGACGACTGCATGGTCCGGGAGGGACCGGAGGCTCCGGTAATCCGCGATCTCGTGCACCTCGCACCCCGGCGGGATGGCGTCCCGTGCAAGCGCGATCGCCCGGGCCGAGCCGTAGACGAGCGATGCGCCCGCGATGACCCTCGCCGCCTCCGCGGTCAGCATTCCCGGGCCGCAGCCCACGCCGACGACTTTCATGACGACTCCCCGATGATCCGGCCGTCGCGATCGACGATCACGACCCGGACGCGGGGACAGCGCGCCCGAAATGCGCGAAGTTCCCGGCTGACCGTCTCCTCCCAGAGCGGGGTCGCCGAGAGCTCCTCCACCGTGGCGCACCCGGTCCCATCGAGGACATCCGGGTTCAGGAACTTCAGGATCAGGCCGGGCAGCCCGCAGATGACCGCATCGCCGTCGACCGCCCCAAGTGCCTCCTCGAGTTTGTTCCCGACGAGGATCGCCTCGTGCTCCGGGAAGAGGAGACGGGAGTAGCGCAGGCCGAGCCGGCCGGTCGTCAGCACGACCGCTCCGGGAGCCCGGGCGATACGGTCGAGCACCCCCTCCGTCACGTGATCGTCCCAGGGCTCCACGAACCCGGTCGTCCCGAGGACGGATATCCCCCCGCGCACCCCGACCCGGGGATTCAGCGTCTTCTGCGCCACCTCCGCACCCCGGGGGATCGTGAGGATGACCGTCGTCCCGGATAGATCCGCCTCCTCCACCGCCTCGTCGATCGACCGCCGTATGCAGTCGAGCGCCGGGGCGCTGATCGCGGGCGTTCCCCGCCGGTGGCGGGGAGTGTCGCGGGCGAAACTCCCGATACCCTCGCCGGGGACGAACTGGACTCCGCCCGAGAGGGAGGGAGCCGCCATCGCGACGAACTCAAGCCCACCCGTTACGTCGGCACTATAGTCCCCGGCATCCTTCCGGCAGGACGCCTGCCCACGGTAGCCGTCCACCGGGAGCCTGACCGCAATCCCGCAGGGGAGGGTGATGTCCACCTCCCGAACGGTGTCAAGGGCGAGCGAGAGGACCGCCGCCTTGCAGGCCGCGGCCGCCGTCGTCCCGGTCGAAAACCCCCGGCGGAGGACCGATCCCGACGCCGTCAGGACCGCGAGACCCCGCCGGACGTCTTCGAGGAGGGCCGGGGAGCGGCAGGCCGCCACCCACGCCCCGGGATACTCGAAGTCAGTAACCGGGTCCCGCATGGCCTGCACGCTCGGCACGAATCGTGATGATCTCGTTCATCGCCGCCACCGCGACCGGCGTCCCTCCCCGGGTGCCGGCGTTCGAGACCGACGGCACGTCGAGAGCACGGAGCGCCTCCTTCGACTCCGCGGCGTTCACGAACCCCACCGGGGTCCCGACGACCAGCGCCGGCCGGACTCCGGCCCGTATCATATCGCAGACGACCAGGAGCGCCGAAGGAGCGTTCCCGATGACCACGATCGCGCCCTCCAGCCGGTCGCACAGGGCGAGAAATCCCGCGGACGTCCGGGTGATCCCGCGCTCGCGGGCGATATCCTCGCCTAAGTCGAGGACGCAGACGACCTCGCTTGCATGCCCGCGTTTCAGGATGCCCGCCTGCACCATCCGGATATCGACGACGATCGGCGCCCGCCGCTCCAGTGCGGAGACCCCGGCTTCGACAGGGTCGCCGTAAAAGCGCATCAGATCGGCCATCGCGAAGTCGCCGACCGCGACCGAGCACCGCTGCCGGATCCGGTCCTCGGGGGTGGCGTTTCCCACCCGCTCCCGGGCCAGGTTCCGGCTCGTGCTCGCTATCGCGTAGGCCTCCGGCGTGACCGCCGCAAGGTCAGTATACGTATTTCCGGTGGTATCCCCGGGGCGTGATGATTCCTCTCGCACCAATCTCATCCCTCCAGATCCTCGTCTCTTCTCCGCCGACAAAGACGATCGAATGCATGTCCACGAAGGCGAAGTGGTCTTCGAACTCCCCAAGCGTCGTGATCAACCGCTCCTCCCCCTCCCGGTAGGCGTTTTTGATCACCCCGACCGGCGTAGTGTCCGGGAGGTGGCGGCGGGCGATAGCGACCGCCGCATCAAGGTTGTGCGGCCTCCCCCTCGAGCGGGGGTTGTAAAGGACGACCGGCACCCGCATCCGGAACGCGAGGTCGAGCCTCCGCTCGATCTCCTCCCAGGGCGTCAGGAGGTCCGAGAGGCTCATCGTGACGTAGTCGCCCGAGAGCGGCGAGCCGAGCCGTGCCGCCGCCGAGACCGCGGCCGTGATCCCGGGGACGACCTCGACCGCGACCGTCGCGCCCGACCGTTCGGCCACCTCGAGGACGATGCTCGCCATCCCGTAGACCCCGGCGTCGCCGCCGCTCACCATCGCGACGATGCGGTCCTCTGCAAGGGCAAGCGCGCGTGAAGCCCGGTCGACCTCTTTGCCCATGCTGCTCCGGACGACCTCTTTTCCGGCGAGCATCGGCATCACCAGGTCGAGGTAGAACCCGTTGCCGATGACGCAGTCGGCTTCGCCGAGGGCTTTTAGGGCCCGGGGCGTCATATGCAGCAGGTCGCCGGGACCGGTGCCGACGATGTACAGTCTTCCTCCGCTATCGTGCGATTGCAACGGTAACACTCCCATATGTCTGCTTGGCAAGAACCAGAACTTTGCGCTTCGCGATCGCGAACGCCGCGGGTTCCGCGACCCCGGCAAGCCCGATCAGGGAGGCCCGCGAGGGCGACGGGGTCTCCTGTGCGTTCAATGTTTCGTCGTCCAAGAATACGAGGTTGCCGCCGAGTTCCGCGACGGCATCAATGAGCCCCGCCTCTCCGCGCTTTTTTGCGGTCGTCGCGTAGACGAGCACCTCGTCGGGCGCAATCCCGGCAAGCCCGAGCGCCTTCCGGACGGCAGCCGTCACCCCGGCCACGTCGACGCCCTTGCGGCACCCGACGCCGACAACGTAATCGCCCTTCCGGACGAGGAGGGAGACACCCGGGCCCGCGACGACGATCCCGGGCCCGGAAACGGCATAGAGGGGCACGTCGGCGTCCAGCATCGCGGCGTTCACCGCCCTGGTGGAGTCGCGGTTCACGACATCGCAGCCTTTCTGGGCGGCGATCCCCTCGACCGATTCCCGACCCCGGGTCTCGGTCGCGGTTGTGATCACCGGTGTGACCCCGAGAGGGGCGAGTTGCCGGGCGAGGTCGTTTCCGCCGTGGTGCCCGCCGACGACCGGGACGGCGTAGCGGAGATCCGGGCCGACAACCACCACCGCCGGATCGCGCCACTTGTCGGTGAGGAGGGGCGCGATCCCCCGGACGGCGATCCCGGCCGACATCAGGGCGACGATCCGGCTGTAGCGGCTAAACGCCGCCCGGAACGCCTCCGGGCCGTAGGGAACGACGTCGGCGCCGACGGCATCCGCTATCCGGCGGGCGTCGGGGAGGAACCGCTCGAGCGCGATCACGACTGTCCCGGTCATGAGTAGAGGACCGACCTCCCGAACCCGGACGTTGCCCCCTCGACCGCCTTTCCGATGACGATCAGCGCCGTCCGCTCGATCCCGGCAGCCCGGGCCTTTTGTGCGATATCGGCCACCGTCCCTAAGACGACCTTCTGGTCGGGCCAGGATGCGTGGTAGACGACCGCCGCCGGGGTCTTAGGCGGGCACTCGACCCGGGCAAGGACCTCCTCCATCCGCTCGGTGCCGAGGAAGACCACCATCGTCTGCCCGAGCCGGGAGAACTCGGGGATCAGGTCCGATTCAAGCGTCGCGCCCGCCGGGCGGGTGACGATCAGGCTCTCGGAGACGTCGCGGAGGGTGAACTGGGTCTTGAGGGCCGCAGCGGCCGCAAAGAGCGACGAGACCCCGGGGACGATCTCGGCCTCGATCCCGCGCCGGTCAAGTTCCGCCATCTGCTCGACGATCGCCCCGTAGAGGGCCGGATCGCCGGAGTGGAGCCGGACGACGAGTCTGCCCGCCCGGACGTGCTCCTCGATGGCGCCCACAATCTCCGGAAGCGCCATCCCCCAGCTGTCGAGTCTCACGCCCGCGCCGGACTCCGCAACAAGCGCCGGGTTCACGAGCGAGCCCGCGTAGATGAGGACGTCCGCCCGCCGGAGGAGGTCCATCCCCCGGACGGTGATGAGGTCGGGAGCCCCGGGCCCCGCACCCACGATGTAGAACTTATGCATGCGGCCGCCTCGCAAAGAGGATCGAGAAGTAGTCGCTCTTCTCGGGGAGATCGTCCCCCCGGTAGACCCGCTGTTCCGGCATGAACATCCGCTCCACGAGGACGAACTCCGAGTAGCCCTCCTCCGAGAGGGAGGCCGCGAGCGCCGCAGGCCGCCGGACCTTCATGAAGATCCGGGACTCCGGCCCGTTCCCGTCCGAGACGAGGAAACCCCCGGCCACCGGGACGTTCGCCACCGAGGCGAACGCGGTGATGGAGCTGATCCCGGGCTCGGTCGCAAACGCGACTTCCGGGTAGCGGGCGGCGATCACCTCGCAGAGCCGGGAGAAGGTCGAGTAGAAGTTGGGGTCCCCGATGATCCCGAATACCGCAAGGCCGTCCATTGCGTGCGGTGCAATCCGGTCGGCGTTCTCTTCCAGGCACGTTCTGATGTAGGCCTCGTCGTTCGTCATCGGGAAGTTGAGGACGACGGCGTCGGGCCGGTACGGCCGCACCAGGTCGTAGGCGAGGTTTCCGGGGACAAAGACCGCCGCAGCTTCGGAAAGGAGCCTGACCGCCCGCAGGGTCAGGAGTTCCGGGTCGCCGGGCCCGAGCCCCACCCCTACGAGCATCCGGCACCCCCGACGACGATGTAGACGGGATTTATGGGTTTGAACATCACCCCGCCGGCGATCCCGGCAGACCGGGAGACCTGGATGTGAACGGCCTCCTGAAAGATCCCGAGGCGCTGCATGCTTGCTATCGCCGATTGAAGCGTCCCGATCATAACCGCGTTCACGACGATCCTTCCCCGCACCCGATCGGCGAGGAGGTCGAGGACCTCCGGCAGGCGGCCGGACCCCCCGACAAAGGCGGCGTCGAGCGGCCCCAGATCCGGGAGGAACTCCACCGCGTCGCCCTCGAAGAATTCGACGTTTTCAGCGCCGGCAGCGGCCGCCTCCTGCCGGGCACAGGCGATCGCCTCCGATCGCCGGTCGATCGCGTAGACCCGCTCAGCCGTCTTCGATATGGCGACGGCAACCTTCCCGGTCCCGCACCCGACATCGGCCACCCGGTCGCCAGGGCGGATGCCGAGTTTCGCGAGCGAGACGGCCATGACTTCGTCCTGCGTGGGTCCACCCTTCAGTCCCATAGCATCCCCATTAACCAGATAAATTTGTGCTAACTCCTATTAAATGGCGCAGTGAATCGTCTCGCCGCCCGGGCCGGGGCGGCACGGGACGGCGGGCCGCCAGTCACGCGTCCGGGCGAAGATTCCGGTGCAGCAACTCGCGCGAGGAGCATAAAGGTTTTTGCGACGACGGCGACATTATGAGTACAATGCTCAGGATAAACCGAGACAAGTGTGGATATTGCGGCACCTGCGTTGCAGTCTGTCCCGAGGACGCGCTCGAACTGATCGACGCCTACCTCAGCCTTGAGCGGGAGTGCATCGCCTGTGGGATCTGCGCGCGGGCGTGCCCGCTCGGAGCACTGGAGGTCGTCCATGAAGAATAACTACGATATTCTCGTCATCGGGGGCGGCCCCGCCGGCGCCCTTGCCGCGAAGACGGCGGCAAAAGCCGGAAACTCGGTCTGTCTCATCGAGAAGCGTCCCGCCATCGGCACGCCCGTCCGGTGTGCGGAGGGGATCGGCAAAGAACTCCTGAAAGAATATATCAAGCCCGACCCCCGCTGGATATCCGCCGACATCGAGAGTGCCCGGATCATCGCCCCGAACGGCACCGCCATCAGGCTCGACCAGGACAGAGCCGGAAGCGAGGTCGGCTACGTCCTTGACCGGAAGGTCTTTGACCGGGAACTCGTCTGGCAGGCGGCCGAGGCCGGGGCGGACGTGATCGTCAAGACCCGGGCGACCGCGCCGATCATGGAGAACGGGGCGGTCCGGGGCGCGAAGGTGCTTTCGGCCGGGACGCCGGCCGATATCCGTGCCGAGGTGGTCATCGCCGCCGACGGCACGGAGGCGCAGTTCGCCCGCCGGGCCGGGCTCGACACCACCGTCCCCCTCCGGGAGATGATGAGCTGCGCACAGTACCTGATGGCCGACATCGATATCGACGCAGGCTCGACGGACTTCTACCTGGGCAATGAGATCGCACCCGAAGGCTACCTCTGGGTCTTCCCCAAGGGCGACCGGACGGCAAACGTCGGGATCGGCATCACGGGCAGGAAGAGCCGCGACGGGTCCCGGGCGAAAGACTACCTGGACCGGTTTGTCGCAAAGAGCTTCCCCGATGGAAAGACGATCGAGGCGATCGCGGGCGGGGTTCCTGTCTGCCGGCCGCTCGCCTGCACGGTCGGCGACGGCCTTCTCGTCGCCGGCGACGCGGCGAGGGTCGTCGACCCCATCACCGGCGGCGGGATCGGGAACGCCATGTATACCGGAAGGCTCGCCGCTCAGGTGGCTTCAAAGTGCATCGAGGCGGGCAACTGCTCAAAGGAGTCCCTGATGCCCTACGACACCGAATGGCGTGCATCCCGGATGGGCACGATCCTTGAGCGGAACTACAAGGTCAAAGAGTACTTCATCACCCTCGACGATACGAAACTCAACACCCTCGCGGACTCGATTGCAAGCATCAGCTTCAGTGAGTTCTCGGTCGCGGCGCTCATCAGGGAACTGATCAAGCGCAACCCGAAGATGCTTCTCGAGCTGAAAGCGCTCAAAGACACTCTAGCCTGACCGTATCAGCTGTTTGTTGAGTGTCTTTAGCGTCTCCGCTTCCGCTTCCTTTTTTGTAAAGACCGTGATGACGTCGCCGGGCCGGATATGGACGGTGCCGCTCGGGATGATGAGATCGCCCCCGGCACGCCGGATGGCGATGAAGACGAAGTCCCGGACCTCGAGATCCCGGATCTCGTGATCGACGATGGGCGCGCCCTCGTCGGCGACGATCTCGAAGATTGTGCCGCCGGGGATCGAGGCGACCTGCTGAAGGTTCGGGCTTTTTGCCCAGTAGTAAAGACGGGTCGCCACCAGCTCGTCGGGATTCTCGCTGATCCTCACCCCGACCTCGTTGAAGAGGTCGGAATGCTCTTTCTGGTTGACGATCGAGACGACGTTGCCGACGTTGTAGCGTTTCGCAAGCCAGCAGGTCATCAGGTTCACGGCGTCGTCGCTCGTGGTTGCGACCAGGGCGTCGGCCCGGTCGATCCCTGCGTCCTGCAGCACCGACTTGTCGGTCGCGTTCCCGGTGATGGCGAGAACGTCGTAGTGCTCCAGGATATCGCTCGCACGTTCCTCGTCCTGGTCGATCACCACCACGGAGTCGCCGGCGTTCACGGCGATCGCAGTCAGGTTCCGGCCGATTCCGCCCAGGCCGACGATGATCGTGTACATCCATCTGGTTTCAATCGTCAGGATTGAAATACCTTGCGAATAAACCAGAGGATGTGATCTGCGGGGTGGACGAAGCGGGGAAAGGCTCGGTGATCGGTCCGATGGTAGTCGCCGCAGTCGGGTGCCGGGCGACCGGGGACCTTGCGGCCATCCCCATCCGGGACTCGAAGGTTCTCCGCCCGAAGCAGCGCGAGAAACTCTACGATATCCTTTTGCGCGACTTCTCGATCGCCATCGTCACCATCGATGCCGCCGGGATCGACGATGCCCGGAGCAGGATGAGCATGAACGCGTGCGTGGCCGAACTCCACGCCGAGGCGCTCACGGGGCTCAGACCGGAGTCGGCCTACCTGGACGCCTGCGACGTGAACGCGGAGCGTTACGGTCGGACGGTCGCGGCCCACCTCGACTTCCCCTGCGAGATCGTCGCCGAGCACCGGGCGGACGCCCGGCACAAGATCGTCGGCGCGGCGAGCGTCGTCGCGAAGGTCACCCGGGATCGGGCGATCCGGGAGCTCGAGCAGCAGTATGGGAAGATCGGGAGCGGCTACCCCTCCGACCCGGCAACCATCGAGTTCCTCCGGGGCTACATCCGGGACTACGGGAACCCGCCGCCCTGCGCCCGCCGGAGCTGGAAGACGGTGACGAATCTCTACCAGACGACGATGCGCGATTTCTTATAACGCGGAAGATTTTATGCCTCCCGCGCGCCAACCGTGAGTGATGAGCTGGCTCCAGATACTCCTCCTTCTCGTCGCGGCATACCTCCTGATTGCCTACTATATCCGCGACCGGGGGCTGTTTCGCGATCACGTCATGTTCTTCGGCCCCATCCTCGCCATCAAGACCGATCGGGTCGGTTTCTTCGACTGGTTCCAAAAGTTCAGGACGCCGCTTCGGGCCTACGCGACGCTCGGGGTCGTCATGGTCGTCGTGGTCTCGGCCTTCATGACGCTCGCCCTGGTCCTTGCGGTCCCCCAGTATCTGGTGCATACCCCGGAACCGACCGGGATCCACGATCCGAGAAACATCCTCGCGATACCCGGGGTCAACCAGGCGATTCCGATCACCGCGGCCGTCATCATCGGCCTCCTCCTCACGATCGTCATCCACGAGTTCGGCCACGCGATCCTCGCCCGGGTCGAGGATATGCGGGTGCGGAGCATGGGCCTTCTCATCGCCGTCGTCCCGATAGGGGCGTTCGTCGAGCCCGACGAGGAAGACGTCGAAGCGGCGAAGGGAATGCCCAAAATCCGGATGTTCGGCGCCGGGATCACGAACAACATCGTCATGGGCCTCGCCTGCTTTGCGGCGATGTTCCTTCTTCTGGGGATGGCGACGCCCCTTGCCGTCCCGCTCGTCCAGGGGGTCTACCAGGACTACCCGGCGGCCGACGCGGGGCTCCCCGGCTACTCGATCATCACGGGCATCAACGGCATCCCGGTGGCGAGCCAGGATGAGGTCTCGGCGATCATGGACGGGACGCAGCCGGGGGAGACGGTCACGCTGACGGCCGAAAAAGACGGAGTCGAGAGCACGTACACGCTCACCCTGACCGAATGGCCGGAGACGCTCGACGGCGACCGGGACTCCGGGTTCATGGGAGTCTACTACTACAACGCCCCCGCGGTGAAGGAACACATAGGAAACGTCGCGGACCTCGGGCCGCTCGCGCCGCTCTACCTCACGATAGCCCCGATCGACGCCTTCATCCAGGGCAACACCCAGCAGCTCGCTATCCTGCTCACCGACACCCCCGAGCAGATAGCCTGGGAGGAGCCGTTCCCCTTCTTCTGGGGCACGGTCCACCTCTTCTTCTGGACCGCGTGGTTCAACCTGCTGGTCGGGATGTTCAACGCCATCCCGGTTGTCCCGCTCGACGGCGGCTACATGATGAAGGAAGGAGTGGAGCGGTTCTTCGAGCGGCGGGGCTGGTCCCGGTACGCGCAGCGGGTCGTCGCCTCGATCAGCGGGTTCGTCACGGAGATGCTGATCCTCCTCATCACGATGCCGTTGATCGTCGCTGCGATACGGTTCGTGCTGACGATGGGGTAGAAACCCCATCTTCGTGCGCTCGCCGATCGATTACTCCAGGTGCTGACGCGACCGCAACCGATCCGCTGACGGCAACGGGTCGGAGACAGCGTTACGAGATTTCGTAAAAGTTGCTCAGGTGGGAACACAGGGAGCGCAGGAACCGGTACCCCGATAAGATCTCGTCCGGCTCGAAATAGTTCCGTGGTTTCGCCCTATCCTCTTCCTTCGCAAGTAAGTAGCAGACCTCGGAATAGACTCTTTCCCGCACCAGCCTGAGACAGGTCTGTCGATAGCGTTCGATGTAAGAAGCGCCCTTAAACTCCGGGAATACCTCAAAGTGCGGCTCATTGTTCCTCACGCTCCTTCGAGACCCCTCGCAATCCTCAAGCAGCAACATATACCCTAACCAGGGAGAGGGGGATGTCCTGAACGCTCCCTCGCGGTAGGCTGTCCAGAGATCATATGCGCTTCCCAAAACTTCCTCGGTCCGGTTGTTGATGTTGTTCCCGAACGAAGGCCCCTTCTGGGATTTCAGTTCAAGGACGGCAACAAGTTCCCTCTTCCCGTCGGGATAGTGTTTGATGACGATAAGATCCCACTGCTTTTCAGCACGGAAGTATCCCGGAAGATCGAGCGATCTCTTCTGCGTGCAGATGTCGTCCTCAGGAACTCCGATATCCACGAGCAGACTTCGGATCAACGAGAAGAATCCATCCATATGCTTTCCGCCCGTCGCCTCCGAACGAAAGCCCTGATCTCTTACACCACGGTCATTCTGATCTTTCGCCTGAGATGCCCTCTTATCCCAGAAGTACCGCACCGCACTGGAAAAATAGTCCTCTTGGGAAAGTTTCCGGAGAATCCTCTCGCTTACCATGAATCTACCTCAATCAGAACAATCGGGACTGTTTTGCCTGACGAGTAAACCGTTCAACCTCCATGACAAAGTATTTTTCTTCAATCTCAACGCTGATACTGTTTCGACCCCACCGTGCTGCGGCGAGGGCAGTTGTCCCAGTACCACCGAATGGGTCGAGAACGGTGTCGCCCACGAAAGAGAACATCCGCACAAGCCTCTCGGCGAGTTCCTGGGGGTAGGGTGCAGGGTGCTCTTTTGTCGATGCCCCTTTGAGATCCCAGACCTGCCGGAACCATACCCTCTGGTTCTCCTCGGATATGACCGAGAGCAGCCGTGCCTCGATCGAGGGCTTCCGGTACCCGCCGGGCTTTCTCTGGAAGAGGATGTATTCGATATCGTTCTTGACGATCCCGTTGGGTTCGTAGGGTTTACCCAGGAACGACCCCGGCGAATCCGCCTCAAAGCAGGCGTTGGCGATCTTGTACCAGATGATCGGCGCCAGATTGTCAAAACCAATCTTCCGGCAGTGCTCCTGGATGCTCGCGTGGAGAGGCATGACAACATGGCGCCCGGCCTCCCGCCGGGGGAGGCAGACATCCCCGACAACGATGACCAGACGGCCCCCCGGAACGAGAACCCGGTAGATATGCCTCCAGACTCTGTCAAGTTCCTCTAAAAAGGTCTCGTAGTCCTCAATCTGCCCGAGTTGCTCGTCCTTCTCGGGATATTTTTTCAGAGTCCAGTAGGGGGGCGACGTCACGACCAGATGAACACTCTCATCGGGAAGAAATGCAAGATCACGGCTATCCGCATTTACGAAACGGTGGTTCGTCGGCAGGTTGCCGGAGATGGCCTCGATCTCTTTTATCAGTGAGAGATCCTTTGCTATCTTCGGGATGGCGCGCTGCCCATCAGTCCTGGCCACTTCAAAGATCTCGGCCGGCACGTAGTTCTCCAGCGGCTGATCCTGCCCGGTCTTATTGATAAAAAACACCCTCTCGGCAACAACGGGGAACGTTCCCGGCGGATGAAACGGTCTTGAACTCATGGCCACTGTTTCTATGATTAATATCCCTTATTACATAACCGCACCGGAGTTCCTCCCCGGCAATGCGGCGGGCACAACGTGAACAATATCACGCTCGCCCATGAAGCGGTTCCGTTGCCACGAGGGCAACTTCACATCTGCACTGTCATGTTTTCCGCTTCGACCATTAAAGTGCGCCGTGCGGAGGATGAAAATGAACAGGCATGATCCTAAAGAAAAGAACCGGGGCAGTGCCCCGGCACTCAGGCGCCGATCCATTCGAGTTCCGGGAGGGAGCCCGCGGACCAGATGCTGTACTGGACAATCGGCACCCACCGGCAGGCTTCGCCGTCGGCCTCCACCGTCCAGAAGGTGTAGTGCGCAGTCGACCGGTCGCCGGCACCGTTCAGTTTCACCGGCCCGAGCAGGGGTCCGCCGGATTCACTTGCAGTCCTCTCAAGCGCAGCCTTCAGCATGGCGGCGTCCCTGGTATCGGTCTGCGTCCGGGTCATGGCAACGACCCAGAGCGCGTCGTAGGTCGCGAGGCTGTAACCGTCGGGATGCCGCCCGAGGGGCTCCCGCATCTTCTGGATGACGGCCGTATTCGATGCAACATTGTCCTGATTCCAGAACGCCGGGGCGGTAAACTTCGTCTGCTCCGCAAAACGGGCGGACTCGCCTGTCGCCAGCGCATCGAGGAGGACGTTGCCGTCACACCCGTACCATCGGACCTTCGACAGATTCTCTGTCGCTGTAGCCGCCTCCATGATCGCCGCCGCCTCGTCGAGGCTGACCAGGTAGACAGCGACCCGGTCTTTGCCGTGCGCTGCAATCGCTTGAGCCACGCGGGCGTCAAGGTCCGCCGCCATACGGGCATAGTCCTCTTTGTCCGGAGCATACCGGATTCCGTCGAGGACTTCCCCGCCGCTCCTCGCAAACACCGCCGTCGTCAGCTTCTCCAGTTCGTCACCCCAGATATCGCCGCGCCATACCGGCACGATCGCCGCCACTCCCTGCTCCTTCAGGTAGTATGCCACGACGTCGGCCTGGTAGGTGTCCGGCGGCACAAACCGGTAGACATTATCGCCGGCAATTGCAAGAGACGGCGCCGTGCTCATGGTGCTGACGATCAGGATCCCGTGCTCATCAGCATACGTCCGGATCGCCTCAAGTTCGGTGCTGGTGCCGGGTCCGATAACAATCCTCGCCCCCTGTTTTTCAAGAGTCTGGAGTTTCGCGAGCGCGACGGCAGGATCGGCCTTTGTGTCCTCGATGATTATTCCGACACGGTGATCCGATCCGATCGAGACGAAGTAATCGTTGATGTCACCGGCGGCCACCTCGAGGGCGACCCGGCTCGCCTCCCCGCCCCCGGAGTAGTCTCCGGTGAGGGGCAGGAGAGCGCCGACGACGATCTCCTGAACCGCTCCGCCCTGCTCTGCAGGAGAAATCTGTGTACCGGTGCACCCGCAGGCGAAGACAACCGCTGCAAGAAGGATAATCATGAATACTGCTGAAACATTTCTCATAGGCTTTACTTTATGAGGCGAAGAATAACCATTTCGTTTTGAAGCGCAGAAGCACGGCAGATTAGACCCAAAAATAGCCTTTCAGGAAACATTTTTCCCCTTTGCATCGAAGACCGCTCACGCCGGGCGCGTGCCCGACCGACGCGGAGGATAGGGATGTGGTCGTGTCCAAAAACAGGCGGGAATTTGGGGCTTTACAGCCCTCCTTTCCCGATCAGGTCCCGCGACTTCTTCTGCATCTCCACGTCGATATCGGTCTCGATGCTCTTTACCGCCTCTTCCGCAGTCTTGACGACCTCTCTGCTCGGGATCTCCCCGAGGATATCCTCCGACGGCAGTTCGGCGCCTTCCGGAACCTCCGGGGCCTCGGCGGTGGCGCCGAGGTACTCCGCGGCCTGCTTGACGACGCTCGAGAGCTCGAACGGGAATATGATCTTCGTCGCCTGGCCCTCGGCCATCTGCTTCAAGGCGTCGAGCGAGAGGACCGTGATTGCCCGCTTATCAAGCGGCCGGGCGCCGACCGAGAGAATGCGCAGCCCCTGCGCCTCGCCCTGCGCCTGCAGGATCCTCGATAGCCGTTCGCCCTCGGCCCGCAGGATCTTGCTCTGCCGCTCGCCCTCGGCCTCTAGGATGATGCTCTGCCGGCTGCCTTCGGCCCGCAGGATCGCCGCCCGCTTCTCGCCGTCCGCCCGGAGGATCGCGGCACGCCGCTCACGCTCGGCCGCGGTCTGCTCGGTCATCGCCTGCTTGACCGCACCCACCGGGTCGACCTCCTTGATCTCCACCCGCTCGACCTTCACGCCCCAGGCATCGGTCTCCCGGTCCAGGATGTCACGGAGGCGGGCGTTGATGATGTCCCGGTTGTAGAGCACCTCGTCGAGCTCCATATCGCCGATGATCCCGCGCAGGCTCGTCTGCGCCAGCGCCACCGTCGCCGACCGGTAGTTCATCACCTCAAAGTAGGCTTTCTCGGGGTCGATCACCCGAACGTAGACGATCGCGTCGACGTTCGTCGGGGAGTTGTCCTTCGTGATCACCTCCTGCCGCGGGACGTCCATCACCTCTGTGCGGAGGTCAAGTTTCCTGACCACCGTGACCAGCGGAATCACCCACCGAAAGCCGGGGTTCAGCCTCCCGATGTACTGCCCCAGGCGTATCTGGAGCCCCTGTTCGTACGGCTGGACGATCACCACGCCACGGGCGAAGATGATGACGATAACAATAATAAGAAAGACCGTAATGAGACCGGTCCACGGAAATTCTCCAGTTAAAAGCATTTTATGTAACCTCCTTCACGACGACGTGCACCCCTTCGGAGCGAACGACGATAATCTTTCTCCCGGCCGGGATGCTCCCGGACTCGGAACGGGCGCTCCATTCCGTGCTCCCGAGCCGCACCTTTCCCACGAGCGTCTCCGCATCGACCGGAGCGACCACTGTCCCCTCGAGGCCGACGAGCGAGTCCCGGGAGAGGGTCGTCGGGGGGCCTCTCCCCGGGGTGAGGCGGCCGTAAAACCAGACAGTAACCGCGGCCGCTCCGATTGCGGCGAGAACCCCGACAATGAGGGCAAGGGGGGAGCTGAGGATGTCGACGCCGAGGAGGAGGAGGACGCCGAGGATGATCAGGACCGTCGCAGGGACGGCGATGAAGAACCCGGGCTCGTAAACCTCGACCAGGAGCAGCACCGCCCCGAGCACGATCAGCACCCAGCCGAGAGCGATCCCCTCTGCAAGCATGGGGAGTGAGTCGGCTTTCGGCTATAAAAGCATGCTGAGTGGACGCCACTTCACCCGAGATCCATCACCGGCGTTATCCGGGGCGGCACGGTCCGTTCGACCGTGAGCGGGACGCCGCCGGGCGGGGTGATGCAGACGCGGAACGTCTCACCGGGTACAAACGGCCGGGAGGGGTAGACGAGCAGGTCGAACCGTTCCCCGGGTTCGAGGAGGGTGTCGTCGTCCGCCTGCCGGAACGGGACGGTGTGCCCCGTCCGGACGATCGTCCAGTTCCCGGGCCGCACCGGCGCCTCTGCAGTCCTCGCGAGGCGTTCGGTCCCGTCCCGGGCGGCGATCTCGACCGTGGCGCGGCCCATATCGACGCTCCCCAGATCGCCGACGAAGAGGCGGACGCTGCAGGAAATCGACCCCATTCTTGAAGGATCGGGCCGGCCGCACCACAGATCGACGCCATCGACACTCCCGCACGCGAGTGCGTAGCCGTAGACGTCACCGGAGACGGCCAGGCAGTCCCCGGTCTCCTCGAGGGCCGAGTAGACGAGGCCTGCCGGGGGGCCGGGGGGAACGGCCAGGGCGTGGACCGCAAGCACGGCAAGCAGGACCGTCACGACGCCGAGGATCGCCCACTCGAGCACCGTGAGACCGCCGCCCGCCGAATCCATACAGGATCCTCGCCTGCCGGGGATATATACCCCTACGCTCCGCCCCGGAGCGTGTTTGCGCGGGCAAAGACCGCCGGAGCGCCGAACGAGACCCAGGCGCCGGCAACGGCGGCCCGGAGATACTGGAGGACGTATGCGGCCGCAGCGGGATCGGACGGGACGAGGAACCCGAGCCCGTACCAGATCGCCCCGGTCACGGCAATCCCGAAGATGTAGCGGAGCAGGCGGACGGACCCCCTCCTGGCGGCGCACATGCTGCCACGGTGACGCTCTGCCGCCGCCCCGGCCGCGAACCCGAAGAAGAGCCCCGATGCCGTGACGGCGTCCCGGAGGAAGAGCGGGTGGATGGGCTCCCCGGACCGCTCGAGCGCCCCCGCCGCCCAGGACGCGGGAACCTGCCAGTCCCCGAGTGCCGCGAGGGCGGCAAAGGAGGCCAGCGCCAGGGCGAGGGAACCTGCGAACGCGACGAACGCCTGCCCCGAGAGCGGGAGGGCGGCGACCCGGCGGCCCACCGGCTTCTCGAGAGCGAGGAACCCGAGGAGGACGACGACGCCGACCGCCCAGCCCGCGACGACATCGGTCGGGAAGTGGACCCCGAGAACGACCCTCGATCCGCCGATGAGAAAGGCCGTCACGACCGCGAAGACCCAGATCCACCCGCGCCGGGCGTCGACGGCGAGCAGCCCCCAGAGCGCCACCGCCCCCTGGGCGTGCGCCGACGGCAGCCCGAACGACGGGTAATTCCCGAGCGCCCTGACCTCCGGGCTGACCCAGTAGGGTCGGGGGAGATGGAACGCGACTTTGAGGGCCTCGTTGAGCCCGCCCGAGATCCCCATGAGGAGACCGAGACGGAGCCCGAGGCGCGGGTCCCAGCACCAGTAGAGGATCGGGATGACGAGCAGGTAGAATTCCGGCTGCCCGAGGAACGAGAAGAACTGCATCGGAACCGCGAGCCACGCGGCCTGTGTCTGGAGCGCCTGGATGAATGCGATCTGGGGATCGGTCATACCCTCCACCCGGGATCAACGTTCGCGAGCAGCCGGGGCATCGCCTCCGCCATCAGGTCCATCCCGGATCACCGCACCCCGGTATCATGAGCCCTCATGGGAGGAGGACGCATAGGTACTTTATGGTTTTGCGGCCGTGCCGGTTTCGGGAACATGGACCGCGGGGAATGCGTCGAGGAGTTCCCGCGTCAGTTCGGCCCCGATCGACGGCTGGACGGACTCGAGCCAGAGGAAGAACCCGGCCATGTGGGGGGTCCGCCGGCTCTCGAACTTGAACCCGCCTGTCTTGCTCGGCACCATCTTGAGATACTCCTTCTTGTTGCGTGTCCGCAGGTAGATGATCGGCCGGTACTCCGGGATGTTCACGGCGAGGATGACCTTCGAGAACTGCTTCTGGATCGTATCCGGGTCGTAGGTCTTCCCTTTGATGCGGATGGGGTACCGGGCATCGAGCATCCGGAGGGCGGAGGGGTAGAGTCCCCCGAAGAGGACCTTCTTCACGATCGGCGGGATCTCGTCAGGGGTGCCGAGTTCCCCGACGCCTTTCTTCGAGGTGACGGCGGCGATGATGCTCTGCAGCCGCTCGTCGTGGAGTTTCTTGTAGTCGAACGGCCGCCGCGGAGGGATATCGGCTATCGAGACCAGTTTCTTGTGCCGGATCTGGCGGGCAGGGCTCCGCTTCAGGTCCCGGGGGCGGATCAGGGCTTTCAGGTCCTCGCAGGTGGGAGTGGTGAGGAGGGCGTTGTCGGGTTCCTTGAGGAGGCGGCGAACGACGGCAGTCCGCGATATGTCGACCGAGGAGATGAGGAGGAACGGCACGGTCGGCTGCCCGTAGAGATAGCCGAAGAGCTGTTTCTTGTACCGAATCTCCGCCTCGAACTCTTTTAAGTCGGCAGGAGAGGTGATGATCTCCCCGAACGTCAGCGCCCCGGTGTGGTCGACAAGCATCATGTCGACTTCCGCGAGGTCCTGTCCGTTTCCCCGGACCTTGATATCCCCGATGTTCGAGTAGAAGAGCCCGTTCTGACCGAGTTGCGCGCGCCGGACCTTCGCCGGCCCGTCGGCACCCCGGGCCACGACGGAGAGGATGAGGTCGGTCTTAAGCGAGAGGTCGAGGATCATCTCGTAGACGATCGCCTCAAACCACCGCCCTTCGGCGGTCCGCATCTCGGGGATATCCTCCGAGAAGAGTTTTTTTCGATCTGCGGGGCGCAGGTGGCGCAGCGCTCTCATGATGATCGCCCGCGTCGGCTGGAGCGAACTGAAGTTTTTGTCGAGCCACGTAATCATTTGCAACATTCGTTCCACGCAACTTGGGTATTGCTATCGTATTGGGGACCGGATGGGGGCCGGAGCACTTCCTGACAGGGAAGTCTATCATCCTATAAGTGCTCATAGAGTTTCCGGTCTCCTGCACTATGAAATTACGCATGTCTTCATCACCACAGAAGGCATCGCCGCGGCCACCCTTGCGGCGGACCCCGGTGGGGAACGGCTGCGCTCGATCTGCCGGGCAGGAAAAGAGTGGGGTGCCGGTGCCGCGCAGCGCCCTCGATCAGACTGTCTTGATCGCCTCTTCGAGCGGCATTGCCGGTGCGACGTGGGCAACCCCGTACGAACTGAACGGCGCGGTGATCTTTAAGATGGAGCGCTCGTCCGACGCTTCAAAGACGGCAACCGACATATGCCTCCCGATGAGGAGGTAGCGGCTATGGACTTTCACATCGGTGGGGAACTGGAAGTGTTTCCATAATTCCAGGACCTGATGGGCGTGCTCCGGTTCGAACTGGTACCACAGGACAAACAACATCGTCTTCACCGGCTTTCCCATGTCGTCCCGGGTATAAAAATCCTGCACCGGGAGGCGATCTTCCCGCCCCCTGACCGCATCCGGTAAAAACCCGTCACTCGTAGCGGAGCGCTTCGATGGGGTTCAACTGCGCCGCCTTCCACGCGGGATAGAACCCGGCGACGATGCTGGTTGCCGTCCCGAACGCCATCGCAAAGGCGACGTAGCCGATCACCACGGAAACGGGGATCCCGGCCCCTCCCGACATGGCGAAGTCGGTGAAGAACTCCGCTACCGAGGCGCTGACGTAGTGGCCGACCGCTGTGCTGACAAGCCCGCCGACGAGGCTGCCTGCGATCCCGAGGATCAGGCTCTCGTAGAGGAACATGAAGAGCACCTCCCTCCTTCGCGCCCCGATGCTCCGCATCAGCCCGATCTCCCCCGTCCGCTCCGTGACCGATATGATCATGACGTTTAAGATGCTCACGCTCGCGACGAGAAGCGATACCGCGCCTATGCCGAGGAGGAAGATGTTGATGGCGTCGGTTGTCTCGTAGTAGATCTCCAGGATCTCGCGCGAGTCCAGTATGTCCACGACCTCCTTTCTGCGGTTGATCTGCTGGTCGATGGCGGCTTTCACACTCTCGATCTCCGAGAGATCGCTGACCTTCACGACGACCCGGCTGTAATCCTGGTCCCCGTGCCGCTCCGTGTACCAGTCTTCCGTGACGATGAGGGCATAGTCGGGGTTGATATCGATGCCCATTCCCCGTTCCGCCGCGATCCCCACGACCCGGACGCTCTCGCCCCCTACCTCGATGCGGCTGCCGGGGTGCAGGTCGAGTTCGTCGGCAAGGAGCGAGCCCACCATCACCCCCGACGACCTTCCCTGCGGGTAGATCCCGGCCTCCTCCTCCAGCAGGAAGGGGATGTCGGCCGCCGGCATGGCATAGATCGTGACGTAGCCGCTCGTATCCCGCACATGCAGCCGATCCGACGCAAGGATCATGGGGATGACGCGGTGCTCTCCCGCAGCCTTCTCTATCAGCCCCAGGTTTCTCTCGGAGATGCGTGCGGCAAGGGTGTTCCGGGGGTCGAACGGGTCGCCGCTCGATGCCGCGAGATGCGGGGTGACGAGCACGGTGTCGCTCACGTCGGAGACCAGCCCCCCCATGAGCACCGAGAGGCTGCTCCCCACGATGCCGAGGGAGGCGATGGCTATCACACCGATGATGATGCCGACCGTTGCGAGGACCGAGCGGACTTTGTGCCGTTTGAGGTTCCGTACCGCGAGATCAAAGAATATCATGCCCGTCACACCTCTCATTTCTGCCGCATCGCATCGACCGGAGCCAGTTGCGAGGCAATCCATGCCGGGTAGAACCCGGCGGCGATGCTGGTTGCGATGCCGAACGCCATCCCGAAGATGATGTACCCGACCGCGCTCTGGTCGAAGACCGTGAAGTTCTCGCCGAAGGTCGTCCCGGCCGTGAAGACCTCGACCGCGGCGAGGCTGATCAGGTAGCCGAAGGCGGTGCTCGCGATGCCGCCGATGATGCTTCCGATGAGCCCGAGGATCATCGCCTCGTAGAGGAACATCCGGAGAACCTCCCGCCGAAGCGCCCCGAGGCTCCTCATGACGCCGATCTCCCGGATGCGCTCGGTCACCGAGATGTACATGACGTTGAGGATGTTGACGGCGGCGACAATGAGGGAAATCCCCCCAATCCCGACAAGAAACGCCGTGATCTGCTGATAGATCTCCTCGTACTGCCTGAGCATATCGCGCGAGTCGAATATGTCCACGATATCCTCGCGCCGGTTGATCCGGTTCTCGATCGCATCCTTCACCGCGTCGATCTGCTCCACATCGCCGACCCGGACGATGACCATCGGGTAGGCGTCGTCGGTCCCGAAGTGGCTCTCGTACCAGCCTTCGGGCACGACAATCGCGTAGTCGGGGTTGATATCAGCGGCAAACCCGCGTTCTGCAAGCACGCCGGCCACCCGGATGCTCTCGTTCCCGATCATAATCTTCGAGCCCGGGGCTATGTCGTACTCCGCGGCAAGGTAGGTCCCGACGAGCGCGCCCGGCTGGTTCTGCCGGGGGTACTGCCCCTCCGCGAGGTCGAGCAGGATGGGGATATCGTCCGATGCAAGCCCGATGATCTGGGTATACCCGCTCTCGCCGCGGCCGAACTCCACCTCGTCGGCTCCCTGAAGCACCGGGATCGTGCGGTGCGGGTTTGCCGCCCGCCGGATCTCCTCGACCTCGCGGGCGGGGATGGCGGCGTCCACCGCCGTCCGCGGGTCCCCGGCAAACGTCCCGCCGATCGCGGTGTGCGGCGTGATCACGATGGTGTCGCCGACGTCGGTGATGATGTTCGCGACAAGGAGGTTGATGCTGTTGCCCATGATGCCGAGCGATGCGATCGCGACGACGCCGATAATGATCCCGATGATCGAGAGCGCCGAGCGTATCCAGTGCCTCCGGAGATTCCTGACCGCGAACGAGAAGAACACTACACCACCCTCCCGTCGACGAGTC
>NZ_DAFZ01000039.1 GCF_002498065.1 Methanoculleus sp. UBA208 | reverse complement strand
TTGCGGCGTACTCGCCCTGGTGTCCGACGTTCATAGCGTAGTTCGGGTAGTTCGGGCCACGGACCTCGCCGATCGCACCCTCGTCGCCACGGACGGAGAGCGTGTTTGCGGATCCGCACTGGTCCTGGAGGTCGTAGCCGAAGAAGCCGAGACGCGACCATCCGTCCTTGTGCAGGAGCATGCAGAGGTACCAGGCGTTTAAGCCGGCGTTCGAGTTGCCGGTCGCGATGGAGGTCGACAGACCGGACGCGGCGGCAAGCACGCCGGCACGCTGGGACCCGCCGAAGTGGTCCTCCATCATGGTCGGGAACTGCTCGTACTGCTCCATGCCGTTGAGGGCGACCTCGGTCGAGATGTCGTTGACGATATCCTGGGTCGGCTTGACCCTGTCGTCCGGGCTCGGGTTCTTCCAGTCGACCTTGTACTTGTCCTTGATGTAGTCCATACCGTAGTAGGTGAACTCGTCGAGGATGTTGTCGGTGTAGGCCGCGGTCGCGTACTGCGTGAAGCCGACACCGCCGGACATGTAGGAGCCGAGCCAGATCTGGTCGAACAGCATGGTTCCGGCGCCGACGACCTCAAGGGAGGCCTTCGCGGGGTCGTTGGGGTACTTCCGGTTCGCCTGGACGATATCGGAGAAGACACCGAACATGATGCCGCCGGGCTCGTTCGGGCCACGGGCACGCCGGGCGGGCAGGTGGGACGCCATCTGGACGACGCCTGCGTGCTTCGCGGCGTAGGAGAGGTCGGCGACGGCCGCTTCGCCGGCGCACATGCGGTAGGCGCCGATGAAGGACATACCGATCTGCATCGCAGACCACCGGGAGGTCGTTCCACCGTCACAGGTCCTCGATACCGTGGTCGGGATGTGGATGGCCTGCCAGAGGGACTTTCCTACGGCTGCAGAGAGCGCTTCGGCCTGCTTTGCGGGGAAGAGCTTCTCGACGTCGAGGACGAACTGGGGCTCGAGGTCGTCGGCGAGTTCCTGGTCGCCGGTGAAGACCTTGACGTAACAGTCGTCGACGAGGCCGGGGTGAGTCTCGACCATGTGCTCCTGAACGACGGCCGCGCCGGGCATGGCGTGGTTCAGCACGTGGAGGTACTCGTTGATCGTCTCGGGGGTGACTTCCTTGCCCAGACGCTTCTGCAGGGTCTGGTGGGCAAGGTCCATGTTGACGATGACAGTCCTGCGGATATCGTCCCACATCTGCTGCATCGCAGCGTTGTTGACGAAGTGCAGGTCGTCACCCTCGACGAAGACGCCGGTGCCGGAGACCTCGTAGGTCATCAGCTGGCGCTGGCCGAGCGGGATACCGCCAAGGTGGCAGCGCACGGGGTCGTACATGGAGATGCCGCGGTCCATCTCGACGGCACGGCTCGCCTTCATGAACTCCATCTTACGGGGAGACTGGCGGACGCCGTTGAACTTGTAGTACTCAGCCGTTTCGGACTGGGGATCCTGTCCCTGGAACTTCTCCTTGAGGGATTTCAGGAACAGCTTCTGGGTTCTCTCAATCTTTGCCATAACTCATCACTCCTTGGGCATGAATCCGTACTTTGTCCGCAGCGAGTGGATCCGCTGGACGTATTCGATGTACTCGGCGTCGTCACGGTAGGGGGTGCCGCCAAGGGAGTGGAAGATCGTCGTGTGGGCCTTGAGCCACTTCTCGTCGAGCGGCTTGCCGATGGCAACCGCACGGTCGAGAGGCTCGCCGATCTGGTTCTTGACGTAGCGGACGATACCGTCCTCGCCAAGGACACTCCTCTGGAGCATGTCGAACATCATGCCGTTCTCGGCGAGACGGAGCGAGTGACCGTGCACGGTCGCACCGCGGATGCCGGTGCGGGCCGGGTCGAGGAGTTCGGTCTCGACGAGTTCCTTGGAGTACTTCTCCAGGTCACGCTCGCGGCACTCGACGATCTGACGGCCGGAAAGCGTACCGGGGTCGATACCGCGGAAGCGGTAGCACTCGGTGTAGGTCCGCTGGTAGGGGTGGCAGGGGGCGAAGAACATCGAGTCCGCGAACTGGATGTAGCGGACACGGTCGCCGGCTTTTGCACCGTCCGTCGGGGTTACAATCTTCCTGATGGGGCAGTCGGGCTCCTGCTGCTCGGCGAGCGGCGGGTGGGCCGTCGGATAGGCGGCTCCCGGCGCCCTGTGGCCGAGAATCAGCACGATGTCCTCATCTGTCACATCACGCATCTTTTCAAGCTTCTGGCTGGGGTTCATCTGTTTGCGCCGGTTCTCGGCGACCTTGGATGTACCCGGTCCGTATTGGGGCTTGTATGCCATGTTTTCTTTCACCTCATGTTGGGCTTTTTAGCGCTTTCATAACGGCACGAATGACCTCTGCCAATTTCCCTCTGCCTGGCGTCTGACCACGTGTCACACCGCTGACGATATCCATCACAATGCCTTTCGTCTTCACCCGGTCGGGCGGCGGCATAACCACCGCGGTCCTGACTCCCTCTTTTGCGAGATCTTCGAAGTCGATCGGGACTTGCGAGACGACGATTGCCCTGATGTTCACGTGCTCAAGGATAAACCGGACCTTCTGCACCACATGGGAGCGGACGTTCCCGTGGTGCAGGATCGCGACCTTGTGCTGCTCGATCTGGGCGATCTCCTTCTCTGTCAGCCCAAAATAGGCACCGAGAACGTGACCCTTGACGGGAGAATCTGCCGGAACCCCGCTTCCTGCGTTGAGGACGAGCGTAGTCACGGAGAACTCCGCCCCCTCCCTCCGGAGACCGGAGGTGATGTCGCAGACGGGTTTCGTCACGTGCCTGCGGCCGGGGGACATTCCAATCACGATCACATCTGGGGACCTGGCCTCAGAGATGGTGCCCCGCTGGGCAAGACCGCCTCCTTTTCCCATCCCCATGCTCTCGCGGCAATCGACGACCTGGGTTACTCTTCCGATAGGCATGTCACTTGGTTCCCTGAATGATAACCGGGCCGCCTTTCTTTCGTGGATCGACAAGCCCGAGGATCTCTTTGTCGGCGTCAGGTCCGTATTTAGCGTAGTCGGACATCGTCGGCTGAGTCTTCATGTACCGCCCCTGCTGGACGGTGCAGGAGAAGTCCTTATCGGCAAAGACTTCGTCGACTGCTTCACAAATAGCCGGAATGTACGACTCGTCCTCAAGCTCCAGGATGATTGTTCCGACCTGTACCTGGAGCTGGACGTCCTGGTCTCCGACACGGATGACCTTACGGTCCGGGTGGGGGTTGGGTTTCCCCCGTGCCGGGCCGTACGGAACTGTTTCGGGAATGCTCGGTCCGTTGATGGACATCCGGCGAATCCCGCCGACCTGAACAAGCCTGTTCAGGAGTTGTTCCGCAGTGTCGGGTCTGAGGAATCGCGCAGAAACGATTCGAACCTGAGGGTATATGGCTTCAGTCATTGGTATCCTGTGTTATTTACACACCCTGTGCGATCTGCTGGATCGGCTTGTTGAAGACGTCGACCTGGCCGAAGGTGTCGCCGTAGACCTTGGAAGTGCTCTCGGGCGAGAACATCTGGGTTCCGGCGTCGAGCGCAGCCGCAGCGACCACGCACGGGATGGCCACGCCTGCGGCGTGCCGGGTCACGACGTGGT
>NZ_DAFZ01000111.1 GCF_002498065.1 Methanoculleus sp. UBA208 | reverse complement strand
AGCCCCTCCCCCAATGGCGATACCCCCACGGTCCAGTGTATCGGGTTTGTCGGGGGAATCTCGAGTCTGCTTCGCTTGCAGACATGAACACCCACCGCTACCCGAAAAAACACCTAAAAAAGAGATCCCGGAGGGAGCCCCCACACCCCAACCCCACTCAGAAGTTAAAATGCCGCCCGACGATCTTCAGCGCACAGTAATCCCCGCACATCGTGCAGGCGTCGGCGTCGGCCGGCATCCGCTCGTCCCGGATCGCCCGGGCGCGCTCGGGGTTCATCGCGACCGCGAACTGCCGCTCCCAGTCGAGGTCCCGGCGGGCGTGGCCCATCTCGAGATCGTCGTCGCGCTTTTTGAGTTTGATCATATCGCCGACGTGGGCGGCGATCCTCGAACTCATGACGCCCTCGTAGACCTCCTCGGGGGTGGGAAGCGCCAGGTGTTCCGCCGGCGTCACGTAGCAGATGAAGTCCGCACCGTAGGAGGAGGAGAGCGCGGCCCCGATGGCGGCCACCCGGTCGTCGTAGCCGGGCGCGATATCGGTGACGAGCGGTCCGAGCATGTAGAACGGTCTCCGGTTCGTGACCCTTTTTTGCAGGACGACGTTCGTCTCGATCTCGTCGATCGGGATGTGCCCCGGCCCCTCGATGATCGCCTGCACGCCCTCGGCATGCGCCTTGTCGGCGAGTTCCGCGTTGATGAGCAGTTCCTGGATCTGGGCACGGTCGGTCGCATCGTGGACTGCTCCCGCACGCATCCCGTTGCCGAACGAGAGCGTGACCTCGTGCTCTTTTAAGATCTCGAGCAGGTAGTCGAACTCAGAGTAGAGCGGGTTTTCCTTCTCGTTGTGGAGCATCCACGCGGTCATGAACGCCCCGCCCCGGGAGACGAGCCCGCCGTGCCGCCCCTGATTCTGCAGGCGTTTCATCGTCTCGTAGTTGATCCCGGTGTGGATCGCCATGAAGTTGGTGCCGAGCTTCGCCTGCTCCGCTGTGATCCGGAAGAGGTCGTCCTCCTCCATGTTGACGACCGCCCCGTGCTTCCGGGCGGCCTCGATGAACGCCTGGTAGAGCGGGACCGACCCGACCGAGAGGGTGGTCGCCTCGACGACCCGGCGCCGGATCTCTAAAAAGTCACCGCCGGTGGAGAGTTCCATCAGCGTATCGGCACCGGCGAGCTCGGCCTGCCGGGCCTTCTCGATCTCCATATCGACGTCGACGATGTCTGAGGACGTTCCGATGCTCGCGTTGACCTTCGTTCTGAGCCCTTCGCCGATACCGCAGATCTTCACTTTCCGGTAGGGGGAGACCGGAATGACGATGTGGCCTTCGGCTACGCCGCGCCTGACGAAATCTTCGGTTACACCTTCCGCTGCCGCGACGATCCGCATCTCTTCGGTGACGACGCCGCGCCGGGCGTCTTCTATGAGACTCATGGCCTTATATTTGAGGAAAAGAGTTGATAAAGGCTTGTTTTTAGGATTCGGGCTAAAATAATATTGTTCTTTCAACAAGTAAACTTGACTTGCTCTTATTCAGATCTTTTTTCATAGCCGGAAAGCCAAGGCTTACAAGAAATAAGGGAGCATCTCTTTATCGCCTGGTGATTCTTTGTACGTCAATTTCGGAGGTTTTGTCCCGATCAGCACCGTCGACTGGAGGGGACGGGCGGCCTGCACCGTCTTTCTCCGGGGGTGCCCCGCGCGCTGTTTCTACTGCCACAATATCGCCATCCAGGACGGCGAGGACCTTCGCGATGCGGACGAGGTCATCGCGATGATCCGGGGCTCCCGCACGGTTGCAGGCGCCGTGGTCTTCTCCGGCGGGGAGCCGACCCTGCAGGGAGAGGCGCTCGTCCATCTGGCCGCCGCCGCCCGCGAAATGGGATTCTCCATCGGCCTGCACACGAACGGCATCTTCCCCCGGGTGATCGAGAACCTCCTTGGCAGACGTCTTGTGAACATGATCGCGCTCGACATCAAGACGACGTGGGAGCGTTACGACGACCTCCTGGGACTCACCGCCGCCGATGCGGTGAAGCAGTCGCTCGCCACCTGCAAACGGGCGAAGGCCGACGGCAGCCTCGAGACCTGCGAGATCGTGGTCACCCTCTTCCGGGGCCGCGAGGAAGACCTCCCGGCCATCGCACAGGATACCCGCAGGCTCGACCTAGTGCTCCAGCAGGGCGTGGCCGCGGGCTTCGTCCCCCTGACCCGGCAGGAACTCGAGGCGGCAGCGGCCCCGCTCGGCCGCAAGGTCCGTATCCGGACCCGGGAGGACGGCGAGGTCGGGTACGACCCGGAGCGGTAACCGTTCCGGTGACGTTAAGCATAATATCGTCGGGAACGCATCTTTACGGAGACGTTTGTGGCGGCCGCCACAGCCTGCATCGCCGGGACCCTGCCGCCGGTTGCTCGCCGGCACGGCCCGCTGTTCTGGATATATGGAGGAACCGGATGAAGGTCATTGGAATCGTTGGTATGCCGGCAAGCGGGAAAGGAGAGGCGTCACGGATCGCCCGGGATCTCGGGGTCCCTGTCGTGGTCATGGGGGACGCGATCCGTGAACGGGTGAAGGAGGCCGGGCTTCCCCCGACGGACGCGAACTTTGGCGCGGTCGCGGGGAAGTTGCGCGCGGACCTCGGCATGGACGCCATAGCCCGGCTCACCATCCCGCTCATCGAGGCAGAGTCCGCTCCGGTGGTGCTCGTGGATGGTATTCGGGGGGACTACGAGGTGGCGACGTTTCGGGAGCACTTCTCCGACTTCACGCTCATCGGGATCGTCTCGTCATTCGAGACGCGCTACCGGAGGCTCGCGAACCGGGGTCGGTCCGACGACACCCTCACCCCCGAAGAACTCCGGGTCCGCGACGAGCGGGAACTCGGGTGGGGGCTCGGACGTGCCCTGGAACAGGCAGACTGCCGGGTCACGAACGAGGGAACGCTCGAAGAGTTTGCCGCAGAGGTTCGTGACCTGCTCTGCCGGCTGGGAGGTATAGAATGAGTCTTGTCCCGTATTTTTCAGCCTCGTCAAAAGTCTGGGAATCACGCGACTGGGTCTATGGGCTCGAAGAGATCGGGTATACCGGCTGGGAGATCGTCGCCGACGGGAAATACCGCCTGGACAACCCCGAGAACTTCGCTGCTGTCCGGGAGAACCTCGAGAGCACCGGCCTTCTCGCGACTGTGCACGCTCCCTACAGCGACCTGAACCTCGCATCGTTGAACTATCCCATCTGGCGCGAATCCGTCCGCCAGACCTGCTGCTGCATCCAGCACGCGGCCGAACTGACTGACCGGGTGACCGTTCACCCCGGGTTCGTCTCTCCCGTAGGAAAACTCGTCCCCGAGAAGGTCTGGGAGATGCAGAAGACCGCGCTCGTCGAGATCGGGAAGTACGCGGAGGACCACGGCGTCCTTGCGTGCGTCGAGAACATGATCAGCATTAAAGACTTCCTCTGCCGCTATCCCGAGGAGATCCTCGGCCTCACGGAAGGGATAGCGGGGATCGGGGTCACGCTGGATGTCGGGCACGCCAATACCAACGGTCTTGTGGACGCGTTCCTTGGACACGTCCGGGAGGTCGATCACCTGCACATCCACGACAACCACGGGCAGTCGGACGAACACCTTGCGCTCGGCGACGGGACCATCGCCTGGGAGAAGGTCGGGCGGGCCATCGCCCGGGACTACTCCGGCCCGGCCGTTATCGAGGGCAGATCGCTTGAAGAGGCGAAACGGAGCCTCGCGGCATTCAGGAAGTGGTTCGTATAGCCGGCGAGACCCTCCACGTTCACTTCCTCGGGACAGCAGGGGCGCTCCCCTCGCCGCAGAGGAACCCGTCCTGCGTCCTGGTTCGGCGGGGCCCCGACACCCTGCTCTTCGACTGCGGGGAGGGCGCCCAGCAGCAGATGATGCGTGCCCGGACCGGGTTTACGGTGAACGCCGTCTTCATCACCCACTGGCACGCCGACCACTTCCTCGGCGTCTTCGGGCTCGTCGAGACGCTCGCGTTCATGGGACGGACGGACCCGCTCCCGATCTACGGGCCGCCCTGGGTCGGCGAGTTCGTCGACCTCGTGCAGAAGATAAGCCGCCACACCCGGGGCTTCTTCGTCACTGCCCACGCCCTCGAGCACGGTTCGGTCGTGCCCTTCAACGGCTACACCGTCCGGGCGTTTGCCACGTCCCACGGCATCCCGGGGCTCGGCTACGTGATGGAGGAGGACGAGCGGCCCGGAAGGTTCAACCGTGAGCGGGCGATCGAGCTCGGCGTCCCGCCGGGCCCGCTTTTCGGGCGGCTGCAGCGTGGGGAGGTGGTCCGCGTCGTCCGCGACGGCGTCGAGACCGACGTTCGTCCTGCCGATGTAATGGGCGACCCTCGCCCGGGGAGGAAGGTCGTCTACACCGGAGACACCCGGCCGCTCCAGAACCAGCCCGAGATCGCGGCGATGATCCGGGATGCGGATCTCCTGATCCACGACGCCACGTTCGACGACCAGGAGAGCGGCCGCGCCCGGGAAGTCCTGCACTCCACTGCCGGGGAGGCCGGTGAGGCGGCAGCGGCCTTAAACGCCCGTATGCTTGCCCTGGTGCACATAAGCTCCCGGTATACGAGCACAGCAAACCATATACGCGATGCAAAGCGACAATATGAGGGAGACGTGATTCTGCCGGCCGATCTGGCGGTGCTGGAGATCCCGTATCGGAGTTGATCGAGATGGACGGTGATGGTGATGGAGCAGGGCCTATCCAGCCAGAGCCGCCTGATCCTGACCGGTCTCGGCGCCCTGCTCGTCAGTGCCGCTGCTGCCAGCGTTGCAGGTATCTATCTCGGTTCTGTCAGTGAAGTCCTCGGACTGATACCCGGCCTGATGGTGCTCCTGCCGTCGATCATCGATATGCGAGGAAACATCGCCGGAGTCTTTGCCTCCCGCCTCTCCTCGGCGATGCACCTCGGGGAGTTCTCCATCGACTTCGAGGAAGGCTCGGTACTCGGCGACAATATCCGCGCCTCGTTTGCGATAACAATCCTCATAGCGCTTGTTCTCGGTACCTCTGCCTATGTGGGGAGTCTTCTTTTCGGGCTTCCTGTTGTGGGCATAACCGATCTCGTGCTGATCTCGGTCATCAGCGGTGTAGTTTCGGGACTTGTGGTGATGGGGATCACTCTGGTCATCGTGCTTGCGAGTTATCGCTACGATCTCGATCTCGACATGATCGGCGCACCTACCGTCACCACCTCAGGGGACCTCGTCACGCTCCCGATCCTCGTGCTCTCCGCGACATTTGTCATGCTCCTCTCTCCCTGGATACGCCTGGTTCTCGGGGCCATCGCAGTAGCCGTTGCCGTCGCCGCCATTCTCTACACCCGGCAGCAGCCGGTGCGGATCGGGCCGATTGTCCGGGAGAACATCTCTCTCCTCATCCCGCTCAGCGTCTTCGGCACGCTGGCCGGCCTGACCTACTCGCTCAGCCTCGACAATCTGGTGGCGTTTGCGGTCTTTCTCGTCCTGATACCGCCGTTCATGGGCATTCTCGGGTCGATCGGCGGGATCCTCGGATCGCGCCTCTCGACGGGGATGCACACCGGCGAGATCAGCCCTTCGTTCCTCCCCGAGCGCGGCGTCGTGCATCATTTTATTATTTCCTATCTCTATACGTTGATACTGCTTCCACTGCTGGCGCTCATCGCGCATGGTGCGGCGGTGCTCATGGGGTTGAACAGCCCCGGCCTCGGGATGCTGGTCGCTATCAGCCTTGCGGCGGGCCTGGTTGTCATGACACTGGTGAACGGCGTGGCGTACATCGTGTCGAGCCTTTCATTCCGGTACGGTCTCGACCCCGACAACTTTGGAATCCCTGTCGTCACAAGCCTGATCGACCTGATCGGCGCCGCTGCGCTCGTGGCAGTGATAGACCTGCTGTTGTGGTGAAAGAATAGAGAACGACGGTTAACAAACCATGATGGAACATGACTATCAGCCGATCAGTTTCAAAGACGTCCTGATCGAGATGAAGGATGTCTCGGAACTGATGGTCGATCTCTCCTACTCCGCGATACTCTTCGACAGTAAGGAGATAGCGCTCGAGGTGATCAACCTCGAGGAGAGTATGAATAAACTGGTCTACCAGGCCAGAATTCAGAGCGTCCTCGGTGCGAGAAGGATCGAAGAGGCCGAGGCGATGAGCGGCATGCTCCAGGTGGCCGAGGCCGCAGAGAGGATTGCGAACTCGGCTTCGGACATAGCAAAACTCATCTTAAAAGACATCCGGTTCCCCGCAAAACTCAAGCGCGTCTTCCCGGAGGCCGAGGAGATCGTCACCCGGATCATCGTCAGCCAGGGGAGCGAGGTTGCCGGTCGCACACTCGGCGACCTCAATGTCCAGAGCACGACGGGCATGCAGGTGATCGCCATCCGGCGCGGAAAGGGGTGGATCTATGACCCCGACAAGACCACCCGGGTGGAGGCCGGAGATATCCTGATAGCCCGGGGCCCGGAGGCCGGAGAGGATATCCTCTCCCTGATGGCGGGGTCGGCGGAGCGTCCCCGGGTTGAGGTCTCGCCCGTGGGGGAGGTCGACGACCTTGACCGGGCGGTCCAGCTGATCATCGAGATGAAGAACCTCTCGGAGCTCTCCGTCGGGCTGGCGTATACCTCTCTCCTCTTCAACAACAAGGAAGTGGCGCACGAAGTGGTCGCACTCGACTCAACGCTCGATGGTATGCGTTACGACCTGGACCTCTGGATCCTTGAAGCGGCACGAAAGATCGAGGACGTGCGCTATCTTCGCGGCCTGCTGTATATGTCTTCGTTCGCGCAGGCAATCAGCGATTCGGCTCACGCCGTCGTGGATGTACTGCTGCGCGACATCGAGATCCCGCCGGTCTTCAAGAAGATCGTCCGGGAGTCGGACGAGATCATCTCGCGGATGTCTGTTACGGAGTCGTCGCCGCTTGTAGGAAAGACCCTCAAAGAGGTGTCGCTTGCGACGGTGACCGGGATGGTCGTGCTCGCCATCAAGCACGGCGACCGCTGGATTTACCGGCCGGGGAAGAGTGTCCGGTTGGAGGGCGGCGATATCATCATAGCAAAGGGCAGGCGGGACGGTGAGTGCCGGCTGTATGAACTTGCCGGGCACGCCGCCGAGATTTCCGAAGAATAATTGGGAGAATTACTATGGGAGATACGGAAGATACGATTGTTTACCGCCTCGGAGCGAACTGCGATCTCGACGAGGTGGAGGAAGGAAAGATTTATCTCGGACGGGTGCAGGGTTTTGCCCCGTTCGGTGTTTTTGTCCAGCTAAATGACCGGGTCAAGGGGCTCGTTCACAAGAGCAACGTGAAGGTGCAGCATGCCGAGCGCGACCCGATCATCGTTCACGTCCTCCAGATCAGGAGCAACGGCAACATCGATCTGGAGGAGGTCACGCCGACCGTCTACCAGACCGAGAACGTGACCAAGAAGACGACGAGCGTGCTTATTACCGACATCGGGAAGAAGATCGGCAGGACGGTGCTGATCGAGGGCGAGGTCGCCCAGATCAAGCAGACGTCGGGACCGACGATCTTTACGCTCGTGGACGAGTCGGGCACTGCGAACGCGGCCGCGTTCATCGAGGCGGGCGTCCGTGCATATCCCGAGGTCGAACTCGGGGACATCGTCGCCCTCACGGGCGAGGTGATGCAGCGCAACAACCAGCTCCAGATCGAGGTCGCGTCCATGGCGGTCATGGAGCCGGAGGATGCGGCACGGGTCAGGGAGCGTATCGATGCGGCGCTCGATAAGCGGGCGGAACCGGTCGACCTTCCGTTCCTCGTGGAGAGCGAGGTTCTTGAAGCCCTGAGACCGCAGATGCGCCAGGTGGCAAAGGAGATTCGCAAAGCGGTCCTGACCGCGCGGCCGATCATCCTCCGGCACCACGCGGATGCGGACGGCATATGCGCCGCCGTTGCCGTCGAACAGGCGGTGACCGCGCTGCTCCGCGAGACCGGCGGGGACTTCGACGCGGAGTATTTCCTCTTCAAGCGGTCCCCGTCAAAGGCTCCGTTCTATGAGATAGAGGATATCACGCGCGATCTCGACTTCGCCCTCAAGGACAACGTCCGCTACGGGCAGAAGATGCCGATGATCCTCCTGATGGACAACGGGTCCACCGAGGAGGATGTGCCGTCGCTGAAGGTGACCCGGATCTTCGGTCTCCCGGTGATGGTCGTGGACCACCACCATCCCGACGAGGTAGTGGACGAGTACCTGATCGGACACGTCAACCCCTACCACGTGGGCGGCGACTACGGGATCACGGCCGGAATGCTGGGGACGGAAGTGGCCCGCATGGTCAACCCGGCGGTCGAAAACCAGATCCGGCACCTGCCGGCGATCGCGGGGGTCGGCGACCGGAGCGAAGCGCCGGAGCGTGCCCGCTACCTCGCGGTGGCCGCGCCCGAGTACTCGGAAGATGACTGCCGCGATATTGCGCTCGCGCTCGACTATGAGCAGTTCTGGCTCCGGTTCAGCGACGGGAGAGAGATCGTCAAGGATATCCTGAACCTCTCCGGCGAGCCCGAACGCCACGAGCGGTTCGTCGGCCTGCTGGTAGAAGAGGCGAACCGGGCGATCGAAGAGCAGGTCGAGACCAACATGCCCCACGTCGAGAGCCGGATGCTCGAAAACGGCGCCCACCTCTTCATGCTCGATGTGGAGCTCTTCGCCCACCGGTTCACGTTCCCGCCGCCGGGTAAGACTTCCGGGGAGGTGCACGACCGTCTGGTCCGGCAGCACCCGGGAGAGCCGGTCGTCACGATCGGGTTCGGGCCGGACTTTGCCGTCCTGCGTTCCCGGGGCGTCATGATGAACATCCCCCAGATGGTGCGCGAACTGCATAGCGAGATCGTAGGCGGCGGCGTGAACGGCGGCGGCCACCTCGTCGTCGGAAGCATCAAGTTCGTGGAAGGGATGCGTGACGTGGTCATCGACAGCCTGATCAAAAAGATTGGTGAAGCGCCAATCTGATCGCTACTTCTTTCTCGCCGGTGCTCCGGCCGGGCTGCCGGCGTTTTGCTCTCTTCTCGGAGGTCTGCCTCTGTACGGCAGTGTGCGGTATCTCCACGGTGTGAGGCGCACCGAGTAGTTAGCCGCTGATACGATTTTGACAACGACCGAAATATAAAAATAGGTTTATTTCCTACGGGAGTTCTCATGGCAGGAAACCGATGGACATGGAGAACGCTTCTGGTCGTGCTGCTTGTGGCGGCAGCGGCCATTATGTTCCCCGTTGCGGCCCAGAGTTCAGCATCTGCGGAACCTCTGACCTGGACCCTCCCCCCGACACCCCCCGACGAGACTCCCGAGGAAACTCCGGAAGAGACTCCGACGGAAACCCTGGAGGAAGAGGAGACCCCGA
>NZ_DAFZ01000080.1 GCF_002498065.1 Methanoculleus sp. UBA208 | reverse complement strand
TATAATTTTAGGATCACCTCCTAAGCACCATCAAGTGCGAGTTGCGCACCTCCGGTGCAAATCTGTGCCGCATATGATACTGCACAAGAACTGCGTCCGAGCACCACAGCGCACCGGTGGCGTCGCCCAAATAAAAAAGAATGGAGCCCTCTCAGCTCCCGTTATTGCTCTTCCGCAGTTCCTGGTCCCGCAGGACGTTCCTCTGGATCTTTCCGGAGATAGTCTTCGGGAGTTCCTGGACGAACTCGATCGCCCTCGGGTACTTGTACGGGGCGGTAGTATTCCGGACGTGGGCCTGGAGTTCCTTGACCAGCGACTCGGACGGCTGGTAGCCGGGCTTTAAGACGATGAAGGCCTTGACGACCATCCCGCGGATGAGGTCCGGCGACCCGACGACCGCCGACTCCTGGACGGCCGGGTGCTCCATGAGCGCGCTCTCCACCTCAAACGGCCCGATCCGGTAGCCGGAGGACTTGATGACGTCGTCGTCGCGCCCGATGAACCAGAAGTAGCCGTCCTCGTCCATACGCGCCTTGTCGCCGGTGTAGTAGAACCCGTTCTGGAACGACTCCCGGTTCGCTTCGGGGTTGTCCAGGTACTCCACGAAGAGCCCGACCGGCCGGGGGTCGAGTTTTACCGCGATCCGCCCTTCTTCACCGGGGCCGACCGGGTTGCCGTCGTCGTCGTGGAGCTCGATATGCCAGCCCGGGGCAGGCCTTCCCATGGAGCCGGGCTTATGCATCATGCAGGGGAACGTGGCGATGCAGCAGACGGTTTCCGTCTGGCCGTAGCCCTCGTAAATGGGCTGCCCGGTGCCGTCTTCCCAGACGCGGATCACCTCGGGGTTGAGCGGTTCGCCGGCGCTACAGCAGTGCCGCAGATCCCGGAAGTCGAACTTGTCGAGGTCGGCGAGGATCAGCATCCGGTAGACCGTCGGCGGTGCGCAGAACGTGGTCACCTCGTACTTCTCGATCAGCGGGAGGAGCTCGGTCGCGCCGAACTTCCCCCGGATGTCGTAGACGAAGATGCAGGCTCCGGCGATCCACTGGCCGAAGATCTTGCCCCAGGCGCACTTCGCCCACCCCGTATCGGAGAAGGTCAGGTGAAGGTCGTTTTCCGTGACGTCCTGCCAGAGCGAGGCGGTGATGATATGCCCGAGCGGGTAGGAGTGGTCGTGCAGCACCATCTTGGCCTCGCCGGTGGTGCCCGAGGTGAAGTAGATCATCATCGGGTCGGTCGACTTCGGCTTCTTCGCGACCGGCATGCTGACCTTGTGGTGCGATACCGGTGCGGGGTACTCGAGCTCGTGCGGGTAGCTCGCCCAGCCCTCGCGCTCCCCGTCCACCAGGAACAGGGTTTCGAGCAGCGGGCAGGCGTTGGCGACCTCGTCGACTTTCGCGGCGTTCTCGGAGTTCGTGATGATCATCCGGAACTTCCCGGCCTGCACCCGGTATTTGATGTCTTTTGGAGTCAGCATCGTCGGGCAGGGGCAGAAGACCGCCCCGAGCTTGGTGAGCGCGATGACGAAGATCCACCACTCCGGGACCCTCGGGAGCATCAGCATGACCCGGTCGCCCTTCTTGATGCCGTATTTGAGGAGGATATTCGCGGCACCGTTGGAGAGATACCGCAGATCGCGGAAGGAGTATTTCTTCTCGTTCCCCTCCTGGTCCACCCAGATCATGGCGAGCTTGTTCCGGTCGGTCTCGGCCCACCGGTCGATCACGTCGTAGCCGAAGTTGAAGTGTTCGGGGACGTCGATCGTGAAGTTGGCGCAGGCGGCCTCGTAGTCGGTCATGTTCGGCTCCCGGACGCTGGCAGGCATTACCCCCGCGGGGACCTCGGCCTGCACGCCGTTTGCCGATGCACCATCGAGGTACTTCTTGCAGAGTTCGTTGAGCCATTCCGACCGGGACATTCCCCGGAATTCACGCATTCTGTCGATCGCCTTCACGAGGCCGTCATCCATCGTGACCGAGTATCGCACCATGCAGTACAGGTTTGTGGTGCAGCATATCACCTTTTTGATTTGCCGTGCACCACGATCCGGGGGAACTGCACCATCGCGGTGCATCCGGCCCGGATGCCGGCCGGGTGACGATCCGGTCCGCCGGCCCGGGAAGAAGCTGCGCACCGGCCTCCTGCACCACCATGTTCAAATAGAGACACTGTGCATCGGGCCATATATGGCGGAGCAGACTATCCTCGTTACGGGCTCGACGGACGGTATCGGAAAGGCGACCGCACGCGCCCTGGCCGAAAAGGGTCACCGCGTGCTGCTCCACGGCAGGGACCGTGAGAAGGGCCAGAGAGTCCTCGCGGAACTGGAGGCGGCCACCGGCTCCGACCGGCTCGCCCTCTTCATCGCCGACCTCTCGATGCAGGAGCGAGTCCGGGATCTGGCAGAAGAGGTCGCCGGGACGTACGACCGGCTCGACGTCCTCGTCAACAACGCCGGCGTTTTCATGCCGGAACGGGAGGTTGCACCCGGCGGGATTGAGATGACGTTTGCCGTGAACTTTCTTTCGCAGGTCCTGCTCGTCCACGAGCTTCTTCCGCTTCTTGCGAGGAGCACTCCTGCGAGGGTCGTGAACGTCGCGTCGATCGCCCACAGGAGCGTGGGGTCGATCGACTGGGGAAACCTCCCGGGCTTCTCGAACTACGACCCCTATGATGCCTACGCCGTATCGAAGGTAGGGGTCATCGCCTTCACCGCCCGGCTCGCCCGGGCCCTCGAGGGGACGGGGGTGAGGGCAAACAGCCTCCACCCGGGGGTGATCGACACGAAGCTCCTCCGGGCCTATATCCACGGCGGGAATGAAGGCGCCCCGCCGGAACAGGGGGCGAAGGTGGAGACGTACCTCGCAACCTCCCCCGAAGCCGGGACGATGAACGGCGGCTACTTCGAGGAGACCCGGTGGACCCAGCCGTCGTCCCTCGCCCTCGACCCGGTGGTTCAGGAACGGTTCTGGGAGGTGGGGCTCGATCTTACCGGGATCGGGCAGTGGTGACGCGAAAGCATGATAACCGATGACGGAGAGCGGTAACCCCCACGGAGGATGGATCACATGACAAGACGCAGCATAAAGGGCAAAGAAAAAGAGGAGACGAAGGAGTTCTGGTGCGAGATCTGCGGGGCGGCCTGCGACGAGATCACCGAAGAGAACTACCCGGACCTCGAGAAGGCACGGACGCTCTGCCCCGACTGCAAGAAATCCTATGACGAATCCTGCAGGATCAGGTGACGGGAAGGAAGATCACTTCCCGGCTTTCAACTCCTCGACTTCTTCGTAGCCGTGCTGGTAGAACTCCTTCTCGATTACCTGCCGTGCCGGCAAGCGATTTTGCGCTCCAGGTGATCTCCGGGAACGGTCGAAACAGGATCCGGAACCTTTGCGACGGCGGGAACACTTCTTTTGAGCAGGCGGTCACGACCGGACGCGGCGGAGCAGATCCCCGGATGAGACCGGCATCTGCCGGCGCTTCATGTCGCGCCAGACGGCAAGTTGCCGATAGAGCCAGTAGTCCAGATCGTCTGGATCGTCGGCGTAGAGCACCGTATGCGCCTCAAGAACCGCGCCCCTGAGGTACCAGGGGATCTCGTCGAAGATGACGATATCATAGCGCTCTCCCGCCGTGAGTATCCGCCTGTAGACCGGAGCGCGGTCGGCGCTCTCGTGCAGGATGAGGCAGATGTCGATGTCTGAGCGTTCGTCTGCATAGCCTTTGACATGCGACCCGTAGACGAGGATACCCCTGATGGACGGCAGCACCTCGCGGAAGTGTTCAAGGAGTGCTGTATCGGTTACCTCTAGAGCCACGTGAGTATCACCCCGGAAAATTCGCGCAGGGCTTCGGTGAGCCGTGCAATTGAGGCATACGCTATCCGGTCGTTGATGCCGTCGTATTCATGGACCAGCCTGTTCCGGAGCCCGTTTGCCTCCTTCAGGGCTTTGCCGAGATCCGCCGGGACGATCTCCCGTTCGACCAGGTAGTCGACGTTGCTGTAGTCGTCCTGCGCCGAAGAGTCCAGGCTGCGCCTCATGAGGGCACAGATGTCGGCCGCGGCTTCGACCGCTTCCTGGAACTCCTTGTACATTGCCTTCCTGAGTATCCTGTCGGTGAGGATCTCTTCGGAGAAGTGCAGATCGATAAACTCCACCCGGTCGATCAGCATCTCGCATTTCTGCACCACCCTCTCCGCGATCGTTCCGGTGTGAGTTTCCATCGCTGAAGTTTCACCCGAAGTCGTATTTGAGTGTATGCTTTTTAGGAAAGCGTCGTGAAAACCGGCTCTGACGGGCGGGGTTTCCGGCGCCGGATGCGATCGGCGGCAAACCTTCACGAATCCCCGCCATGGAAGGGCAATCACTTCCCGCCTTTCTTCAACTCCTCGATCATCTCCTCGACTTCTTCGTAGCCGTGCTGGTAGAACTCCTCTTCAGCGGGCTCGATCTCCCGGAGAAGCCGCAGGAACTCCCCTGCATGCTCTTTCTCCTCGTCCGCGATATCGCGCATCACCTTCTGGACCAGCGGATCGTCGGTCGACTCGGCAATCTGGTTGTAAAGCTGGATCGCCTCGTACTCGGCGGCGATCGAGAACCGGATCGTCCGGATGAGCTCCCCCCGGTCCAGCTTACGCTCCATATGGTTCCCGGAGAACGGTTGTGCAAATTCGGGCATGTCAGATGACCTCCGGGGGCTCATGTGGCGGGGCGTTATTTATAGGTTGGGCCGGCTGCGTGAATGGACAGCCCCTTCACGCGATCATCGTGATCCTTCCATCCGCCTTCGCGGCCACCGGCTCCGGGAGAGATTCCATATATGCGACCAGTGCATCGACGTCGAACGGGCCGTTGACGATATTCGTACCTTTCCTGAAGACGGTATACCCGTCGCCGCCGGTCGCGAGGAAATCGACCATTGCCGCCGTATATTCCGCGTTCGGGTCCAGAGGAGCGCCGTTAACCCGGACTTCGACGATCTTGCCGCCCGCAGGTCTTTCATCGTCGAACGTGTACGATAGCCCGGAGACGGCGAGGTTGTGGGGCGGCAGCGGGGTCTGCCACTGCTGTTCCAGCACGTCCCTGACCAGGTCGCCCGTCATGGTCATCGAGAGCACGGTCGCAGAGAACGGCTGCACGGAGTAGAGGTCGCCCCAGGTGACGTTGCCCTCCGCTACGTCCGCCCGGAGCGAGCCGGTGGTGATGAACGCGATATCGGCGTTCATCGCTGCCCGCTGACCGTCGGCGACCAGGTTGCCGAGCGCGGATTCGCCGGCGTCGGTCTGCAGCCGCGTGATATCCGCCAATGCAACTGCAACAACCCGGTCAGTCAGCGGTCCGACCGCCTCTTCGCTCATATCAAGCAACAGAGAGGCCGCCGGGTCGGGGCTGGTGCCGGGCGGCCGGTCACTGTATGCCGGGACGATCCGTGCCGATTTACGAGTTATCTCCCCTGTGACGGGGTCGATGACGAGATCGACGTCGGCAAACGCCCTGCTGTAGCTGTATGCCTGCGTCACCAGCACCGGGTTTTTGCCGGCGTTCTCCAGGTAGGCGTTGGTGAATGCATGGGTGTGGCCCGAGAGGACGACATCCACGTCCGGGTCAAGGCCGGCGACGATCCCGGCGACCCTGCCCGTCACGTTGCCCCCTTCCCGGGTCGGACCGTCGTAGGGGTCCTGCGAGCCGCCCTCGTGGAGGAGGACGACGATCGCATGCACTCCCTTCTGCTGGATCTCCGGGACGTAGCGGTTGATCGACTCGGTCTCGTTGTTAAAGACGACCTGTTCGATGTTGACCGCCTTCTGTATCGAGGGCGTTTCGGTTGTATCGGCACCGATGAACGCTATCCGTGCGCCGCCGGCGTCGCGGATCGTGTAGGGAGCGGCGAGAAGAGTGCCGTTTGCCTTCCAGGCCACGTTTGAAGAGATGTATTCCGCTGCCGCACCCGGGTAGGGGTCCGCCAGGTGAGTGATGGTCGTCGCACCGTTCCCGCCGCGGACCATCCGCAGCAGTTCGTCCGTGCCCCGGTCGAACTCGTGGTTGCCGAAGGTTGCGATCATGCCCGGGCAGTCGTCTGCGAGGCCGTTGAAGAACAGCAGGGTGGGTTCGTCCAGCAGCAGCCCGGATTCCGGTGGCGACGCTCCGACGACGTCTCCGGGGAGAGCGATGAACGTCGTGGCCTCGCCGGCATCCGCCATCGCGCATTCGAGGTACGACGCAAGCACCGGCGCGCTCCCGGCCGGTTCGCCGTCGAGGTTCTGCCCGGCGGGCAGTTGCCCGTGGAAGTCGTTGACCGCGAGGATCTTCACGTGTACCGGTTCGGGGTCGGGGTAGAGATAACCCGAAAGTGCGATGGGGACGAGAACGATGAGCAGGAGAACCAGTAAACCGATGATCGCCTGCCGCCGGGGCGATCTGCCGCCTGTGGACGAACCGGCTGTCATAAAAAGAGGTCATCTCCGACGGCATAAATACCAGCCGGAATAGATCCGGGCGGAAACGAAGAAAGAGGGCGTTTATGCGACCAGATCGATATAACTCCCGGTCCGGCGCGGCGGGGTCCATCCCGGTTGTCCGGGGAGGAGCCGCTCAGCCGTCCCGGGGGAGGATTGCCTCGACGGTGATCGCGTAGGTGATCGTCTCTCCCGCGAGCGGATGGTTGGCGTCGACGGTGATGCTTTTGTCGTCCACGTCAAGTACGGTCACCAGGCAGGGTTTTCCCATCACCTCGACCCTGAGGAATTCCCCGGGGACCGGTTCGTGGTCGAGTTTGAGTTTCTTGCGTTTTATCGTTACGACGAGTTTCCTGCGGAATTTCCCGTAGGCCTTCTCCGGGGGCAGCACCACGGCCACCGTCTCGCCCGGCTCTTTGCCGATCAGCGCCTCCTCGAAGAGAGGATTGATCTGGTTCGCTCCAAGGGTTACCCGGACCGGCTCGCCCGATCGGGTATCCTCGAAGACCTCGCCGTCGGGGCGGGTGCTGGTGAAGTGCAGGAGCAGGGTGTCGCCGTCTGTCACGGGTGCCATAGGTGCCTGATCGGTTTGTCGGGCAGGGGTTTAATTCATTGGGAATGAGACGGGTTTCTGAAGCATGCCCCTGAATGGGCGTTGTCAAACCCCTCTATTGTAAAAGACTTTTATTCCCAATCGGTGAGAATATCTCCAATTTGCCGGTGCAGAATAGGTATTTCCACAGTTGCCAGAGTCCAGACATATTTCAAATTCACGCCTGGATAATCATGAATCAGCCTGTCACGAAGTCCTGAGATTTTTCTCCACGGAATGTCCGGATATTCGTCCCGGAAGTCATCTGGAACATGTTTTGCTGCTTCCCCGATAATCTCGAAAAATCTGATGAGACCCGCGTTGTACAACGAATCTCCGAGAAATTCCTCATAACTCATTCGTTCGGTTGCCTTCATGATATTTTCAGATTGCTCGTAAATATCTGCAAGGTAGTATCGCAACCGCAACTCTGTCATGCTGTACCCCTCTCACGCGTACAGAAGATGGCCTCTCTCATCACACATACGCGCAATCCCTCGCTCATCCACTCAACGGAAACCAGATCCACTTTTCTCTGGAGCAGATCCTCAAGAAAATCCCCTAAATCCAGCAGATTCTCGTAAGTGTCCATCTCCGGACGGAACGAGTATACTACGTCCACGTCCGATTCAGGTGTATCCTCCTCACGCGATACGGAGCCGAAAATACCGATTGTTTCGATACCATACTTCTCCCGGAGGGTCGGGAGCTCGCGCTCAAGAAGGGCCAGAACCTTGGACTTGATGGATTGGTACTCCTTCACTATCGATCGCCTCCGGGATTTACCGATGATAACTCTTTGCCATCACGAGATATGAGGTTTTGCCAGTAGAGAGGGCTTCCTCTCCGCGAGAGACGGGATAAAATTGGTTCTTAATTTCGAAAAAGGAGCAATATTCAAGCCTCAGGCGAGATTCGAACTCGCGACCTTGTCCTTACCAAGGACACGCTCTACCGGCTGAGCCACTGAGGCGTGACGCACCAATTATGTTGGAGGTTTACCCTATAAAAGGTTACGGCCGAAACCGGGCAAGGAACCGGGCAGGACCGGCCTTATTCGCCCTGCGCGGCGGCATCGATCGCCTCCAGCGCGCCGATGCTGGCGGTCACCCCGTCGAGGGTATCCACCTCGACGATGGGGATGACGTTGTCCCTCTCGACGGCGTCCATCACGGCTGAAAAATCGATCGTCCCGGCCCCGACCGGCGAATGCGTGTCCCCGGTGCCGTCGTTGTCGTGCAGGTGGTAGTGCGCCGCCGGGTGGGCGAGGAAACCGTCCAGGCACCCGTTCAGGTTCGCGTGGCCGACGTCGAGCGCAAGCCCGATCCCGTTGATGAGCGGCAGGTCCTCGCAGGAGCGCAGGAAGAAGTACTCCCAGTCCCCCATGTTCTCCACAAAGAATGTGACCGAGAGGTCTTCGGCCGCCGCCGTGAGTTCGGAAAGCGACTGCCGGAACCTCTCCACCGCCCGCTCCCGCTCCTCGCGCCACGCATAGTAGCCCGGGTGGATGACCACGTCCGCCCCGATCTCGGCGGCGACGGCGAACGTCTGCGTCAGGACCTCGACGCTCGCCCGCCGGATGGGCTCGAGGAGGCTTGCAATGTTGACCCCCCGGGACGGCGCGTGGATGAAGTAGAGATACGAGTAACTCTCGAGCGGTTCCGCGCTCTCCAGGTAGTGCAGCCCGTCATCCATCACCTCCACGCAATCGGTGACGGGAGCGAGTTTCTCGAGCGCGCTAGAGAGCGGCTCGCGATGAAGGCAGTAGGTGGAGACGCCAAACATACAGAATGTTCCGGCCGGGACGATAAATAGGTTAGGAACAGGCACCTCCCGGCGTATCCCGCCTCGCCGGAACGTGGGTCAACCCGGCGGCCTTCACCCCGGCCGACCACATCTGCAGGCCGGGATAGGGGGTGGCCTCCGGCGGGTCGTTGCAGAGAGGTGAACCCTGATGATCCCTTGTGCCGGATAGTACTCCGGATAACCTCATGGCATACCGTTACCTCTTCGGCCCGGTCCCCTCCCGGCGCCTGGGCATATCGCTCGGAATCGACCTGGTACCGCACAAGACCTGCGCCTTCGACTGCGTCTACTGCGAGTGCGGGCGGACGACCGATCTGACCTGCAAGCGGCGCGAGTACGTCCCGACCGGCCGGGTCATCGCGGAACTCGACGATTTTCTCGCGAAGAGGCCGGATCTCGACTACATCACGTTCGCCGGGTCAGGGGAGCCGACGCTTCACACCGGGCTTGGCGAGATCATCGCCTTCATCAAAGACCGGTATCCCCGCTACCGGGTCGCGGTGCTGACCAACAGCGCACTCCTGACGGACCCGGAAGTCCGGGCCGCCCTCATGCGTGCGGACCTCGTGGTGCCGTCGCTCGATGCTGTCTCCGAAGAGGCCTTTTTGAAGATCAACCGCCCCTGCCCGGGCCTCACCGCCGGGCGGGTGCTCGAGGGGCTGCTTGACTTCGTCCGGGAGTATACCGGCGAGGTCCGGCTCGAGGTCTTCATCGTCCCGGGCATCAACGACACGGAGGACGAGATCCAGCTCCTGAAAGACGCCGTTGCGGCAATCAAGCCCGACCGCGTGCAGGTAAACACCCTCGATCGGCCGGGCACCGATATCCGGGTCAGGCCGGCGTCCCGGGGGGCGCTCGAGCGGATCGCGGCGGTGCTCGGCGGGGAGGTGATCGGGGCGGCCTGCACGGACCGGGCGCTGCCGCCGGAGAGCGGGGATGCCGGAGAGATCATCCTCGCGACCATCCGCCGCCGGCCCTGCACGCCCGCAGATCTCGCCGCACTCCTCGGCATCCGTCCGGCCGAGGTCGCAAAGCACCTCCGCGTCCTCGAAGCACGGGGCCTGATCGAACAGGTTCGGGAAAAAAGAGGGGTATTTTATCGGGCGACCTAGATCACTCCCGCATGTGGACGTCCATCTGCGGGAACGGGATCTCGATCCCCTCTTCCGCAAACCGCTCGTAGACGCGCGTGTTCACGTAATCCTGAACGTCCCAGGTCAGGTTGAAGGCCTTTGCCCAGAGAACGAGCATGAAGTTCAGGCTTGACGCTCCGAACTCGAGGAAGTAGACGGACGGCGCAGGATCGGAGAGGACGTACTCGGACCGTGCCGCCGCCTCGTGCCCGATCTCGATGAGGATCTCTTTTATGCGCTTGATGTCGCTGCCGTATGCAGCCGATACCGGGATCTTGATCTTTAGCCTGACGTCCGGCATGGCGTAGTTGACGATGACGCTGCTCGAGACCTTCGAGTTCGGGATGGTCACCATCTGGTGATCCAGCGTCTTGATCCTGGTGCTCCGGGGACCGATGCCGATCACGTCCCCGAGGTAGCCGTCGATCTTGACCCGATCGTCCACCGCGAACGGTTTATCCGCGAGGATGACCGCACCCCCGAAGAAGTTGGAGACGATATCCTGGGCAGCGAGCGCCACCGCCAGGCCGGCGATCCCGGCACCGGCGATGAGCGGTGTGATGTCCACATCGAGCATCCGGAGCACCATGAGGATGGCGACGAACCAGATTACATAGCGTGCCGAGACCTCGAGCACCCGGATGATCCGGTCGTCAAGGTCGGTCTCGGTCTGCGACGCCATCCACCTGCCGTAGAGGTTGATGAAGTTGTAGACAAACGAAGAAACCACCCAAGCCGCGATGAGGGTTGCCGCCGCAGCGAAGTACTGCCCGGAGAAGAGCCACGCGTACTCCCCGAGGAGGGTCGCGGGGTCGACGAAGAGCGCTATGGAGATCCAGACGGAACATACGATTATGGCAATCGTAAGTGGTTTATCGAGAGAATAGAGCACGATGTCGTCGAGTTTCGATTCCGTGAGGTCGGCCCGCTTCTGAAGCCACCGGAAGACCTCGTGAACGACGAACGCTGCGATGATTCCGCAGAGGACGACCGCGCTTCCGTACATGATGCTGTTCATTCCGGTACTAATATGTGCTGTCAGCGGAATATAAGTATGATAATTCATGGCGGTTGGAAAGGAAATCCTTGATGCGCTCCACGCTCTCGTCGACCGGGATATCACGCTCATGCATATCTGCGGCACCCACGAGGCGGCAATCGCGCGCGCCGGGCTCCGGAGCGTCCTTCCCGAGCGGCTCAAGATCGTGATGGGGCCGGGCTGCCCGGTCTGCATCACGCCGCAGGGCGAGATCGACGCCGCTCTCGACCTGGTGGAGCGTGGCTGCACCGTCGCCACCTACGGCGACCTGCTGCGTGTCCCGGGGTCGAAAGGCTCGCTCGAGTCGAGCGGCGGGGACGTCCGGGTGGTGCAGGGCGTCCACAAGGCAGTGGAGATCGCCCGGCGGGAGCCGGACCGGGAGGTCGTCTTCATATCGGTCGGCTTCGAGACCACCGCACCGACGGTCGCCGCCACGATCCTCTCCCGCCCGCCGGAGAACTTCTCCATCCTCTCGTGCCACCGGCTCGTCCCGCCCGCGATGGCGTGGCTCCTCGCCCAGGGGGAGGCGGCGCTCGACGGGTTCATCCTACCCGGGCACGTCTGCGCGGTGATGGGCTACCAGGAGTACGAACGGTTCCCCGTCCCGCAGGTCGTCGCGGGGTTCGAGCCGGAGGATATCCTCCTCGGCCTCCTGATGGCGGTCCGGCAGGTCCGCGAGGGGGCGCACCGGGTGGAGAACGCCTACCCGCGCGTGGTCACCCGGGAAGGGAACGTCAAGGCGAAACGCCTGATGTACGAGGTCTTCGAGCCGTACGACGTCGAGTGGCGCGGCTTTCCCGTGATCCCGGCATCGGGCCTCCGCCTGAAGCCGGAGTTCGAGGGCTACGACGCCCAGAAGAAGCACGATATCGAGATCAGGCACGTGGACAAGCACTTCGCCTGCATCTGCGACAAAGTGCTGCGCGGCGTCGCCCGGCCCTCCGACTGCCGGCTCTTCGGGAAGGCCTGCACCCCGCGCACTCCCGTGGGCCCCTGCATGGTCAGCCACGAAGGAGCGTGCAAGATCTGGCAGCTCTATGAGTCGAGGAGGGCCTGAAACCCTCCTCTCCGCTGGCCTTTTATACCATACAGAACAATATAATATGGCAGTCTCGGTAGGGTAGTGGATATCCTGAAAGCCTCCGGAGCTTTCGACCCGGGTTCGAATCCCGGCCGGGGCGTTTCTTGTTTTGGTCGAATGTCCGTCAGGGCGGATCTTATTTCCATGAGTGTAAAAACGCCTGTACGGAAGGCTCCGTACCGTCCCCGTGCTTCCGTAAAAACTGCCTGACGTTCGCCGACTCGACCCATCCCCGGTCGAGTTCGGTGATGATCTCGTCAATCCGGCGCGACTGCTCGAGGATCTTCTCGGCAAGCGGGTCGTCGATCATCTCCGCATACCCGACGATCACCTGCAGCGGGTTCCGGATGTGATCGCCGAGAATGGCAAACTGTTCGATATTCTTCCCGAGCTGCGCGTATGTCTCCCGCTTCATCTGATCGGTGAGAATCCGCCCGGTGATGTCCATAACGATCAGCATGATGCAGAGCGGCTGCCCGGCGTCGTTCTGCACGACGCTGCCCGAGACCTGGATGTGAAACGGAGACCCGTTGTTTCGCAGCCCGATCGTCTCCTGCATGATTGCATGGTCGTCAAGAAGATGCCCCGTAATCGTTTCTCCGACGGTGGGGTCTGCAAAAAATGCCTCCAGGTTTCTTTCCGTGACCGCTCCATCCTCGCCGTACCCGAACATCGAGGCAAAACTCCGGTTGGCATAGATAACGGCTCCGCTGAGATCGGCGATAAGGATGCCGTTTGTCGACGATTCGAGAGCGGTCTCCTTTATCCTGAGTTCCCGCTCGGTGCGGACCCGGTCGGCAATGTCCCGCGCAATCGCCACGAGGTACTGCTCTCCGCCGAAGGTGACCGACCGGACGGTGATCTCCATCGGGATCTCCGTTCCTTCCCTTGATATGAGCGATGCGGTGCAGGTCTGCCGGCACTCGGATGGAAGATCGCTCTTTTTTTTTGATGAACTCGACAAATCCGGCTTTCTGTTGCGGGGAGATCAGGTCGGCGAACGGCATCGCGAGCAGTTCCTTCTTCGA
>NZ_DAFZ01000107.1 GCF_002498065.1 Methanoculleus sp. UBA208 | reverse complement strand
ACCACGGTCCACTGTACCGGGATTTCACCTCGCTTTGCCTTTACCGTGATACATGAGATAGGATACCCAGACACCCTTTAAGTAAAGACCGGGCAGGGATCGGGGGCTGGAGAAAACCTCCGGCCTCCAAAACGCGAGTGAAGCCCCGCGAACCTTGATAACCCTCTCAGATCGCGATCCCGACAAGGTGGAGCAGGACCAGGACCAGGGCGCCCGGCAGCCCGCCGAGGGCGCAGATGAGGATCGTCACCAGGTTGATCTGGATGTCGGGAGCGCCGAACCAGCTGAGGACGTCGAAATAATTCAGGAGCCAGAGCGTGATGAGCCCGGCGATGGCGTTGATGACGAGCGTCAGGGCCTTCTTCATGAGGTAGTAGAGCGCCGCGGCTATCGCGACCGCGAGAAGGATGGCAAGGATCTCTTCCATCATCTATTTACCAATGATCTGCTGGTTATTTAACCGTATTGATGGAATCGTCAGCCGTCCGACGCGTCTTGTGTCTTTTCCGAGCCCCCCGATACCCGCGAGCATCTCAAAGACGTTCCCGGAGAGCATCGCCGTACGGATGGGTTCGACGAGGTCCCCGCCCTCCATCCAGAAGGGGTTGGAGATCTCCACCGAGAAGTCGCCGGAGAACGGGTTCGCGGTATGGGCGCCCACGACGTCGTGGATCCAGACCGCCCGCTCGTCGCCGGGCTCTTTTGCCCGCGGGCCGTCGATGAAGAGGTTGTGCACGCCGATCCCCGGGGGTTCGCCGCCGGAGCGGACGGCGCTCCCCGTGCTTCCCTCGCCGTAGCGGTAGCCGGTCTTGAGGTCGTAGGCGAACCGGCCAAGCACTCCCTGCTCCACGAAGACCAGGCGGCGGGTGGGGACACCTTCCGCGTCCCAGACGGTGCTCCCGAGGCCGGGAGCAAACGGGTCGTCATAAACGGAGAGCGATTCGTCAAAGACCTGCTCACCGATCTTGTCCGCGAGGAACGACCGTCCGGCCTTCACGTTCCGCCCGGATAGGGCCGGGAGGAGAACATGGCCAAGAATGCTTGCGGCCGCAACCGGGGAGAGGACGACGTCGTAACGCCCGGTCGCGATATCGCGCCCCGATAGAGAGCGTGCGGCAAGCGAGGCAGCCTGCTCCCCGACCGACCGGGCGTCGATATCGGCACGGAACGGGGAGGCGTCGAACTCGTAGCCCGTGGACTGTTCCCGGATCGCTTCGAGGGATACCGCCGCCACCGTCCGGTCCATGCCGTAGAGGACGCCGCTCGTGTTCGCGACCATGAGGTACGACCGGGCGAGGTTCGCGCCCCCGCCGACGACCTCCACCGGGTGCTCCGCGGCACCCGAAAGGAGGTCGGCGACCATCCCCGCCGCGTCCTCCACCGCGACGATCAGGTCGCCGTCCGATGAGGATGCGGTGCTCGTCAGGTTGGCCGGTCTCGGGAACCCGCCCCACTGCTGCGAGGTGGCAAGCCTCCCGCTCGCGAGCGCCGCGTCCAGGCACTCCTTCCACCGGTCGGGATCGCTTGTGGCCGAGAACCCTATCCGGCCGTCCCTGACCGTCCTGACGGCCATGCTCCAGGCTTCCGACTCCTCGGCTGTGCCGATAATGCCCTTCTTGATCTCGGTGCTGACGCTCTCTCCGCGGGCGTAGAAGACCTCGACCTCGTCGGCCCGGCGCTCGCCCTCCCGGAGGACTCTCTCGATCAGGTCTTCGCCCTTCATCCGCCCCGCCCCCCGATGGTTGCGTTCTCGAGCAGGAGGTGCGGCGCGCCGTCGCTGACCGGCACGCTCTGTCCGCCTTTGCCGCAGTATCCCGGGCTCATCTTCCGGTCGTTCCCGACGAGAGCGATGTTATGGAGCGTCGAGAGGATCTCGCCCGAGAGTGAGACGTCCCTGACCATATCCGTCGTCTCGCCGCCCTCGACCAGGTAGCCGTACTCCGCGTTGAACTGGAAGACACCCCGGCCGGGATCGACCTGGCCGCCCCTCGATCCGATCAACAGGATGCCGTCCCTGCACTCGGAAAGGATCTCGTCGTAGGCCGCGTCGCCGTTCTCGATGAAGGTGTTGCTCATCCGGACGATCGGCGGCGCCCCGTGCTCGGAGCGGGCGTGTCCCGGGACTCCGTTCCCGACCGCCGCGAGGGTCTCGCGGTTGTGCAGGTAGGACGAGAGGATGCCGTCGCGGATGATCTCGGTCCGCTGCACGGCCACTCCCTCGGCGTCCACGGGGATGAACCCGAACTCGTGAAGGGAGGGATCGTCCACGATGACCAGTCCCTCGCACCCGATCCGCTCCCCGATCCTCCCTCCGAGAACCGATGCGCCCTCGCGGACGAGATCGCCCTCGCTCGCGTGGCCGACCGCCTCGTGGGTGAAGACCCCCGCAAGTTCCGGGTCGAGCACGGCCCGTTTCGTCCCGCCTTTCGGGAGTTTTGCGTCGAGCAGGGAGACCGCGACCTCGCCCGCTTTCCTGCCGAGGATCTGCTTGTTCCGGAGGTTGAACCCGGTGGTGATGTGGTCGCGTTCGCTCCCCATCTGCATCACACCGTTTCTGGACGCGATCGCGAGGACCGAGAACCCGGACCGGACCGCCTCGTAGGAGTACTCGTTCCCGCTCGAATCCAGGAACCGGACCGAGTCGATCCCCTCGGTGTAGCGCGCCCGGGTGTTTCCCACCCCGGCAACGCGTGCCGCCTCCTCTACCCCGGCAAGCAGCCGGGTCTTCTCCTCGAGGTCGATATCACGGGGGTCCTCCCCGAGGGGCGGAACGGGGAGCACGCCGCGCGGCGCATCGGCGAGGTCGAGGCGGTCCTGTGTGACCGCAGCGAGGCGCGCCGCCGCTTCGATGAGGGCGTTCAGTTCGCGCTTCGAATCGATATCGACGTGGTCGCGGGTGAGGATGCCCCAGCCTTTCGATCCGAGCACCCGGATCACGGCTTTGTCGAAAAATGAGGTGCCTGCGGACTCGATCACCCCGTTGTCGATGTCGACCAGGGTGATCTCGCCACGTACGCACCGGATGTCGTAGTACCGCACTTCAGCCATAGGTCATCAGACCGCGGAGCGCCCGGCGTTCGGGTCGAAGATGGCGGTCGGGGTGACCGCCAGCTTCCGGAGTTTCGAGAGGAACCCTTCGCGGTTCTCGGGCACGAGTGCGTTCTGGAGAACCTCCTCGATGTGGTCGACCGGGACCACCTCGACCATCGTGCGGTAGCGGTCCTCGATGAGAACGTCGTCTAAGTTCGACCGCGGGATGATCACCTTCTTGATCCCGGCCTTTGCCGCCGCCTCGATCTTGTAGGTGACTCCCCCGATGGGAAGGACGTCGCCCCGGACCGAGAGCGATCCGGTCATCGCGACGTCCTGGCGCACCGGGATGTTCTCGATGGCGCTGATCACCGCTGTTGCCACGGTCACGGAGGCCGAGTCCCCCTCGACGCCGCCGTAGGTCCCGATGAACTGGACGTGGATGTCCATGTTCTTGACATCCTTGCCCGTGAACTTCTTTATGAGAGCGCTGACGTTCGTGATCGACTCCTTGGCGATCTCTTTGAGCATACCGGTCGCGATGACCGTGCCGGTCGCCCCCTGGCTCGGGGTCACCTCGGCCATCACCGGGAGCACCGAACCGGAGTCGCTCCCCATCACGGCAAGCCCGTTCACCCGTCCAATCTTGGTGCCCTCGACGACGGTGATCTCGTAGTCGCGGCTCCGCCGGATGTACTCGTCGGAGATCTGGTCCTCGATCGAGCGGGACGCCGATTTTGCGGCGAGGACATGCTTTACCGTGGTGAACTCCGCGCTTTCCTGCCGGGCGAGGTCGCCCGCCACCCGGATGAGCCCGCCCATGTCACGGAGTTTCAGGGTCAGGTGGCCCTTCCGGTTCGAGCGGCGCCGGGCTTCGCGGAGAACCTCGAGCATGGCGCTGCGGTCGAAGTGGGGGATCTTCCCGTCGTTCTGGACCTCCTGGGCGATGAACCGGAGGAACTTCTTCCGGTTCTCCGGGGTGTCCTCCATCGTCTCGCGCATGTAAACCTCGTAGCCATAGCCCCGGATACGCGACCGGAGCGCCGGGTGCATCCCCTGGATGGCGTCGATGTTGCCTGCCGCGATCATCACGAACCGGCAGGGGACCGGCTCGGTCCTGACCATCGCGCCGCTCGAGCGCTCGCTCTGGCCGGTGATCGGAAAGGTGCCCTCCTGGAGGGCAGTAAGCAGGTTCTGCTGGGAGTGGGGGGTGAGGGTGTTGATCTCGTCGATGAAGAGAACCCCCCCGTGCGCCCGGTGGATGGCCCCTCCCTCGACGCGGTCGTGGGAAGGCGTCTCGAGCCCGCCGCTTTGGAAGGGGTCGTGCCGGACGTCCCCGAGCAGGGCCCCCGCGTGCGAACCGGTGGCGTCGACAAAAGGCGCCGTCGAGTTCGAGTCGTGGGAGATCAGGAGCTTCGGGACCATCGCCTCTTCGCGGGGCATCGAATACTTCAGCGCCATAAATACAAACGCAGCGGCGATGATGCCCATGAGCCACTGGTAAGTGATGACTGCATAGCCGATGATGCCGATGATGAGGAGCATGACGAGGGTGCTCCTCATCTGGATCTTCTTCCTCGCCTCCACCTTGTGGGCGTTGACGATCTGTTTGCCGCGGGTCGCAGGCACGGTCCTGATGATGGGGTTATTGTTATCCTCGGGGTTCGGATAGACCAGAATGTCCTGCAGTTCCTCTTTGGGGAGAAGCTCGGCCATGGCCTTCGCCAGCATCGATTTGCCGGTTCCGGGGGTGCCGATCATCATCACGTGCCTGCGCTGGACCGCAGCTTTGCGGATCACCTCGACGGCGTGCTCCTGACCGATGACCTGGTCGATAAGATTCGGGGGTACGTCGATATCTGAAGATGCGCTCAGCTCGAGACCTGAAAGGACATCCATATCCTCCAGTTCGTCATTCGTGAGCTCTATGTTTGGAATTTCCGTTGATGTCGTCGAATCCATCGTCGAGTTTACCTCTTTGCTGCACTGGTACTTATATAATTTATTCATCCTCGTTCAAATACTTTCTAGCAAAGGTGTTCTATGAGAATAATCAGTACGGAACGGTCCCAGGTTCTCGCAGCCCGCATTGCCGAAAAACTGGGGGCCCCATTGGTCGAGACGAAATTTACCCGTTTTCCCGACGGAGAAATGTATCTTAAGTGCGGAGAACTCGACGATGAGACCCTGATCGTCAGCAGCGTCGTGGACAACGATATGCTCGTGCAGACCCTTCTCGCGATCGATGCCGCCGACCAATCAAGGAACACGCTGGTGGTCCCGTATCTCGGCTACTCGCGGCAGGATAGGCGTTTTTTCCCGGGCGAGCCGATAAGCGCCCGGGCGGTTGCGCGAGCCCTCTCGACCGGGATCGAGCGGGCGTTCGTCGTCAACATCCACGATCGAAGCGTGCTGGATCATTTCGGCGTCCCGACGAGAGACGTCACCATCGCCCCGGCCGTCGGGGGGTACATCGGCGACCTGCGCCTGAAGAACCCTCTGGTCCTCGCTCCGGACGAAGGGGCGACCGACTTTGCGGCCGATGTCGCCGCCGTCGGCGGGTGGGACTGCGACCACCTCGTAAAGACCCGGCTCTCGGGTGAAGAGGTCCGGATCGCCCCAAAGACCGTCGATACAGCCGGCCGGGACGTCGTGATCGTGGACGATATCATATCCACCGGCGGGACCCTCGCGACCGCCGCCTGCATGCTCCGGGAGCAGGGAGCAGCATCCATCCACGCGGCCTGCGTTCACGGGGTGCTCACGAGCGGCGCCTATACCCGCCTGCGGGCGGCGGGGGTGGCTTCGGTCGTCTCCAGCGATACCTACGAGAACGCCTCAAGCTTCATATCGGCCGCGAACGCAATCGCTACCGCGATCAGGGAAGATGCTCACCGTTGACGGAACCCACCTGGAGGGAGGGGGGCAGGTCCTCCGCCTGGCGGTCGCCCTATCGGCGATCTCTCGAACTCCGGTCACCGTCACCCGGATCCGGCAGAACCGACCGAACCCCGGGCTCGCGCCCCAGCACATCGCCGCAGTCCGGGCGGTCGCCGGGGCCTGCGAAGCCGAATGCACCGGTCTTTCACCCGGGAGCAGCGAGATCACCTTCACCCCGGGGCGGCTCCGGCGGGCCGATCTCCGGATCGACCCCGGAACCGCCGGGAGCATCCCTCTCATCCTGCAGGCGTGGCTCCCGGTCGCCCTTCATACCGGCGGGAGCATCACCGTCACGGGCGGGACGGAGGTGCCGTGGAGCCCGACGATCGATTACGTAGACCGCGTCCTCGCACCGGTCCTCCGCCGCGCCGGGGCCTCGATCCGTATCGAGGTGCTCGAACGCGGGTACTACCCCCGGGGAGGCGGGCGGGTGCATGTCCGGGTGGAGCCCGGGCGGCCCGGTCCGATCGTGATCCCGGAGGGGGAAGATAGCGGGTGCGGGCTTGTCTCCTGCTCGGCGGGCCTCCCGGGTCACGTCACGGAGCGCCAGGCGGCAGCTGCCCGGAACCTCCTCGAGAGCGAACTCGGCCTCTCCTGCACCGTGGCTCTCGACCCCCGGGAGGACGGTGCGAGCACCGGGAGTTCCGTCACGGTGTGGAGCGGGGCGAAGGGCGCCGTCGCTCTCGGGAAGAGGGGGCTTCCCGCCGAAAAGGTGGGCCGGACGGCCGCCCGGGCCCTGATCGAAGAATGCCGCAGCCCGGGCACGGTCGACGTCCACCTCGCCGACCAGCTTCTCGTCTACCTCGCCTGCTACGGCGGGGAGTACAGCACCCACACCCTCTCGATGCACGCGAAGACCGCCTGCCGGCTGCTTGAAACGTTCGGGTACGCGATCAGGTGCCGGGAGAACGATACCGTGGAGTTCTCGGCATGACACTGGTCCTCGACGCCTCGGTCTTTTTCTCGGAGATGCCCATAGAGGAGACGGCCTGGACCACCCCCTCGGTTGTCGGGGAACTCGGCGACCTCCATGCGAAGTGCCGGTTTGAGGCGCTCGCGGCCGCGGGACTCCGGGTCCGGGAACCACGCGAGGAAGACCTCTCAAGGGTCGACGCGGCGGCACTCGGGACCGGGGACGCCGGGGTGCTCTCCGGGACCGACCGGGATATCCTCGCGCTCGCGCTGGAGTTATCGGCCGTCCTCGTCACCGACGACTTCGCGGTCCAGAACGTCGCGCACCGCCTCGGCATCGAGACCAGGAGCATCCGGCAACGGCCGGCCCGGGCTATTAAGTGGCGCTACCGGTGCAGCGGGTGCGGCCGATACTGGCGGGAGCCGGGGGAATGTCCGGTCTGCGGCGCAGCAATCAAAAGAAAATTTAAATAGATTACCTGGAGATCTCTTCTCCATGTCCGCCCTCGAAGAGTTGATCACGAAGGCAAAGGCGCTCCAGGCAGAAGGGCACACTCCCGGCCAGATCTCCGACGAGCTGGGCCTCTCGATGGAGACGGTCACCTGGCTGCTCACCCAGCAAAAGGGCATGGAGGCCCCAAAAGACGTCCACATCGACTGGACGGCGATAGGGAGCCATGGAACCCTCCTCGGCGACATGGCGATGATGATGCTCAAGCGCTTCCTCTACCTGGCGGAGGCGGAGGACGTGCGTTCCGGAGGAGAGGAGCCGGATACGGTCGTCGGCATCGCGCTGTCGGGAATCCCGCTCGCCACCCTGATCGCTGCGGAGGAGGGGCTGAAACTCGCGGTATACCTCCCGGCGAAACACAGCCGGAGCGAGACCCCCACCGGATCCCTCTCGGGCACCTTCTCCACGATTACCGGGCAGCGCTGCATCATCATCGACGACGTCGTCACGACCGGAACGACGCTTGCCGAGGCGATAGCGTTCCTCCGGCGGCACGGAGCCGTGCCGATGGCGATCTGGTCGCTCTTCGACAAGCAGGGTGCCCGGGAGATCGACGGCGTCCCGGTCCACTCGCTCTTCGCGATATCGAGACTCGGGTGAAGACCCGGCTCACGCTTTTTTCAATAATCCCCGGCCCGCCTGCCGGGAGTACCGGGCGTGTAAAGCCAGCTGAAAGGCAATCCGCCCGTACCGAACGGCCGGTGTGCCCCGGGAAGGCCGGCCCCTATCGACTAATTTATATAGAACCTCTGAACAAACCTAACGGACAAAGGAGGATTATACAATGCTTGCTGGACAGCCCATCATTATTTTACGGGAAAATGTTGAGCGCACGCGCGGATTCGAGGCGCAGCGCTCGAATATCATGGCTGCAAAGGCAATTGCGGCCGCCGTTCGGACGACGCTTGGTCCCCGGGGAATGGACAAGATGCTGGTCAGCTCCAGCGGTGACGTGGTGATCACGAACGATGGGGCAACCATCCTGCACGAGATGTCCGTGCAGCACCCCGGCGGCAAGCTGGTCGTCGAGGTTGCGGAGGCCCAGGACGGCGAAGTCGGCGACGGCACCACGACCGCAACCGTACTCGTCGGGTCGCTGATGGAAGAGGCGGAGAGACTGCTCGCCCAGGAGGTTCACCCCACGATCATCGCGAACGGCTACCAGCTCGGCATGGAGAAGGCCCTCGAAATTCTCGACGAACTGGCTATCACGGTCGTATTCGGCGACCGCGACGACCTCTTGAAGATCGCCGACACCGCCATGACCGGTAAGTCCATCGAAGCCGTCAAGGACAAGATCGCCGGCATCGTGGTTGACGCGGTGTGCCAGGTCGCGAGCGAGACAGGCCAGGGCACCTACGTCGTGGACGAGGACGACATCAAGATCAAGACGCAGGTCGGCGACTCGATGCACGACGCCAACCTGATCCGGGGCATCGTCATCGACAAGAAGCGCGTCTTCGAGCAGATGCCCACAAAGGTCACGGACGCTAAAGTAGCCCTGCTCGCCCTGCCGCTCGAGGTCACGAAGACCCAGGTCAAGTCGAAGATCAAGATCACCTCCTCCGACCAGATGAAGGCGTTCTCCGAGCAGGAGCGCGAGTCCCTCCAGAAACTCGCCGACCAGATCGTTGCCTCCGGCGCAAACGTCGTCCTCTGCCAGAAGGGGATTGCCGATGCCGTGCAGTATTACCTCGCGAAACACGGCATCTACGCCGTCGAGGACGTAAAGGAAGAGGACATGAAGTTCGCCGCGAAAGCGCTCTGCGGCGCCATCGTCAACAAGCCCGAGGAGCTCAACGCGGCGACGCTCGGCCACGCTGAGGCGGCCGAGGAAGTCCCCGACGCCGACCTGACGGTCATCTCCGGCTGCGACAACCCGAAAGCCGTCACGATCCTCCTGCGGGGCACTTCCCAGCTGCTGCTGGACGAACTCGAGCGGGCGGTTTACGACGCGGCCCGGGTCGTCCAGGATGCCATCGAGGACGGCAAGTTCGTCGTCGGCGGCGGTTCGGTGGAGACCGAACTCCAGCTCCGCATCCGCGACTACGCCGCAACCGTCGGCGGACGGGTCCAGCTCGCCATCGAGGCGTTTGCGAACGCTTTCGAGGTCATCCCGAGGACGCTCGCGGAGAACTCCGGGTTCGACACGATCGACAAGGTCGTCGACATGCGCAAGGTCCACGCCGACGGCGCGAAGTACGCCGGGCTCAACGTCTACAACGGCGAGGTCGTGGACATGCGCGAGGCCGGGGTCATCGAGCCCCTGCGGGTGAAGACCCAGGCGATCAAGAGCGCAACCGAGACGGCCATGCTCCTCGTCCGCGTCGACGATATGATGATCACCCAGGCAGGAAAGCCGGGCCCGCAGTAAGTCACCCGCGTGAGGAGGCCGGGAAGATCCCGACCTCCTCTTCCTCGATTTTTTTATCCTGCGGCAGGCTTCTTCCGTGATGAAAGATCAGCGCCGCGTCCGGATTGAGCCCGAAGGAGAGGAGTGCGGCCTCGTAGGTATCCCCCGGCCGCCCCTGGTAGATCAGCACGTTGCCGTCCGGGATGAGAGTGAATCGACAGAGCATTATCTCGATACTATTATAGTCGAAGAGCCTAAATACCCTAGGCTGATTCTGTGCCGAGGTAGTCTAGTCCGGGAAGGCGGTGGCCTCGAAAGCCACTGGTGTTCGGCACCTCGGGAGTTCAAATCTCCCCCTCGGCGTTTACCGTTCACAGTCAAATCGCTGGCGAAACGCACATCTTCTCTTCTTCCGACCCCCTTCCATGCAGAGCCTGGCCGCACTGCCTGTAAAGGACAGAGAATTCCATCGCGCCGAAGGGATCTACGCGTATAACTCAATTGCCCGGGGACTCGAAGAGCGATGTCGATCTCATCGCTGAACTCACGGCACAGAGGGGCATCGGCACTCCCGGGGTAAAACACGAGTGTCGGCATCATCCGCCGGAATTAACCCGATCAGTGGGTTTACAGGGCGGGTCTCAGTGTGAACCTGAACGCCGCGCCTTCTTCCGGGCGGCCGGGCACCCGGTCCTCGACCCAGATCCTGCCGCCGTAGCGTTCCACGAGGATCTGCACCAGGTAGAGACCAAGTCCCTTACCGACACCTCGCTTCTTCATTTCGTACAGCCAGAAGATCTCCTGCTTATCTTTATCCGGGACACCCGGACCGGTATCCTCGACCGATACCCGGACGAACCCGTCATCCTGTTCCGTCCGGACGGCGACTACGACTTCGGGACCACCGAACTTGACTGCGTTGCCGATGAGGTTTGCAAAGACCACGGTGAGAAGGTCATCGGCCTCGACCTGGTGATGCGCGCCGTGATAGGAGAAGATGCTGTCGGGATAACCTTCCATTGCTCCCCGGATCGCGGCATCAAGATCCATCGGTTTGAGATCCGGAGACGCCTGGTGGATCCGGCGGATGGTTGAGACGGTGCCCAGGATCTCGATGCTCTTCTGGATGCTGCGCTGCAGTTTCTTCACGTATCCGGCTGTTTCTCCCTCCAGGGACTCGATGAGCAGGTCGGCATAGAGGTTCGAAACGTTCTCGGTGTTGCCGATGTCGTGGGTGAGGATGTCCAGGTAGAGGTTCGCCTCCCGGTTCGCGGCCTCCAGTTCGCGGTGAAGCCGGGTGAGTTCTTCGGTATGGCGTATGAGCGCTTCCTCAGCCCGCTTCCGCTCGGTGATGTCCGTGAGGATGGCGATGGCCCCGACGATAGCACCGCCGGCATCGCGGATGGGAGCTGCCGACGTGTCCACCCAGAGCGGTTCCCGGTCCAGGCGGGTGACCATCACCTCTTCTCCCTGCACGGTCTCTCCGTGCAGCGCCCGGTAGTACGGGGTCGCCTCGAGAGAGAGCGGCGTCCCATCCTCCCGCAGGACGCCAAAACCCGCCTGGCGCTCCTCGAAACGGATCGGATCGAGAGAGAGCGACGCTCTGTCGATCATCTTGCGCACCGCTTCGTTCACCCGGACAATAGCCCCGGCGGTATCGTAGATGATGACGCCCGATGCGATCGATGCAAGAGTCGCATCCAGTTCGGTGGCTCTCAGATGCTCTCTTTCCATGACGGCA
>NZ_DAFZ01000108.1 GCF_002498065.1 Methanoculleus sp. UBA208 | reverse complement strand
TTCAGGGCGTGGTAGTTCACATAATCATGCCTCACTATGGACCGCGAGGAACGCCTATGGACAAGTTCGAGATGCTGATGCAGGAAATGCGGGAGATGCCGCCCGAAGAGCAGATGAAGATGATGGAGAGCAACCGTGCGGCATGCACCTGCCCCGGCTGCCCGACGTACACCTCCTGTGCGAAGAATGCAGACGAACGCCTCTTCTGCTCTACCGGGAAGAGTTTCATGTGCATTTCCGAAGAGAAGAGTTGTCTATGTCCCACCTGCCCGGTACATGAAAAGATGGGCCTGAAATACCAGTTCTACTGCCTCCGGGGAAGCGAGAAGGCTCAACGCTACGAGAGTACGCTCTGGGGTACAAAGATCATCTAACCCCTTTTACACCGCCCGGCGATATCGTCGCGGTACGGGCCGATAAAGCGGCGCCGGCTGACGTGGACGCAGACGATCTTGCCCGGAGAGTGCCGATACCCCCCTGCGCCTTGAGTTCAGCGATGAATTCTTCGACGATATCGATGTCGCTCTTCTCGAGCCCTCTTTCCTCGAGTCCACGGGCAATCGGGTTGTATGCGTAGACTCCTTTGGCATGATGGAATTCTCGGTCCTTAACAGGCAGTGTAGCTAAGCTCTGTATGAAAGAGGGTCAGAAGAAAGGGCCATGCTTTTCGCCAGTGATTTGAACGTGAATAATAGACGCCGGGAGGGAGATTTGAACTCCCGAGGTGCCAGGCACCAGTGGCTTTCAAGGCCACCGCCTTCCCGGACTAGACTATCCCGGCTCGCCTTAACCTATTGGTCACCCGACGAAAAAAAGGTTGTTCATCCCCGGCGAACGAGGATGACGGCGAGGAGGGCGAGGAGCGCCAGGGCCGCCGGGACCGGGGCAGCCTGGGCGGGGGTGGGCGTCGCGTCCCCGAAGAGGCCGGGCGCGGTCTGGCTCACCCTGACCGAGTCGGCATTCGAGGCCGAGACCTGCACCGTGCCGCTGTCGTTGTAGCTCATGGGGTAGACCTTGACGTAGACCGGGCCTCCCCGTGCCGCAACCTCCACGGTCTCGGGCTCGAGCATGCCTTTGCTGTTCACCTTGCGGAGGTTATCGTCCTCGTCGATGTACTCGACCACCCAGTCGATCCCGGCCGAGGTCGCGATCGTCACCGTGCCACTCCGGGTGTCGACCTCGAAATACGCCGGAGCGGACCGGCTGGCGGGGGAACTCGCGGATATCATCGCCTGAGTCGCCGTCGGTCCCGGCGTACCCGTCGCCACGAATACGGCGTCGCCGATGTAGCCTTTGTTGTCGGAGAAGGTGACCTCGTAGGTGCCCCCTGCGGATATGGGCACTTCCACGGAGAACGCCCCGTCCTTGCCGGTCGCGACATACTCAGGACCGTAGACGGTAGTGCCGTCGTGCTCGACCAGGACCCGCACGCCCGCATCCCCGATCTCCCCGATCGAACCCCGGAGATCGAGGCTGCCGTCGAAGTCCTGGTTGAGCGGGGAGGATATCGTGAGACTCCCGGACCGGTCGACCAGGGTGACGATCTGCTGTGTCTTCGAACTGCTCCCGAAGGTGGAGAGCGTGGGGTCGATGAGATCGATCGAATAATCCCCTGCTTTAAAGCCGCTGGTATCGAACGTCGCGGAGAACGTACCATCCTGTTGCACGACGATCGTCTTCCTGCCTACTTCGCTCTTCCCGGGCTTGAGAACGTATAAGATGATCTCCGTGCTGAACCCTGGATCGAGCGAAGGTTTGGGGAGACCTCCCACGATCGTGGTACCGGTGATTTCGAGCTCGTCGCCGACATACACCGTCTGCGGAGCACTGATTGAAACATATGCGGCCGATGCCGTGCCGACGAGCACCATCGCGGCGATGATCGTCAGCCATGCGATCCTTTTCATACCAGTACATCAACGAATAAGAGGTATAATGCTATCCAAATTAACCGAGAAGCCGCTGGCGTCCTGGCGGGGGAAGGACCTCTATGAAGGCCGGATCCTCGATACGCTGACGGTAATCTTTCGTAGCGGCGGGTGTTCCTGGAACCGGTGCAGGATGTGCGGCTACCGGCACGAGCGCTACCAGGGCCTCCCGGGGGACGAACTCACCGAACGGCTGATCCGCCAGGTCCGCTGGGTGAAAGAGAACTTCTCCGACGATGACTACCAGTTGCTCAAGATCTTCACGTCGGGGAGCTTCTTCGATCCCGACGAGGTTCCCCCCGCAGTCAGGCGCGCCGTCGCGGAGGCGTTCCGGGGCAAAGCCGTGATCGCCGAGACACGGCCCGAGTACGTCGATGCGGAGGCGCTCCGGGAGTTTCAAGAGATCATCGATACCGGCGCCTGGGCAAAACCACTCTCCGTTGCCGTGGGCCTCGAGACCACGAACGACATCATCAGGGAGAGGAGCATCGACAAGGGGTTCTCGTACGCCGATTTCCTCCGCGCCGCAGAGGTTGCGCACGCCGCCGGCGCGGGCATGAAAGCCTACCTGCTGATGAAACCGCCGTTCCTGACCGAACGCGAGGCGCGCGACGACATGATACGCTCCATCGGGGACGTCGCCCCCGTTGCGGACAGCATCTCCATGAACCTCTGCACCGTCCAGAGCAGGACCGAGGTCGAACGCCTCTGGAAACAACACGCATTCCGGCCGCCGTATCTCTGGAGCGTCCTTGACGTGCTGATCGCTTCCCCGGTGCATATCCTCTGCGATCCCGTCGGCGGCGGGCAGATGCGGGGGCCGCACAACTGCGGCACCTGCGACGGCCCGATCGTGAAGGGGATCGGCGATTACTCGCTCTCCGGCGACGTCGAGCTCCTGCGCGCCTTGAGAGAGACGGAGTGCGGGTGCAAAGAAGAGTGGGAGTTCGTGCTGGACCGGGAAGAGCCGTTCTGTATGCCGCTCACCCGCTAGCACTCCCCATGTATCTCCAGCTGCTCGCAGAGCAGCGGGAGGAACGTCCCTGCGTCGCTCACGACGCCGATCGCCTGCGTCGTGCCCCGGTCCATCAGCTTCGTCACCGATGCGGGGTTGATATCGACGCAGACGGTCTTGACGTACGAGGGGAGGCAGTTCCCGACGGCGACCGAGTGGAGGAGCGTTCCCACCATCACCACCATCCCGAGATCGTGAATGTGGCGGCGCATGGCGTCCTGCGCCTCCACGACGTCCGTGATCGTGTCGGGGAGCGGTCCGTCGTCCCGGATGGAGCCGGCGAGCACGAACGGGATGCCCTTCTTCACGCACTCGTACATGATCCCGCCGGTGACGACCCCCTGGTCGACTGCGTTCTTGATGGAGCCCGCCCGCATGATCTCGCTGATGGCGCGGATGTGGTGCTTGTGCCCGCCGGTGACGAGCGTGCCCGTTTTGACGTTCATCCCGAGCGACGTGCCGTAGAGGTTGGACTCGATATCGTGGGTGGCGAGCGCGTTCCCCGCAAAGAGCACGTCGATGCAGCCTGCGCGGATCATCTTCGCAAGGGCGTCGGCCGCTCCGGTATGGACGATGGCGGGGCCGCCGACGAGCGCGATCTTCCCCCCCTCTTTCTTCAGGTTCAGGATCTCGCGGGCAATCTTTGCGATGATCGCCTCGCTCGGCCTCTCAGACGAGACGGTCCCGTGCATGAACTCGAACGTGCTGACCTTCCTCGGCCGCTCGGGGTAGACCACCCGGACCCCGGTTTCGCTGACGACGACGGCGTCCCCGGCCTTGATCTTCGATATCGGAGTGCAAATCGCCCGTTTCTCGTTCTCGTCGACCACGATATGGCAGTCCATCTCGATTTGCTCGACGGGCAGCCACTCGTCCTGGTATTTTACGAAGGTCGGGTGGTTGGTGGTCGAATAGAATCCCTTCGGAAGGATCCGGTCGCCCTCTGCCGGTACGAGGGTGACGTTCCCGATCTCGGGGGCGCGTGCGCCGAGCCGGTGCAACTCGGAGAGGATGGCGTCGAGTTGCCGGTCGGTGGGCGCCGTCACGCGCAACCGTGCGTAACTCGTGTCCGTCTTCAGTCTTCCGACGTTGAACGTGAGAATCTCGAATTCTCCTCCCATATCCATGATCCTGTCAAACACCAGGGTCATGACGCCTGAGTCGATGATATGGCCCTCTAGTTCGATTTCCCGGCAGGATTCCATATACAAGAGTTGGTGATAGTTTGATAATACAGTTTCCCCGCGTGCATGTCCCCCGGAACACCGCCCCTGCCGCCGGTCCGTGACGGTAGTTTCCCGGGGTGAGTGCCGCCGCGCACCGGTCCCGGGGGTGGGAAAACTTCGGCACTCAAATTTCGGCCCTATTGAAACGCTCTCAGGAGAGTCATCGATTGCGTCCCAGACACGGATTCCGAGGGGGTATCGCCATGACTGCCCCCGCCCCTCGGGGCGGGGAACGACTGCCGGAACGGTAGGAGTTCGAGCACCGAAGAACGATGTTCCATCAGGAACGGAGTTGAAGCACCGCAGGTGCGGAGGAGGAGGCCGGAGGCCGGGCGGGGTGCGACGGACGGAACGTCCGGAGCTTGAGAAGACCGGAGGTCTTCGAGTGGGGGTTGTAGACGTCAGTTGACGAGTAGAGACAGGGGAGGGGGGGATGCTCCCCCCTCCCCGTCAGCCCCTCCCCGCGTGGCGATAGTCCCACGGTCCACTGCACCGTGAGATTTTCCCGTTTTGGTCACTGTGTTTGCCACATAGCGAAGGTCTTCGACCTTCACTAACTCCTGTCGTTCCGACAGTTGCACCTCGCACCTTAGGTGCTCGAAATCCGGGCATCCACACATCCCTCTATTACGACCTCCAGAACCCAAACACGCTTTCAACAGAGCCCAAATTTCTTCCTTTCAGCGGGGCTGGAACTCCTCAACCGTGCACCATGACCGTCAGAACAACCGCAGCCCTACTCGCCCCGCTTCCGGCAGAGGTACTCCTGCACCAGCGCCAGCTCCTCGCGCGTGTTGATGTTGAAGACGAGCCTTCTGTCATGCAGGAGGAGCCGGAGTTCTTCCTGGGGCTCGTCAAGACCGCCTGCCGTCAGGATGTTGATCCCGGCGGGGCAGGCCGGCGTGCCGTCGATCGCTTCCGTATACTGCGTGCGGCAGCCGTGCTCCTCGCAGAGATCGCGGGGCACCCACGTGGAGCATGCCGGGGCTCCCGACCGGCGCCAGGCGTCCTCGATGCCGGCGATGATATCGGGTGCAAGGCAGGGGAGGTCGGATACGCAGGTGAAGAAGGGTGTGCCTTCTTCCTCCAGGTCCGCCGCAGCGGCGTTGATATCCTCGACGTAACCGAGCCCTTCCGCTTCGTACAGGGTGACCCCCTGCACCCGGCACCAGTTCTTGGTGAACGGTGTCTTGTAGGAGGCGACCACGACCACCTCGTGCCCGGCAGACGAGAAGGCATCGATGACGTAGGAGAGCATCGGTCTTTCGCAGATGGTGACGAGCGGCTTTTCGCCCATCCGGAGCCGGGAGCCCTCCCCACCGGCCATGATCAGGGCAAGCATGCTTCGAACGCCTCGATGAGTTGCCTGTTCTCCTCCCGGGTCCGCACGGCCACGCGAATGTGGCGGGGAAGCCCGAACGACCGGCAGTCCCGGACCAGGATGCCGCGGGAGAGGAAGCGCCCGACGAGCACCTCCGCCTCCATCGGGACTTCAATAAGGACATAGTTCGCAGACGGCGGTGCATAGGCAAGGCCGAGAGCATCCAGGCGGCTGCAGAGCCAGGCCCGCTCCCGGGCAATCCGTTCCCGCGACTCCTCGAGCAGGTCATAATGCCTGAAGGCCTCGATCGCGAAGGACTCGGCGAACGCGTTCACTGTCCAGGGAAGGCGGACCGTCTCGACCTTCTCGATGAGTTCGGGCGTGCCGAAGGCGTATCCGAACCTGATGCCCGGCACGGCGAAGCTCTTTGTCAGGGAACGCAGCAAAAAGAGGTTTTCGTGGGCGACGTCGGCGACGCTCTGAGCCGGGTCGGAGAGCTCGATGAACGCTTCGTCGAGGAACAGGCACGTTCCCTGCCCGGAGACCGTGTCGAGCACCCGGAGGACTTCCTGGCGGGAATGGAGCTTCCCGGTCGGGTTGTTCGGGTTGCAGAGGAACCGGACGGCAGCCTCGCTGTCATCGGCGGTGCACCGGGCGCCGGCAAGCCGGACCGCCATCTCGTACTCGGCAAACGTGGGCGAGTCGATACGGGCGGCATCACCGGTCCCGAGCATGGCATAACAGAACGCGCGGATCAACTCGACGGATCCGTTGCCGACGGCGACCTCCGCCGCATCGCGCCCGAATTTTCTGCCGATTTCCTCTTTGAGCGCCTCATAACGGTCGTCCGGGTAATCCTTCAGCGCCGAGGGGTCCGGAACCCAGGGGACCTCTGGAGGATACGGATTCACGTTGGCACTGAAATCAAGCAGCTCGCCCTGCTCCCGGGTGCGGTGCCAGCGCACCCGGCCGCCATGTTCCGCCCTTTTGGGGAGATTCTCTCTCATATCCGTGGCAACTCTTTGAGGATACGTTGTCGGCTGCTATCCATAAAACCGTTATGCAGGACATGAACCTATTTCGAAAAGTATTTATATAATACAAATATTATTATGCCTTATCTGATGCAGTCAGACGAAAAGATTACGATTGTCTGACAAATGGCAGACTCTCAGCTGCTAAATGTCAGATATGAGTGATTGAAATGATGGATCGGATCACAATCAGATTGCCCCGGCAACAGGTTGAGATGCTCGAGAGGCTGGTGGAAGCCGGCGAGTTCCCCACAGTATCGGAGGCTGTGCGGTATTCGGTCAGAGCACTTCTCGAGAGGCATGGAAACCGTGTTCTACGCGAGGCCGACCAGATTTCATTCAAAGTTTAGGAGGTATATGATGCAGACAATCATCAACGAGGCGTTAAAACACGCGGAACGTGAGAAGTACCTGAAAACAGACTCGGCAGAGGGCGAAGACGACATCCTCGGCCAGCCACGCATCGTTATCGTAGGATGCGGCGGTGCAGGCAACAACACCGTCAACCGGCTGTACCACATGCAGGTCAGCGGCGCAGAGACGATCGCGGTCAACACCGACAAGCAGCACCTGGACATGATCCAGGCCGACAAGAGGGTGCTTGTCGGCAAGTCGCTCACCAAAGGCCTTGGTGCCGGTGGGTTCCCGGACGTCGGCAGGCGTGCGGCCGAGATGGCCCGGCCGACCCTGGAGGCCCTGCTCTGCGACGCGGACCTTGTCTTCATCACCGCCGGTATGGGTGGAGGTACCGGTACGGGAACAGCCCCGGTTGTCGCGCAGATAGCAAAGGAACAGGGAGCCATCGTCGTCGGCATGGTCAGTTATCCCTTCCAGGTCGAGAAGGCCCGGCTTCTCCGTGCGGAAGAGGGGCTTGAACAACTCTCAGCCTCTGCCGACTCGGTGATCGTGCTCGATAACAACCGTCTCATCAAGTACGTGCCGAACCTCCCGCTCGGCCAGGCATTCTCGGTCATGGACCAGCTCATCGCGGAGACCATCAAAGGTATCAGCGAGACGATCACGGAGCCTTCGCTCATCAACATCGACTACGCAGACGTGCGTGCCATCATGAGCAAGGGAGGCGTCGCCGTGATGCTCGTCGGAGAGAGCAAGCAGCAGAACAAGGCCGAGAGCGTCGTCCACGAGTGCTTGAACCACCCCCTGCTGGACATCGACTACCGTGGAGCAACGGGAAGCCTCATCCACATCACGGGCGGGAACGACCTGACCCTTCAGGACGCCGAGGAGATCGCGAGTTCCCTGACCTACGAACTCGACCCTCATGCGGACGTCATCTGGGGAGCGAGAGTGAACAGCGATTACGAAGGAAGAGTTCGCGTCATGGCGGTCATGACGGGCGTGAAGAGTGCACAGATCCTCGGAAGCCACCGTGCCTACGAACAGGCAACGCAGCGGTCCGGCGCACATTCCGGCAGGCGCATGGTTGGGGACGCCCCGAGCGGGCATCTGATCGATTTCCTCTAAAACTCCATAACCCTCTTTTCATACCTTTTTGGCCGGAATCGATTAACGGCGGCGTGCCTTCCGCCCCCCCCTACGAAATACTTAATAGTACAGATGACGTTTGAATTATAGACGTTCTTGTATAATCCCTCCAGCACGGGGTGTATTGTGCAGGGCGCAGATCCTGTGGGTCTGCGGTGCCAAGTACCGGGGTTGAACACATGAGCAGACAGATGAACGACGGTCTCGAACACGAGTCCGGGAAACGTCTTTTCTTGTGGTGTAGCCGCTACATAAGCCTCCGGCATCCCCCTGCGGCACATGGGAGCGGTCTTCTGCTGGCGGGGATATGAGACAGGTACCGAATGTCGAGGATTGGTAGAGAATGCTGAACGATTTGATTGAGAAGAGAAAAAAAGTCCTTGCGGAGTCTGAACAGCACAAAGACCGGCGCAACGAGTTGAACGCGCTTGCCAGCAAAAACGCCCGCGAGCGCAACGCGCTGAACACGCAGACCCGTGAATTCGTCGAGGAGGCGCAGCGGCACAAGGAGCAGCGGGATAAGATCAACGAGGAAGTCCAGGCGCTGAAAGACCAGAGGAACGAGTACAACGACAAGGCGAACGCGCTTTTCGAAGAGATCGAGTCCTTCAAGAAGGAGCACGGCAACCTCCAGAACCGGGGCATCAAGGAGCTGCAGAAGCAGATCGAGCACCTGGAGTTCAAACAGCAGACCGAGGTCTACAGCACCGATAAAGAGCGCGAGCTGATCGAGAAGATCAAGCACCTGAAGGCGGCGGCGAAGGACCAGGAAGCCGAACTCGAGCAGAACAAGGAGATGCGGACGAAACTCACCGATGCGCGTGAGTTTCGCAGGCTGGCCTCCGAGATCCACAAGGAAGTCACCGAGAAGGCCGAGGCTGCACAGCAGCACCACGACCTGATGGTGGAGTCCTACCGGAAGGCCGACAAGTCCCGCGAAGAGGCCGATCTGGCCCACCAGCAGTTCGTCGAAGCCCAGGAGGCTGCGGACGAGGAACACAAGCAGTTCATCGCCTGCCAGAAGGAGCTCCGTGACTACGACAAGGTGATCTCGGGCCTCCGGAAGAAGACCAAGAAGACCAAAGTCACCAAAGAGCAGAAGGCCGTCCGGAAAGAGGCGGAACGCGTCTTCCAGCAGTTCCGTGACGGTGAGAAGATCACGACCGACGACCTGCTCCTGCTTCAGCGCGCAAAACTCATCTAATACTTTTTTACTCCGCTGCAAATTATTTAATAGATCCGAGATGATGTTCTATTGAATGGCAAAAGAGCGGACGCTCGTCCTCTGTGTCGATCGCGACGATGATCTCGGGTTCAAAGCCCGGATCGATGGTCCCATCGTGGGCAGAGAGGCATGCCTCCATGCGGCAACATCTCTCGCCCTGATCGACCCCGAGGACTCCGACGTCAACGCGATCTTCGAGACGATTAAACTTTACGATGAACTCACCGGGCGGGGGGAAGAGGTTGCCGTCGCCGTCATCTGCGGCAACCACATGAACCTGCTCGAGGGCGATCGGCGGGTGGCGTCCGGTCTCGATGCGATCCTCTCCGCGACGGGCTCTACATCCTGCATCGTGGTGACGGACGGCGCCGAGGACGAGTACGTCCTGCCGATCATCCAGTCCCGGGTGCCGGTCAGCAGCGTGCGGAGGGTCGTGGTCAACCAGATGCCGAACCTCGAGGGGACGTATTATATCTTAAGACGCCTTCTCGACGACCCGAAAGTCTCGAAGCTCGTGCTCGTTCCGCTCGGTCTCGCCATGCTCCTCTATGCGGTGGGATACCTTCTGGGATACCCGGAGGGCGCAACCATCGTCGTCGTCGGTGTCGTCGGCACCTACCTGCTCTTCAAGGGCATGGGGATCGACGAGGTCTTCGGCTACCTGATCACCTCGCTGAAGGCGTCGCTCCATGGCGGCAGGTTCACGTTCGTCTCTTACATCGCCGCAATACTGCTGGGTATCGTCGGGGTAATTCTCGGGCTGACGAGTCTTCTCGAGTATTATACCTCTTTTGGGCTTTTCTTCCAGATTCTGGCGTTTATATACGGTGCTATCGCCTGGTTCACTGCCGCCGGCCTGGTTGCATCGGTAGGAAAGATCATCGACATCTTCTTAAACGAGCGGGAGACGATCCAGCGGGTGGTCGCCCTGCCGTTCTTCGTGCTGGCGATCGGGGCCATCGCCTACGGGGCAAGCACCTATATCCTCTCGACGATCAGCGACATCTCCGGGTTCCCCATAACGACCGATGTCGGTGTGATGTACATCATCTTCGCCACCATCGGGGGCCTCTTCTGCGCCTTCTTCGGCGTCTACCTCCAGTCGTTCCTCGGGCGGTGGGTGGACGAACGCGAGCCGGTAGCGATGAAGAGAGAGGCGTAATCCGCCGGCCCTCCCCTCATCCTACTTCTCGACGACGTAGCGGATGAAGCGCTTCGGCCTGATGCCGACCAGATTGAGGAGCATCACCAGGATATAGACGGCGCTCAGGCGGTACTTCCCCATCAGGTGATACCGCCGCGGCGATACGATGATGGGGCGGTCAACCTGGACGAGCCTCCCGTGCCGGCGTGCCGCCCGGGAGAACTCCACGTCCTCCAGGTAGGGAAGCGATTCGTATCCGCCGATCTCAAAGAAGGCCTCTTTTTCCACGAAGATGCCGAAGTCTCCGAAGAAGGTCTGCGTCCTCGCCGCCAGCAGGTTCCCAAACCAGCTTGTCAGGTAGAGCAGGTGATCGCGGCTCTCGAACGCGTGGCGAAATCCCCCGCCGATCACCCCCTCCTGCTCCAGTGCCCGGCGGATCGCGTCCGGGGCGTCAGGAGTTATCCTGCAGTCGACGTGGAGAAAGAGCAGAACGGCTCCCGTGGCGTGCCGGGCTCCGGCGTTCATCTGGACGCCCCTTCCTCGCGGAGAGGAGAGCACGACGATTCTGTGGGAGAACGATCCCGCTGCCGCTTCGAGTGCTCTGCACGTACCGTCCGTGCTCCCGCCGTCGACGATGATCAGCTCGAACGGGTCCTCGAGATCGTCGATGTGGGCGAGGAACCCCGGAATGTTCTCCTCCTCGTTGAGCACCGGCGTGATGATCGAGAGCATCAAGAAAAGCCCCCCCCTCCCGTGAAGGCCGTATGTCCGTCACCCACTTATATGATGATGCTCATGGTTGGGTGTGTTCTGCGAGGCTGCTGTCATGGATGCGGAAGGACGGCATGTCGATGCGATCGATACAGCCATCGTCCGGGGCTGCCTTCATCCCGCTACGGGAGAGGCGGTGCGATACTTTGAGGAAGGGCGGGTATACTCCCTGCAGATCGAGTCGACCCTGGCCTGCCCGCAGGGATGCCGCTACTGTTACGCTCCGGCCGATGCCGCCGGGGTCAGGGAGCTCTCCCCCGACGATATCGCTGCCGTCCTCGCCTCGGCGGCGGCGATGGACGTGAAAGCCGTCGACTGGCTGGGGGGCGACCCACTGGTCCGCGAGGACTGGTACGATCTCGCACTCCACGCTCGCGACCTCGGTTTTGTCAACAACATCTGGTCGAGCGGCATCCCGCTCGCCGACCAAAAAGTCGCGGAGCAGGCCGTCGCCGCAACAGAAGGGGGCTTCATCTCCGTGCACCTGGACAGCCTCGATCCGGCAGTCTACGCCCGGCTTCACGACGGGGATGCGAGGGAAAAGATCAGGGCCATTCATCATGGCATCGAGAATATTCTCGCCTGCGGCAAACCCGCGAGCGAGCTCGTCAACTGCATCACGTTCACGCGGCCGCTCGCCGGGGAGGACCTCGCGAGGACGATGCGGTATTTCTGCGAGGAGGTCGGGATGACAATCTGCCTGACGCAGATGTGCACGGTCGGCAGGGCATGCCGCCACCCGGAATGGGTGCCGACGCCCGGGGAGGTCCGGGATGCCTGCCAGGCACGGGACACGATCTGCTATCCGGGTTCCTGCTCGTTCGGGACGATGGACGTCAACAAATTCTACTGCGGCACCGTGATCTGCGTGACGGTGGACGGCGACGTTACGCCCTGTTCGGTCATCAGGGAAGGGTTCGGGAACATCAGGGATCAGCCGCTGTATAAGATCGTTGAAGATCACCACAGCGAACTGCTCTTCTTTGGGATGCGGGAGCCGGGCCCGGAATCTTCCCCCTGCACCCGGTGCGAGCAGAGCGCCGTCTGCTGGGGATGCCGGGCGATGGCGTACTACGAGACCGGAGAACTCTGTGGGCCCGACCCCAGATGCTGGCGGGCGGCGCCGGGAAGGTGAGAGAGATATGCCGGATATCAACATCGGCGACGTCACGGCCGCCTACGAGGGGGCCGTCGGCGTCATCTGGGAGATGCTGATGGGCGAGCAGATCCATGTCGGCGGCGAAGAGGAGACCGATATTCTCGCGAGGGTCGCGGGCGTGAATGCCGGCACGCAGGTGCTGGACGTTCTCTGTGGTCTCGGAGGGGCTGCCCACCACCTGGCACGCACCTGCGGCGCGACGGTGATGGGCCTCGACGCGACGGGGCGAATGGTGGACGAGGCGGTTTTACGCACGGCAAACGTCGGTCTCGGCGATCGCGTCGCCTTCCGGCTCGGGAATGCCCTCGATATGCCCTTTAAGTCAGGAACCTTCGATGTCGTCTGGGGGCAGGACTCCTGGTGCTATGTGACCGACAAGGACCGGCTGATACGCGAGTGCCGCCGCGTGGCGGTGCCCGGCGGCACGATCGCCTTCACCGACTGGATACAGACCGGGCCCATGAGCGATGAAGAGCTGCACGGCCTCAACACCTTCATGCTCTTCCCGTATATGGAGACCCTCCCGGGGTACGAGAACCTGCTCCGGCGGCACGGGTTTGCCGTGAGGGAATGCGAGGAACTCAGCGAGGATTTCGCGTCGCACATGCGCCGCTACCGGGACTCCATTGCCGGCGACCTGAAGGGCCGGATCGTCGAACTCTTCGGGACGGACGCTTTCCGGGATATGGAGCGCGGCATCGGCCTCTGGGTGGAAGCCGCCGACGAAGGGAAGGTCGGAAGGGGCCGGCTTGTGGGCCGGAAACAATGATGCGGGCGGCTGCCGTTATGGCCCGGATGCCGGTTCCGGGAGAGGTAAAAACGCGGCTCGTCCCGCCGCTCACGCCTCTGGAGGCGGCACGGTTGTACGCCGGGTTCCTGCAGGATGCGATCGACCGGCTCGCCCGCATCAGCGGTATCCGCCCGTTCGTGGCCTACACGCCTCCTGCCGCGGACAGCTTCTTTTCCGGAATCGTTCCCCCGGAGTTCTCCATCCTCCCCCAGGCCGGCGAGGATCTGGGCGAACGCCTTGCCAACGTTATGGAAGCGCTCTTTTCCCGGGGGGCAACGGCGGTCGTGCTCTGCGACAGCGACAGCCCGACCCTTCCCGGCCGGTACATCGGGGAGGCGTTCCGGAGACTCGATGAGAGCGACGTCGTCGTCGGGCCGTGCGACGACGGCGGCTACTATCTTATCGGAATGCGGAGGCACACACCCCGCCTCTTCTCCGGCATCCCCTGGAGCTCGGCCCATGTGACGCAGCGGACGGTCGAAGCCGCCGAACGCCTTGACCTCTCGGTCTCCCTGCTCGAGCCCTGGTACGACGTCGACATGGCGGCCGACCTGGACCGCCTCTGCCGTGAGGTTGCAGGATCACCGGAAGACGATACCTTCGCCCGCCACACCAACCAAGCCCTGGCGGAGCTGGGGCTGCTGATGCAGGCACGAGCGGTCGGCAACGATACTCAAGACACCTGCAGGTAGCGGCGAACTATCCGGCCGTTACGCAAAATAGCCGAGTCCGTCAGGGAATTCACTAACATTCTCGTAACGTTTGACGTCCTGCGGGGTGATGACGGTGAGCGAGGGCACGACCACGCCGAACCTGTGCGCGGGGAACCAGTATGACCCCTGCCCGTAATCGTTCGCTGCGTTCGTGACGCGCACCTCGATGCGATCGAGGTCGAGGTGCTGAACCCGGGTGTCGTTGAAGTTCAGGATATCGAGGGACTTCTGCTTCAGGTCGGATTTTCCAAGGAGGAGAACGAGGAACCCGATGCCGTCGTCTATCGTATAGTTCATGATGACGACGGCGTCCGCTTTCTCGAGCTTAACGGTGACATCTTTGACCGTGATGTAGCCGTACCGCTCCTCACCCGCCGCCAGCGCGGGAAGAGCGAGAGCAGATACAAGCAGCAGCACCAGACCGACCGTCACCCACTTCATTGTACAATAATGATAGTGGTGATCATATAGCCTTTATGGTCGATAAGAGGGTAGAACGACCATATACCGGACCGTCTGACAGATCGCTTCCGCAGGATTGAACTTTTTAATGCTTCGAAAATCGGCAACGTAACGTGCGCGGGTACCGGCACAACAGGAGCCCTCCTGAACGAAAGGAGGGTGTTTTACTCCCCCCGGTTGTGTTTCGTTAAAGAGTATCAAAAAAAGGGCTTCGAAATTTACTTCGCCTGAGTGAGGACAATCTCGATGCTTGATACGTTCGTCTTCCCTGTATCGGTGTCGATCATCTCGGTCGACGTGAAGATCTCTTTCTTGTCCACGTTCGCCAGGAACCGGTTGAGCGCGATCTCCGCCGTATCGACTGCGCGCGAGATGGCCTTCCCCCGGGCCTTAATCGCAACTTCCTCAGCTCCGTTATTGAACTGGGTGACCACCGCGAGCACGTAGTTCATGACCGGTTTGTTTCCCACGAATACTGTGTTGTCTTTTATCATTAGCCCACCTCGTCTAAAGGTACTTCCTCGAGTATATCAGTTCTGCGTTGAGGACGGATGCGCCTGCAGCGCCACGGATGGTGTTGTGGCCGAGCGCGACGAACCGTAATCCTTCACGGATTCTCCCGACAGACACCGTCATGCCCCGTCCCCGGTTACGGTCGAGCCTTGGCTGCGGACGGTCGGACTGTTCGAAGAGCTCAACTGCCTTTGCTGGCTGTAAAGGTAGATTGCTGAAAGGTGACTTAAAGTTTGCGTAAACCTTTTTCACTTCGGCAACCGATTCTTTCACGTCGATCCAGACCGCAATGGTGTGCCCGTCGATGACGGGAACCCGATGACAGCTTGTACTCACGCTGAACGGAGCCGGGATCACCTCGGAGCCGTTGAACGTCCCCATGATCTTTAAGGTCTCGGACTCCATCTTCTCCTCTTCGGAGCCGATGTAGGGGATGACGTTGTCGTAGATGTCCATGGCGGAGACGCCGGCAAACCCGCCCCCCGAGATAGCCTGCATGGTCGCCGCACGCACGTCATGGAACTCAAACGACCGGAGGGGTGCAAGGGCCAGCGCAAGGACGATCGTCGAGCAGTTCGGGTTGGTCACGATGAACCCCCCGCTTCCGCGGTCCCGCTGGACGTCGATCAGGCCCAGGTGATCCGGGTTGACCTCAGGGATCACCAGCGGGACGTCGGGGTCCATGCGGTGCGACCGGGCGTTGCTGCAGACGGCGATGCCCGCGCCGGCGATCTCCGTCTCAAGGGACGTCGCCACTTCGGCGGGCAGCGCCGAGAAGACCAGATCGCAGTCCTTCAGGCTCTCGACGGTTGTGGGAGTGACGACGATATCGCTGACGTTGTCCGGGTACGGCGCATCGAGGCGCCAGTTGACCACCTTGCCATACGGTTTTCCTGCACTCCGTTCAGAAGCGGTGAGAGCCTCGATATGAAACCAGGGATGATCCGCTAAAAGCTGAACGAAGCGCTGCCCCACCGCTCCTGTGGCACCAAGCACTCCTACATTTATCATAGACAAAAATATCTGTAGTGTAGGTGGTATTAAAAGAGTTGGTTTCTTTATTCCATTGTGATTGCTTCGGACGGGCATTCATCGACGCAGGTCTCGCAATCAACGCAGAGATCGACGTCAATTTTTGCCTTCCCGTCTTCCATGCTTATGGCGGCAGCCGGGCAGACGTCCACACAGGTCTCACAGGCGGTACACTTCTCAATATCAACAACTGCTGGCAATTTTGTTCCTCCGAACGTACATAATTTACGAGTGCATCAAAAATAAATTTCGCTTCGCCATTCACAGTCCGAGGACTTCCTGCATGGAGTAGATGCGCGGTTCCCTGCCCTTGACCCAGCGTGCGGCCCGGACGGCGCCCTGCGCGAAGACCGCCCGGTCGTAGGCCCGGTGGGAGACCTCGATGCACTCGAAGTTCCCGGCAAAGAGGACGGAGTGATCGCCGACGATATCTCCGCCGCGAACGACGTGGACGCCGATCTCGCCTTTCCGCTCCGCCTCGCCGACGCGGCCGTAGACCTTCTCGCGGTCCCCGAGTTCCTGGTCCAGGATCTCGAGGATGGTCTTTGCCGTGCCGCTCGGGGCATCCTTCTTGTACCGGTGGTGGGCTTCGGTGACCTCGACGTCGTAGTCGCTTAGCTCGCGTGCCGCTTCCCGCACGAGTTTCCAGAAGATGTTGACGCCGACCGAGAAGTTGCTCGATATCACCGCGGGGACGTTCCCCTCGACGGCGCCCGCGATCGTTTCCCGCTGCTCGGGGGAGAACCCGGTCGTCCCGACGACGAGCGCCACGCCGTTTGCGGCTGCCGCCCGGATGTTCTCGACCGCAGCGGCCGCAACGGTGAAGTCGATCAGGACGTCGGGCCTCTTCGTCTTGAGGAACGCGTCGATCCCTGCTGCAGAGACGACCTCCGTCCCGAAGAGCGTCCCCTCCTTCACGTCGACGCCTCCGACCAGTTCGAGATCGGGGGCTTCGCTGACGATCCGGCCGATGGTGGTGCCCATGCGTCCCAGGGCCCCGGATACGGCTATCTTAACCATGGTTTACCAGCACCTCCCTCAACTGTTCCGTCTTTGCCTCGTCGAGCTCGTCGAGCGGCAGCCGGACCGGTCCCGCGGCCATCCCGAGGAGCTCCACCGCCTTCTTCACGGGGATGGGGTTCGTGTCGATAAACATCGCCCGCATGAGCGGGCCGAGTTCGTAGTGCAGGTCCCGTGCCCGGGCAAGGTCGCCCGCACGGAAGGCCTCGTACATCCGCACCATCCGCCCGGGGTCGACGTTTGCCGCCACCGATATCACGCCCGCGCCCCCTATGGCGAGGACGGGAAGGGTCATTGCGTCATCCCCGGAGAGCACGACGAAGTCCTCGTCCCGCGTCCCCTCGATGATACGGGAGACCTGGGTGATGTCGCCGCTTGCCTCCTTGATCCCGACGATGTTGGGGTGCCTGGCCAGTTCGATCACCAGGTCGGGCTGGAGGTTCTGCCCCGTCCGGCCGGGGACGTTGTAGAGGATGATCGGGAGGTCGAGGTCGGCAAGCTTCGTGAAATGCTTGATGAGCCCGGCGCGGTTCGGCTTGTTGTAGTACGGGCTGATGATGAGCGCGCCGTCCGCACCCGCATCCTGTGCCGACCGGGTCAGGCGAACGGCCTCCTCTGTGTTGTTCGACCCCGTCCCTGCGAGCACCGGCACCTGCCCGTTGACGACATCGACGGTCTCGCCGATCACCTGCTCGTGCTCCTCGAACGTGAGCGTCGCGGACTCCCCGGTCGACCCGCAGGGCACGATGCCGTGGATTCCCCGTTGAAGCAGCGATTCGATGTTGGACCGTAATCCTTCAATATCCGGACTCGCCACGGAGTCCCGGTGAAAAGGGGTGATGATTGCCGGAAGGATTCCCTCAAACATATAGTGAGGTTTACCGCTTCCTTGTATTTATCTTTCTTGAGATGTACCCGGCAACCCTGTTCCGGACACCCTTGCTGTCGATCACGGCAACTTCGGCGACGGCGTGTTTATTCTCCTCGAAGTCTCCGCTGAACCTGTCACGGTGCTTGACGAGAAGTTCTTCGCCGAGGTTCTTGATATATGATGGTTTTATTCCCATGTGGACCTTCCCTTATAATTGTGCATACGTAATGCGATTCGACAGTTTAAGAATATTTTGTGCAACCATGACCGGATCCTCTCCAAGAACCCGGATCATCGGCTCTTTTCCCACGGCCCCACGGTCGTAGATGATGTCGGGCACGCCCCCCTTGCAGCAGGAGGCGACCCCCCAGTCCATCGTCTGCACGCCCACCGGTTCTTTCTCCCGGTCGAACGAGCAGACCTCGAAGAGGAGGTTCTCGAGATCCGGAAGGATTGCTTCCGAAAAACGGATGTTTGCCGCGCTCCGGATCTGCGGGTCGAAACGCATGGCCGTGATGACGATCCGGGCAACGTGATCGCTCGCCCCGAACGCGATCTCCCCGACGGGGTGGACCGCCTCGCCGAGCCTGACGATCCGGCCGAGGACTCCGGCCACGTCGTCCTTGCTCCGCGCGTCGGGCAGGGCGTAGACGATGTTCATCCCGACCTCCGGGACGAGCCGGGCGTCCATCCGCTCGACGAGGAGTTCTACGGCCTCCTCCAGGCGGCCGATAACCTTCCCGCGCTCTTGTGTCATGCAGTATTCCTCATTCCGGGTGCCATATATGGATTGCGCTCAGGTCAGGCCGACGTCGCCGCGGACTTCCGCGAGCCCCTCGATCGCGAGACGGTAGAACGTCTCGAGATCCATGAGGGATTCTATCATCCGGATCCTCTCGCGCTCGCAGCCGGCGGCAAACGACTTCTCCTTGAACTTCTTCTTCACCGTCCGCGGCGTGACCTCGTCGATCGCTCCGCCTTTCACCAGGGCGCAGGCGATGATCAGGCCCGAGGCGCTGTCGGCCGCCTGGAGCGCAACCTCGACCGGGCGCTCGTAGCCGGACGTGAGCAGGTGGTTGTGGCGCCGGACGATATCCGCGATCTCCTCTGAGACCCCATTATCGAGAAGGATCCGGTAGCCCTCGATGCCGTGCCGCTCCATATCTCCTCCGACAAGGTCGTAGTCGATGTCGTGCAGAAGGCCGATGACCTCCCACGTCGCTGCATCCTCGCCGAGGTGTTCTGCAACCTTTTTCATGATGGCCGCCGTGGCGTGACTGTGCGTCGGGCCGAACGCGACCGGCCGAAGGGCGGGAACGTGAGCACCGTTAGGTGCGAAGGGCCGTAGCAGTAGCACCGCAGGTGCGGCTCGCACGATATGGGACGGCGACGCCACGTAGCGCCGGAGCAGGGCCAGTGCCTCGTCTCTCTCCATGCGGGAGGGGTTGTGAACCGCCCCTGATAAGCATGTGGGTCCCCCGTCCCGGGGATAGAGATATACCTGCACCGGTCCCACTCCTGTACATGAATCTACGGGTTCTTGAGGTGCTGATCGCAGTCGGGTGCCTCGCACTGTTCATCGCGCTGCTGGTGACGCTGCCCGCACTGATGGCGGGGATGGAGGGGCTTGCATACGTCATCGCGCTGGTCGTCTTTATCGCCGTGCTCAGTACCGCGGGCTATACGATCGACAAAATGGCTGCTTAACTCCGCTTTTTCTTTATATTTTTCCTGAGCCGGTAGTAACTCAGGGGGTGGCTGACCCGCTCGCAGTCCTTATCGCGGCCGGTGCAGAGCCCGAAGGTGCGCATGGTGGCGCAGGACGGCGGGGTATACTCGGTGCCGCCCCGGCCGGAGATGTGCTCCACCTGGTACATCGTCATGTCCGGGTCGAAGTCGGGGGCCCGCGCGAATATGTCCGCTATCTGTGCGACGTTCATACCGATGGTATGGAGGAACGACGTGATGGCGAACCGGCCCATATGCGTCAGGTTCGTTCCCGCGGTGATCGCCTGGATGAGCGCGCTGATGCAGGGCGGGAACGCCTCCTCCTTGACCTCGCCGAACTGCTCGAGAACCTGCTGCTGCAGCAGCGCGGAGATCTCTTTTGTAACCGGAAGAAGGCGTTCGCAGATCCCGGGCGGGATCCGGAGCGGGAGTTGATCGACCAGGATGGCCCGGATCCGTTCGCGGATGAGTTCGTCGATCTCGCCCGCTTCAAGGCTCACGCTTCCCCGCTGCACGTTCCTGTTGACGAGCCGCCAGCGCCTATCGCGCAGGTGGGGTACCAGTTCGACGTAATCGGTGACGGGCATGGTGACGGCATCGGGATCGATCTGCAGTCTTGAGGCAACGAACCGCCGTATCTCCGGGTCGTCGGCCGCGAGGAAGAAGGATGCGCGTTCCGCCTCGTAGCGCGCAAGGCGGTCGATGAGGGACCGGTCATTGATGCAGGAGACCAGCATCCGGGCAAGCGCATAACTCGCGATCTCGAGCTCGGGTTTGAGGGGCTGCGCATTCTCGTCCCCAAACTCTTTTTTGAACGTAAGCGCGGCGACGACCCGCTCCTTTGCCCGCTCAAGCGCCACGGCGCCCGGGCTGCTCGTGAGAAATTCTTCGAGCGATTCGACGTGCCGGCGGGCCAGCTCCTGCGATTCTTTCAAAAAGGGATATTTGATGAGTTCTTTACGGTCGAGTACGATACCCATCAATCGGCCTCGATCCGGGGAGCAAGGAGGTACTCCACGCGGCCGTTGCCGTTCGCAATCTCAAAGGCAAACCGTACCGGGTGATCGATGCCGAGGTAGACCTCCACCTCATCCGCGCGTGCCATGACCCGGCCCATGTCCTTCAAGTAATCGATCGAGAAGAGGGAGCGGGCCCGCACCGGGCTTAAGGCGACGAGTTCGTCCTCGCCGAGCGCGAGTTTGATGTGATCGGTGTCTCCCTCCGCCTCCATGTAGAACGTCATGGCATCGGGGTCGATCCCGAGCGCGATCTTGTCGGAGATGACGGCGGCTGCTTTAATGGCGTTATTCAGCGCGTCTCCCGGGACCACCGCCTTGCCGGGGAGGTCGATCCCCGGGGGGTTCGGGTCTTTCCGGATGGTGTTGACGTCGAGGAGCGTGATCGAGTAGCGGTAGCCGCCGAAGCTCAGTTCCAGTTTACGCTCTTCATCGAGCAAATTGAGCGTCAGCGCGTCGCCTTTCCCCATCATCCCGATGATATTCTTCATCTTTGCGATATCCAGGCCCAGTTCCCCGGTCGTCGCCGAGAAAGAGTTGAACGCCGTGCTCTGGAGTTCCAGGGAGACCATGGCTACGTTTGCGGTATCGACAGAGCGCGTCCGGATCTGGTCCTCGGCCGTGTGGAGACGGCATTCCGTCACCAGTGCAGCGAGCGCATCGATGGATTCCCGAAATATTTCTGCGTCAATCGTTGCCTTTAACATTGTGACCCCTTATTAAACTCTCGTCGAAAGTATATAATCACCCTATTCATTATAGTGCTTTACGATCAAAACCGGCCCGGAGCCCATGGTGCTCGAGCGGGGAAGCGGTCACGGCAGATACCGATCGCCCCATACTCCGGAACCGTATCATTCATGATTGACTGCACCAAATACTATACATAATCTTCTTGATCGTGCCGGCGGTGCAGGCAGCCGTCCGTCGGGTTCAAGTGGAGGGTAACCTCGCAATGGGCTCTCAATGGACAAAAGACAGCGTCTATCGAAAGGCGATGAAGGCGGGATACCGGGCACGGGCCGCCTACAAGCTGCTGGAGATCCAGCAGCGAAACGGCATCATCAGACCCGGCGATAACGTCGTCGACCTCGGGGCGGCGCCGGGCAGCTGGCTGCAGGTGCTCCGCGATCTGACCGACGGCAAAGTCATCGGCGTGGATCTCAATCCCATCGCGCCCATGGAAGGCGTCACCACCATCGCCGGGGACTTCACCGACCCTCTCGTCCAGGAGCGCATCCGCGAGGAGGCCGGCGGCGTCGTCAACATCGTGGTCTCCGATGCCTCGCCGAAACTCTCCGGCCAGAAGAGCTACGACCAGGCCCGTGCGATAGGGCTCGGCGAGGATGCCCTGGCGTTTGCCTGCACGATCTTAAAACCCGGCGGCAACCTGGTGATAAAGTCGTTCCAGGGCGAACTCTTCGGGGAATTGATGGCCGAGGCAAGGAAGCATTTCTATTCCGTCCGGGGGTACAGGACGAAGGCGTCGCGGAAAGGAAGTGCCGAGACCTACATTATTGCAAAAAACTTCAAGGGAACGTGCGATGGTGCTGAAGGACCCCTATAACCGGACCGTGACCAACCTCCGGATAAGCCTGATCTCCCGGTGCAACCTGCGGTGCATCTACTGCCATGCAGAGGGCGAGGTGAACCCGGAGGAGCAGATGAGCGCCGAGGATATCGCCGAGCTGATGCAGGTGGCCGTGCGGTTCGGCGTAAAAAGCATCAAGTTCACCGGCGGAGAGCCCCTGCTCCGCCGCGATCTCGTCCAGATCATCCGCTCGGTGCCGCCGGGAGTGGAGTCGTCCCTTACGACGAACGGGACCCTGCTTGCGGCGAAGGCCGCGGAACTCAAAGAGGCCGGGCTTGCCCGGGTGAACGTCAGCCTCGATACCCTCCGTCCCGAGCGCTACCGCGAGATCACGGGCAAAGACTGCCTCGCGGACGTTCTCGCGGGGATCGACGCGGCGATCGAGGTGGGGCTGACCCCGGTCAAGCTCAACATGGTGCTCCTCGACGGCATCAACGAGGACGAGCTGGACGACTTCATGGCGTTCGTCAGGGGGAAGCAGGACCTCATCCTCCAGGTCATCGAGCTGATGGAGTTCAACGAGTGCAAGTTCCACGGGGACGTGGACGGCGTCGAGCAGGACTTAAACGACCGGGCAACCCGGGTCCTCACCCGCAGGATGCACCACCGCAAAAAGTACTGTCTCGACGGCGCCGAGATCGAGGTGGTCCGCCCCCTCCACAACACGGAGTTCTGCGCATTCTGTAACCGCCTGCGCGTGACCTCGGACGGGAAACTCAAACCCTGCCTTCTGCGGAGCGACAACCTGGTCGATATCCGGGGCAAGCACGGCAGGGAACTCGAAGACGCGTTCCGCGAAGCCGTCGGCAGGAGAAAGCCGTTCTTCACATAACGATGTCTGCCCCTTTGGGGCAGGCGGAGTTTGAGAAAATTGCGCAGCAATTTTCGAAGGCGATGTTCGGCCGCGATCGCGGCCGAACGGAGCATGAGCACCAAAGGTGCGAGGCGCGACGCGTGCCCTGAAGAGGTAACCAGAGCCCATCAGCGTCCCGGATCACCGCCATTGCTACCTACAAGCAATACTTTTTGAACCTCCCTCCCCAATAGGAAAAAGTATGCTGGAAATGAACGAGTACGTCCGCGTCATGCAGAAGCTGTACGGCAAATCGCTGATCCTGGAGAGCCCAACCGAGTTCCACCCGGTCCTGGACTTCTACTTCACCGACGCCCTCGCCCACATCGACTTCACCCTCGGCATTCTCGCCTACAACTACATGTCGCCCAGGAACATCATGAGCATGGAATACATGCGGTGGCGCCTGGACGAGGAGAAGGTCGGCGACCGGGCCCACTTCCCCGGGTTCGTCAACTGGCTCAAAGAGGAGCACCCGGAGAAGTACGGGGAACTCCCAATGCTCTGGGCCGGCGTCTACGACCGCGACGACCCCGCCCAGTACCGGAGTTTCCGGATCGTGCTCAACCCCGACGACAAAAAGGCGATCCCGGCCGAGTACCTCTCGACGTTCATCGACGAGTTCTTCGACCCGAAATTCGTCAAACAGCTCTATAAGACCTCGTCGCTCGCCCGGCTCTTCGACGAGTACGTCCAGAGCAGGTCGGCATAAGGAGACCTTGCATGGATGTCGCCCGACTCACGTCATCGCTCATCCGGCTCAGGAGCGAGAACCCGCCGGGGAGCACGGCCGGCGTCGTCGCGTTCATCGCGGAGTTCCTCGACTCCCTCGGGGTGAAGAGCCGCATCGTCTCCCACCCGGGCGGGCGGGACAACCTCGTCACGACCGGGCCCGGTTCCCGGCTCCTTCTCTGCGGCCACGTCGACGTGGTCCCCGCCATCCCCGACGACTGGACGCACGACCCCTATAGCGGGGAGGTTGCCGGCGGCTACGTCTGGGGAAGAGGCGCCACCGATATGAAAGGGGGGTGCGCCGCCCTCCTTGCCGCCTACCACGACGTCATCGAGAGCGGTGTGGAGCCGAAGGTCCAGTTCGCCTTCGTCTGCGACGAGGAGACCGGCGGGGAGCACGGCATCCGGTCGCTGCTCGCACAGGACCTGCTCGAGCCCCGCGAATGCCTGATCGCCGAACCGACGCCGGAGACCAGCCCGGCGATCGGCCAGAAAGGCCTCTACCGGGTCGACCTCTCCTTCCGCGGCAGACCGGGCCACAGTTCCCTCTACCCCCTGGTCGGGAAGAGCGCCGTCATGGCGGCGTTCGATCTCATCGGCTACCTGCGGGAGGTTCACGCCCGCCCGTTCCCCGTCGAGGAAGACCTGCAGCCGCTTATCAGGGAGGGTGCCCGGGTCTTTTCCGAGATCTTCGGCATCGAGAGAGGGGACGAGATCCTCACGAGGGTGATGTTCAACCCGGGCCGCATCGAGGGCGGCGAGAAGGCGAACATCGTGGCGGAGCAGTGCCGGATGGAGCTCGATATCCGGGTGCCGTGGGGCTGCTCCCTCGAGAGCCTCAGGAAGGGCATCGCCGAACACGCCCCGGACGCCGTGATGCGCGAGACGGACGTGGCCGAACCGACCCTGACGCCTCCGGACGCCCGGATTGTCCGGACGGTCTGTCGCGAGGTGGAGCGGGTCTACGGGACGGCGGCCCCCTTCCTCCAGTGGGCGGCAAGCGACGCGAAGTACCTCCGCGACAGGGGGTTCGATGTTCTGGAGTACGGGCCGGGGGAGATCCCGACGCTGCACGCAGTGGACGAGCGGGTTTCAGTTGAGCAACTTGAGAGAGCGGTGGACGTCTACCGGGGCGTCATCCGGGCCTACTCCGGGTGAGCCCTGCAAACCATTTTTACGCCCCTCTCCACGTGTAGTGCCTGTTCGCCGTATAGTTCCAGGCAAACGCGATGAATATTCCTGCAAGGTTCGCGGCGAGGTAGTAGACCCCGGCGACGTCCACGAGGAGGTAGAGGACGCCCATGTTGACGGCGAGCCCGGCCATCGAGACCGTCTGGAACGACCAGAAGCGCCGGAGGTTCCGTTCGAACCTCAGGTCTCTCGCGGACCGGAACGTCCAGACGTCGTTAAAGACGAAGTTGCTCACGATCGAGAGTTCGATCGCGATCACTGCCGAGACGAGGTAGTAGAGGCCGGCAATCTCGGTCAGGGCGTAGAGGAGGCCCATGTTGACGAGGATGCCAGAGAGCCCGACGAGCCCGAACCGGAGGACCTTCGTCCACTCGTCGGAGACCGGGCCGGCCCGGTGCGTTATCGAGAACCGGACGATGCCGGCGCACTGCCGGAGGTAGTCGATCACGGTGCCGGCCCGGAGCTTGCTCTCCCCCTCCTCGCGGTCCCTGAAGACGAACGGGATCTCGGTAAACGAGTCCCACCGGCCCCTGCCGAGCACCTCCATCAGGATCTTGTAGCCCCGGGGCGCAAGCGGAGCGCCGTCCACGACCTCGCGCCGCACGGCAAAGAACCCGCTCACGGGATCGGTGACCTCGGGAAAGAGGAGCCGCCCGAACGCGGTGGCTCCGAGTGATACGATCCTCCGCGCAAGCGGCCACTTCTCGATATCCCCGCCCTCCATGTACCTGCTCCCGATGGCGATATCCGCACCGCCCCGTATTGCTTCGTAAAACCGGGGGATGAGCTTTGGCGGGTGCGAGAAGTCGGCGTCGATGACGAGCAGGATATCCGAGCGCGCCGACCGGAATCCTTCGACGACCGACTGCGAGAGGCCGTGATCCTCTTTTCGCACGATCAGGCGCACGTTCTCCTGCCGGGCGGCGATCTCCCGGACGATCGGGATCGTGCGGTCCTTCGAGTCGTCGTCCACCACCAGGACCTCGCCGCGGATGCCGTTCTCTCTGAAGACTGCATCGACCGCCCCGATCATCGCGGCGATGTTCTCCTCCTCGTTGAAGGTCGGGACGATCACCGCCAGATCGCAGGATTCGGCCATTGCATCCTCCTACCAGGACGATACGAGGAGACGGATCCCCGTGTGCTGCCCGGCGAGCCGCGTATTCTCTTCGAGCCAGCCCGCCGCATTCCCCGAGGGGTCCGCGGCAAAGATGTCCGCGGTCGCCACGTAGAACGCACGTCGGCCGGGGTAGCAGGCGCGGATTGCCGCAAGGTCGTCTTCTGTCGTTGCCCCGATCTCGAGGGTCCCGTCGGTCGCGTTGCTGTAGTAATAGTCGAGCGGCTGCGCCATGTAGGACGGCAGCACGACGACGAGATCTCCTTCCCCGGTCATCCCACCGAGTTCCGCGGAGAACCCCCGCCAGTCGTTCTTCTGGGGGATGGTGTAGTAGGCCGCCAGGAACGGAGCGCCGATGAGCACCGCCGCCGCGATGAAGACAGCGACCGCCCACCTCTCCCGGACGAGGGCACAGAGCGCGGGATACGCCGACGCGATGCCGACAAAGTAGACCGGGAGGAGGTAGATGAGGTAGCGTGGGATCATGGGCATCCGTGAAGAGAGGACGAGGCTTGCCGCCAGCGGGATGAACATCATGAAGACGAGGAGGAGCGCCCCGTCCCGGTCCCCGCGCCAGGTGTACGCGACGCCGAGCAGGAAGAGGAGAATGAAGGACGCGAGGATGCTGTTGCTGTGCCCCGATGCCTCGAGAAGGGTCTGGTAGACGACATCGGGCCCCTGCACGCCGAACGTCGGGGCGGAGGACGTCCTCGCGAGAAATAAGTTCACGGTCACGATGAGCAGGGGGAGGCTCGCGGCGGTAAAAGCACCCAGCGCGAGGGCCGGGTTCTTCACGTCCCGGATGCTGCCGGCACGGGTGACGAGGGCGTGGAGGATGAGGACGGCGACCGGCACGATGGCATAAAAGTGCATCCAGAAGGCGACCGCGGAGAAAACCCCGAAGATGACCCAGGAGCGGGTTTCGTTCGCTTTCCCTGCTCTTACGTAAAAGAGCAGCGCGAGGGAGAAGAAGAAGAGCATCGGAGCGTACGCCCGGGCTTCCTGCGAGTAGAATATGTGGAAAGGCGAGAACGCGAGGAGGGCGGCGGCGATGAGCCCGACGTTTCGGTCGCGGAACTCGGAGCCGATGAGGTACACGACCGGGATCGTCAGGACGCCGAGGAGTGCGGGGAGAAACCGGAGCACGAACTCGCTCTCCCCGAAGACGAGCATCCCGTGCTCCAGCCAGTAGAAGAGCGGGGGATTGAACTCTCCACCTGCAGTGCTCTCCCAGATACCAAGGAATGACTGCCGGGCGAACGAGAGGGTCGCAGCCTCATCGAGCCAGAGCGAGTTTCCGCCGAGGTTGTAGAGCCGCAGCAGGGCACCGATGGCGGTCAGGCCTGCGAGGACCCGGGATGCCGGAACGCCGTGCCGGGGTTCTGCGCTCTCATGAGGGGGGCTCGCGCCGTCCGGAATAGGCGTATCGGCGCCTCTGTGTTGTGTCTTCTGTCTCTTGGATACTGTCATCGGTCGAGCGATAGAGATACGAATGTCCGATAAAAAGGTTCCCCCTCCCGCGAGCGTGCGGCCGATGGATCGCAGCGTATCTCGTGGCGGTTCTCCTTTTCAGCCCGCACACTCTCCAAAATCATGCCGTGAAAACAGACCGGCGTCCAACGATATTTCCGCCGGTTAATAACTATTGAATAAAATGTTTCTTTGAATATTCAAGAGTAAAAAAATAAATATCCCTCTGCATAATCCCTCTACGGTGACCAGGGTGTATAAATCGTTCTTTGTAGCTGCAGTGATGATCCTGATTCTCGCGTCCGCCGGGTGCGCGGAGCTGCCCCCCGGCGGCGAGTCCGGGTGGTCCGGCCTTCTGGCGTCGGAGCAGGAGGAGACGCCGGGGGGAGCGGACGACGATCCGGGATACCTGACGCCGGCGACCCCGTATCCCACCGCGACGAAGGGTATTGCCGGCCCCACGCTCAGCAGGCCGCCGGAGACCGCGCCGACGCAGGACCCCTACGTGACGCTCTACAACAGGACGACGGAGTTCAGTCTCGCTCATTCGATGGATGCCTACTCCTTTAACCTGACCGCGCCGCCGCTCATCATCGAGTTCGACGTGGAGCCGAAGATGATCACGCGGGAGAAGCGTACTACGAGCGATTACGGCAGCAAAAAGGAGATAGTCGTCACGCAGACCTACCCGAGCGAGGACTCGTGGTTTACGGTGACCGTCAGGGACCGGGAGTCCGGCGAGATCGTGGCCGAGGACGGTTTCGGGAAACTCCTCGGTACGGACACCCACAAAAGGGTCTTCGTGGGCCGGATGGGGGACTTCCTGATCGAGCTCTCCGGAAACGAGGTGACGGTGCATGTGCTGATGCGGGCAGGGGGCGTGTAGGCCCGCGCGTACCGCTGAAATACGCCGGCAATCGGGGTTTATTCCGGGCGAATCCCGGACCCCGCAGCTCCCTGTCCGGCGCCCCGATCACCCGGCGAGCAATCCTTTTTTAACCAGAACAACCTAGTAATTAGGGGTAAGGCACTTATTCTCGTGTCCCGGTAGGGTAGTGGATATCCTAGAAGCCTGCGGAGCTTTTGACCCGGGTTCAAATCCCGGCCGGGGCGCTTTTCGATTTTGTGTTAGATCTTTTATTTTCTGGCTGTTCTTCGAATTCGGGGCACCTTCGACCAGTCATCCCGAACCAGGTCCGGTCGCCCGGGGTTCATGGATATGGCTGCCCGGTCCTGCCGCGACCATACCTATATCAGTACCGCGGGGAGGGATACCCGTATGACCGAGCAGAGTCGCCCCCCGTTGCCGCCGTTCACGTATGAAACAGCGGTGCAGAAGGTTCGTATGGCCGAGGACGCCTGGAACTCCCGCGATCCCGTGAAGGTGTCGCTCGCATACAGCGTCGACAGCGTCTGGCGCAACAGAGCGGAGTTCATAAACGGTCGTGAGGAGGTCGTCGAGTTCCTGCGGCGGAAGTGGGCGAAGGAACTTGATTATCGCCTGATCAAGGAGGTCTGGGCGTTTCACGAGGCGCGCATCGCCGTGCGGTTCGCGTACGAGTGGCACGACGACTCGGGGAACTGGTTCCGCTCCTACGGGAACGAGAACTGGGAGTTCGACCAGCAGGGGCTGATGCGCGTTCGCCACGCCAGCATCAACGACCTGCCGATCACCGAAGGAGAGCGAAAGTATCACTGGCCGCCGGGCCGACGCCCCGACGATCATCCCGGGCTCTCCGACCTGGGGTTGTAGCGTATCCGGAATCGTATCCGGTAGAGGCGGGAGCGGCATTGCCGGGCGGGACTCTCATCGTCCGGCAGATCTCCTCGGACGTCCACCTCGAAGACGTTCGGTTTTCGGGTTGCGATGCTCCATCAGGAGCGGAGCAGGAGAAGCCGAAGGCTTCGACTCCAGGGTCATGGCCGGCCCCGCTCGCGGTGGCAGCCGGTCCGCCGGACGCCAGGGCTTCTGATCCGCTCCCGGTGTTCCGCCAGCGCTCCGGGGATGCTAGTGAAGAACCGGAGCTTGAGAAGCCGTCAGGCTTCGACTATCAGCCGTAAGCACGCCGCACCATACTCCTGTTACCCGTCGATCAGGATGACGCTTTTCCCCGGGCGGGAGGTGCGAGTGCGGAAGAATTTCGACGATCGGCGCCGGGGCCGGCGGGGTGGTGGCGGTGATTGTG
>NZ_DAFZ01000102.1 GCF_002498065.1 Methanoculleus sp. UBA208 | reverse complement strand
GGAGGAATTCAACAAAGCCCAAAAACCCGTCTCTTTGAGAGCAAAAAAACAACGTGCACACGCCTCTGCGTCGCCAGCTGCGCGATGAGCAGCACCCTCGTAGGGGTGGCTAAAGAGTGTTTGATGAAGTTCAGAGAGTGTCGGCCACTTGTATCCACTTCCCCGCCGGATCTTGCAGAGTGACGACGTTGACTCCATTGTACATATGCCGGGCAAAGCGGCGAGCGGGTCAGGAACGCCGACACGCCTGTATTCACCCGCGATGACTGCAAGGTCAAACCTGAGATTATGCGCGACAATCGTAGAACTCTTGTTTGCAACCAGAGAGAGAGCATCAAGAGCCTCGCGGACGGGCACACCAGCCCGCCGGGCGTACCCGGTGGTGATCCCGTGGATCCGGGAGGCGCTCACCGGGATCGTGAAGCCATCCGGACGAATGACCCGGTCGTCCCTCTCCAAGACTTCTCCCACGACATCGCAGACCGGCCAGGCAATCTCAACGAGGCGGGGAGGCGAGCGACCTGTCTTGAGCGTCCCGGTCGTCTCCGTGTCGACGATCAGGTACGTTCCGCGATTTCCGGAAGGCTCCGCCACCATATGTTGAAAAACGACGAAGGAAAGAATATAACTTTCTCACAGGAGCAACAAGGGGCAAGAACAGCGATTACGCTTAAATCCAGCATTTCCAGCGCCACGAGATAGATCAGCCACCACCGGGTGACCCGGCCCGCTCAACGCCGCCACCATACCAGAACGAATATATACAAATATCGCGAGACACCATTTAGTTTACAAAACAAAAAATAATAAAGCAATTGTAAACCAGGCACTCGGCGGTGAGATGAGATGACCATTGGAGAACGGATAAAATCTGCACGCATTGGCGCAGGATTGAGCCAGCGGAATCTGGCCGAAAAGATGGGCCTGAGCGCCATGGCGATCTCGAAGTACGAGAACGGCGAAGTCACCCCGAGATCGGGGCTCCTGATTCAGATGAGCGAGATACTCGGAGTGAACGTCGATTACTTCTTCCGCTCCATATCCGTGGATCTTTCCGAGCCACAGTATCGGTGCCGGAAACCGCTGAAAAAGCGAGAGGAAAGCCAGATACATGCAAAAGTTCAGGAATGGCTCGAAAGATACCTCGAGATCGAGTTGATTCTGGGTGAGGAAAAGACCCTCATGCTCCCTTCAAGGGAGAATTGCCGCATAACAAGCCTGAGGGAGATTGAAGATGTGGCTCAGAAAGTTCGTGATGAGTGGAACCTGGGCCTGGATCCCATTGAGAGCGTCATGGATGTGCTGGAGCAGCACGGCATTAAGGTCGGCATCATCGGAGCCACGGATAAGTTCGACGCCCTGACGTTCTATTACGATGATAGCACCCCGGTTATAGCCATAAACAACGACGCACCAGGGGACCGCCAGCGGTTCAACCTTACCCACGAACTCGGACACCTTCTGCTCCGGATTGAAGGGGACGTCGATGAAGAAACGGCGGCCCATCGATTTGCCGCTGCGTTCCTCGTACCGAGAGAGATGGCGCTTCGGGAGCTGGGGCAACGACGCCGGAACATATCACCACGCGAGTTCTACCTGCTCAAACATAAATGGGGCATGAGCATGAGCGCCTGGCTCCATCGGGCTGCCGACCTCGGGATCATATCAGGGAGCGCGTCGAAACGGCTCTGGTTGCTCTTCAACAGTAATGGGTGGCGGCAGACAGAGCCCGGAACCCCGTTGCCGCCCGAACGTCCGACGCACATGAAACTGTTGGTGCTCCGCGCTCTTAGCGAGAAGAAGATAAGTACAGCGCGAGCTCAGGAATTGTTGGGGGGAGAACAGCCCGGTGAGCAGTGTGCCGAATCATTCTAGGCGATACGTGTGAAAGGTACCAAGGTCAAGTGTTCAATCGATGCGAACTACGTCTTCGACCTGGACACCGGCGGGATACTGGATTGTCCCCCATATCTCGGTTACACCTTCCTTATGGCGAACTTCATCGCCCACGAGATAACAACAATCTCCCACGAACGATTACGGCTCTGCGGTATGCAGATCGCCGACCTGGAACCCGGGCAGGTTTCGGAGATCTACGAACTCCTCCGGGAGCACCGCGGACTCTCCTACAGGGATCTCGCCGCATTCATCCTGGCACGGGATACGCAATCCATACTGGTAACCGGCGACGGTCATTTGCACACGATGGCCGGAGAGAATGATATAGAATGCCACGGGACATTGTGGATACTGGATGCACTCGTGGACGCGGGCATCCTCACGGGGCCGCGCGCCGCAGATGCCCTGAGAACGATGCAGGCGAACAACAGGTGGCTCCCGAAAGCAGAGTGTGATGCGCGAGTGAAAAAGTGGGACCTGTAGGTAAATGGGTTCATGGGACCGATATTGTTACACAGTACAAACCCTAATCAGAAGAAAAATACACCCCCGGAGGGGGCAACATGTCAATAAAACGGCTCCAGCCTAATCGTACTCGCGCCACGTCTTGCCGCAGGCGGTGCAGCGGAAGAACCTGACCTCGCTCTCATCCGCCGCACGCAGCTGCCGCAGCCACCAGAAAGCCGTCGTGCAATCGCACTCCGGGCATTTTATGGTCGCCGTCGGGAGGGTTGCTACCTTATCCTCGTCTTCGACGATGGTGATCTCCTTCTCCACGCGTTTGTCTGTCTTCTTTAACCGGTCCGACTCATCGATCTCCCGGATATAGCCACACTTTTTGCATTTCAGCTGACCACCGGACGATATCATCAGGCCTTTGCACTGCGGACAGAACATCATTGTAATGAATGGGGTGCCGACCGCAATTAATTCTTGGTCGTGGCGCATGATCCGTTCGCATGACAGGTGGCCCGGACTGGACAGGTGCACAAATAATTATAGCCGGATACGCCGAAGGGTAAAGGATGAAGGATTACCTGGTGCTGATCTCCTGCATCTGCTTTCTCGCCTTTCTCATCCCGAGCCGGTTCAGGAAGTACTTCGCACTCGGCGGGTGGGCAAGCATCGTCGGATACCTCTTCGTCGAGCTCCCCTACTACTTCTCCCTCAATAACTTCATGTACCCGGCAATAGCCCTCCTCTCCATACCTTTCCTCTATATCACCGCAAAATACCTGCTCCGCGACGACCCACGGGTGATGCAGATCTCGACGATAGCAGCCGTGGCGTTCCTGATTTACGCCCCCTTCGGCTACATACCGGCACTCGGGAACTGGCTGATCGCCCTCGTCGCCGGCCAGACATCCGCAGCGCTCGCGGCGGTCGGCTACCCCGTGACGTTTCAGGCCTGGAACCTGATGGAGCGCAACGGGTTCCAGACCGAGATCATCCTCGCCTGCACCGGGATCCAGAGCATCGCGATCATGCTCGGGGTCGCCTGGGGCGTCCGGTCGACGGCGAGGCAGAAGATCGCCGGCTTCCTCCTGGTCTTCCCGACGATATATATCCTGAATATCGTGAGAAACATCTTCGTGATCACGGCCTACACCGAGCAGTGGTTCCCCTACCTCCCCGCGATCGCCGGCAACGGCGAGCTCGGGTACGAGAGTTTCTTCTGGGCGCACAACGTCATGGCCGAACTCGGGGCACTGATATTTCTCGTGCTCCTTGCCTATGCGCTCTTCATGATCATCCCCGAGCTCGGCACCCTCGCCGACAGCCTCTACCGGCTCTACCGCGGCGAAATGGAGCAGCTCATCCGGCCGAAATCCGCGAAAACCGAGATTTAAACCCCGGGCGGGGGATAGTCTCCTCCCGCGCCGATCATTCTTTCCCAAGCATACCGGCGCATGGGAGATACGGTTTTTACAAAAAGGGCTCTGTCAAAACCCCTTTCGGGTCTGCATCGCTACCCCGACGGGGGTGGCGCTGGGCCCGGCTTGCCCCCGTGATCGGCCTTTCCCCTCAGGCATGTCCCTATACAGTGGACCGTGGGGCCTGATGAGCATCTGGCGGTGCTCAAACTCCCGCCGTGCCCCCGGATTGTGACCATCTGGAGCGAACAGGCGGGTTTCAACAAAGCCAAAAAAGTGGTGCGAACCGGTCAGGAGTACTGCCGGTAGAGGTAGAAGACCCGCTGAACCGCGGAGAGGTTCGTGCAGACCGCGATAAGGAGGATCGCAACCCAGATGTACCCGGTCACGCCGCCGAGCACCAGCACGAGGATCGTCTCGGGCCTGCCGAAGAAGCCGACTCCCTCGAGGGGGTCCTCGATCTTCCCGGCGATCCTCTCGGAATAGCCGATCTCCGCATACGTGACCGGCTTGATGAAGGTATTGATCAGCGATCCGGCGAGCGCCAGCCCCACGACACCGAAATCGGCGACCGGCGGGACGTTTATGAGGTGGCTGACGATAGGGATGCCGGAGAACCCCACGGCGAGGATGACCGCCGCATCGACGTATTTGTCGGCGATCCAGTCGAAGACGGCCCCGAACCGGCTCTCGGTGTGGTTCTTCCGGGCGACGTTGCCGTCTACCAGATCGAGAATCGCAGAGACGAACAGGAGCAGGCTGCCTGCGAGGAAGTAGCGCTGGGTGAAGGCAAGTGCGCACGAAAAGCCGAAGAGCACGGAGAGCACCGACACCTGGTTCGGCGTAACGCCCAAGCGTATGAAAAATGACGCGATTGGCTCCGTATATTTGATGAATTTCGGCCGCAGGGAGGTTATATTCATCGCATAATTTATCAGCCCGTGAAGAGTTTAACCTTTGCTCTGCGGGACGAGGCTGCAACATCTCATCCGGAATATTCCATGTACGGGCTAAAATCATCAAATTCATAAATCCTCCCGGCAGATAGATCAGCGGGAACGAATTCCAATGCCAGATCACGACAGGCCGCACGTGCTCATGATGTCAGAGATCACCGTCGACGGGAAGCTCACCCTGAAACGCGGGGCCTCAAGCAAGATTCTCATGAAGTATATGGCCCCCGAGACCGAGATCCTCCTTCACCAGACCCGGGCGGCATGCGATGCCATCATGGTCGGGGCAAACACCATCAGGATCGACAACTCCTTCCTGACCGTCCGGCTGGTGGAGGGGAAAAGCCCGCTCCGTGTCATTCCAAACAGCCGGGCGGATATCCCGCCGGACTCTAACGTCCTCGGGCCGGACGCCAGAACAGTCATCGCCGTCAGCGGGGCCGCACCGGCGGAGAAGGTTGCCAGGCTCCGGGCAGGCGGCGTCGATGTCGTCGTCGCGGGAGCAAACGAGGTCGATCTGCCGGAACTGATGGGGATCCTGAAGAGAGATTACGGCGTCGACCGGATGATGATCGAGGGCGGACCGACGCTGAACTGGTCCATGCTGAACCATCGCCTCGTGGACGAGATCCGCCTGATCCACCTGCCGTTCATCGTCGGCGGCGCCGACACCCCGTCGCTCGTCGGGGGCATGCATATCGAGACCGAAGAAGAGATGTTCCGGCTCTCCTTAAAACGCCACTACATGTGCGGGAGCAACCTGGTCACCGAGTGGGACGTGCTCTACAACCCTGCTCCCGGAAATTAACCACTTTTAATCGCCGGCCCCCTAGATCATCATGTAGGGGTCGGCCTTCATGTACTCCCGGCAGACAGTCGTCGCGTAGTGGCCGGGAGGAAGCGTGAACCGGAGCCGGACATCTGCACCGGATACCTCCGCCTCCACGTCGGTGGAGAGGCTGATTGCTCTGAGAGCCCCGGCGAACTTTGTCTCCACGAACCGGGATGTGCGTTCGAAGTCTCCGGCTTCGATATCCGACTCCTGCATCAGTTCCTGCAGGATCTCGTCCATCGGCCCATGCAGCGCCACCGGTTCGGAGCCCGGGATGAACAGGGCGATCCGGCACCGCCCACGGCGGATCTGCAGCAGGGCCGCCTGCCGGTTCCGCGCGGAGACGATATCCTCGCGGCCGTCTTGAAAGAGGACCCGGTCGCCGATCTCAGGCTCGGTGAGCGACATGCCGGCATCGATCCGGGAGGAGAGAGCGCAGTTGAAGAGGTAGGACTGGAACGCGCTCACGAGAAGCGAGAGGAGTTTCGGGGGGAGCGCTCTGAGCGCGCCGGCGTAGTCGCCGGGGTTCGCGACGAGATGGTTCGCCATCGCCCGCTCGTAGGTCATCTGGACGGGGAGGTCGGCGAGAGCCGCACGTGCATCCCGGGTCTCGGCGAAACGGGTCCGGGCCCACTGCGCCTCCTCCGACTCCCGGGGGAATGCCCGGCCGATATACGTGACCACGGCGCCTTCGTAATCGCCCTTGAGGATCCTCTCGCCGACCAGGTGCGTGACCGGCCGGACGACGCCGAACCGCTGCAGCCCGTAATAGTTCGGTATCCCGGCGGACGCGACCGCTGTCGCTGCCTGCACCCGTGCCGGAAGATCTTCCTCGATGCAGTCGCGGATGACGATATCGAACCGATTCCCCGCGAGGCTGCCGAGAGCGAGCGAATGCTGCGACCACCCGACGACCTCGAGCGAGATGTCCGAGAGGTGCACCTGCCCGACCGCTTCGGGCGAGACGTCGTAGATCGATATGAACTGGGTGGTCACCGCGTTCTTGTCCTT
>NZ_DAFZ01000072.1 GCF_002498065.1 Methanoculleus sp. UBA208 | reverse complement strand
GATAGGCGATGCCCCTATGGGACATCGCTGGAGAAAACCGAATGTTCTGGACTTACGACGTCCAGATAGGTACGGAGTTTGAGCACGGAGGTGCGCACCTCGCACCCCCCCCTGAAATCCGTGTCTGTGCGACCTCAGAATATTGCCGGACAGTCCCACCCTCGAATTTTGGTGCGAGTCAAGTATGGATAATTCGGGAATTCGGCTTCCGGGGGAGGCCCCCCCAGGCTCGAGCGACGATCTCACGGAAACGGCAGTTCGTATCCCTCATCCCCATCCCGCAGGACGAGAGCGGCGATGGCGAGATCCTGTATGGCAAGCCCGGTGGAGTCGAAGAGCGTGATGGCGTCCGGTGACGACCGCCCCTTCTTCCCGGTGACGACCTCGCCGAGGGTTCCGGCAATCCGGGCGGGGTCATAGTACCCGGTGCTGATCGGGACGTTAATCTCGCCTGAGTGGATCGCCTGATCGGGGTCGTCGACGAAGACCTTGGCCTTCAGCAGAAGTGCAGGGTCCAGTTCCTGTTTGCCGGGTGCATCCGCGCCGATCGCGTTGATGTGCGTCCCTTCCCGGACCCAGTCCGCCATCACGACCGGTTTTGTCGACGGCGTCGTCGTGGTCAGCACGTCGCAGTCGCAGGCGCGTTCGATCGAGACGCTTCGGGCGTTATATTCGGAGTAGCGCGCCGCAAAAGCCTCAGCACTCTTCTCCGTCCTGCTCCAGACCCGGATCTCCTCGATCGTGAGCGCGGCAGCCGTCGCCTCGACCTGCGCCTCCGCCTGCCGCCCGGCCCCTACGACTCCAAGGGTGACGGACGACTGCCGGGGCGCGAGGTACCTCGCCGCCACGGCGCCCGCTGCCCCGGTACGCATCGCGGTAAGTTCGGTGGCGTTGATGATAGCCTTCGGGATGCCCGTCTCCACGTCGATGATCACGGTGAGCGCCATGACGGTAGGAAGGCCTCTCGCGCGGTTATGCGGGTGAACATTGACGATCTTTACCCCGGCAATCCCGAGCGCCGGGAGGTATGCGGGCATCGTCCGGAAGTCCCCGGTTTCAACGAACGTCACGTAGACCTTCGGCGGCATCTGGACGTTCCCCCTGCCGTGTTCGGCGAAGGCCGCCTCAATCGCCGAATTCGCCTCGACGTACGGCGGATATCCGGAATGGACCGGGTGGTACTTCATCAGGCGATCACCTCATGACGGCGGGACGGCCCTGCCGGGAGTCCCGGATGGAGGAATGCCGGCCGTGCTCCCTGTGCGGTGTGGAGATGCATAGGATTATCTCAGGCAGGCAGGGATATCAACTGTTGGATAGGAAGGGGGCGGCGGGAAACGTCCGTCCCACCAGGCATGGATACGCCTCCCCCTGCTCATCGCCCGGGCCGTTGCCGGGAAGGCTTCAAGGCAGAAAAAACAGTTTTGTTGAAACCGCGCCTGCTTGCTCCAGATGTTCGCAATCCAGAGGCCTTCCGGGGCAAGGCTTTCCACCGAGCTACGCACCGTAGGTGCGCAGGCCGCCACGGTCCACTGCATGGGAACATGCGGGAACATGCTCGAAGAAAAGGGCTGATTCCAGGGACAAGTCGATCCTAGCACCAACCTCATCAGGGTAGGGAGGAAGACTAGAAGAAAAGGTTTCAACAAAGCCGAAAAAATACGTTCGGGACCTGCCGATAACCGGGCCCGCACGCTCCGCTCAACCGGTTCGCCGGGAGAACGGGGATGTTGAGGCAGCCCTTTCTCTCAGGCGGGCTCGTCCTGCATGCCCCGTATCGAGAGCCGGATCAGGCCGAGGTTGGCATCCGATTTTGCAAGTATGCAGAGGGAGAGATCCCCGTAGGGCGCGATGATGAGCTTGCCTGCCGGTGTCTCGAGGATCATCTGGGAGAGATCCCCCATCTCCATATCGGCGGTGATATGGGTGCCGGCGCGGAGCAGGTCTTCAGCGACCGCAGCAACATGCTCAAAGTCCGCGGAGCCGAGCGATTGAAGGGCAAATCCCTCATGGAAGACCGAAACTGCAATGACACCCGGTTGCCGTGCAATCTGGTCAAGGGAGTCCGTATCCGCCGACCCGACCGGGGCGGCTGGCTTTAGGCCGCCTTCACTGACCCGGCACCCCGTCTCCTGAGAGATCGCCTGGGCCGCCTCGGTCTCTTCGGCCGTGTACGCGATAAGTTCGTAATTGAGCGACGTTTGATCGAGCAGGTGGCTGTAGGCCTCGTCTCCGCTAAGGAGCAGGCCTTTGCCGCTGTCCTCGATGGCGGCTGCGTAAGGGTTTCCGTTCTGGACCAGGACAAAACCTGTCCCTTCGGACTCGTCGATACGCACTGCTCCTGTGAAGTGAGGGCTGATCGAAGCAAGGGCCGAAAGGGGCCCCTGCAGTCGTCCGAGTGAGACGCCGTCGGGTAGCATCTTCTCACAGAGCAGCAGTTATACGGTCTCTGTTCTTCTTCAGCTCGTACCGGATTCGCCCGACATTGACGTTCGCGTTCGCCACGATGGCGATCAACTCGTCCTCCGAGAGAGGGGAGAGCAGGATAGGCCCGTTCTCCAGTTCGATGAGCATCTGGGACATCTCTCCTTTCCCGAGCTCGTTGCTCATTGCCTCAGATGTACCCATCCCTGTCGATGCCATGGCACCAAGGGCCTCGACGTCCACGTCCCCGGCAACGACGCTCTCGATCACAAAGCCGTCCCGTCCCGCCACGACTGCGGCGGTAACCCCGTCAAGTTTCAGGAATTCTCCCAGGATCTGTTTTAACATCCGCATCTCCTCATGTTCTTCTGATGCACTCGATTTTCAGAGGCATTCGCCCGATTGCGTGTGTTGCGCATGAGATGCAGGGGTCATAGGCCCTGATGATCATCTCGATGCGGTTTGCCGCGCCCTCGGTCAACGCTCCGTTCTCCACCACCCGGCGTGCCATATCCTCCACACCCCGGTCCATCGCGTAGTTGTTCTGGCAGGTCGCCACGATAAGGTTGCACCGCTCGATGATGCCGGCTTCATTAACGGTATAGTCGTGGATCAGGGTCCCCCGGGGTGCCTCGACGATCCCGACGCCCCGCCGGTTCACGACCGTCCCTGCCAGCGCCCGGATGTCTGATCCGGTGATGCCGGGATCCGAGAGCAACTCAACAGCCCGCTCGCACGAGGCGATGAACTCGATGTAGCGTGCCATGTGGTAGGCGAGCGCAGCCTGGGTGACGGTACCGAACCGCTCGCGGTACTCCGCGAGAGCAGCGTCCGCATGCTCCGTGCCCATCTTCTCCACGATGTTGAGCCGGGCGAGCGGCCCGACCCGGTAATAGTCTCCGCCTTTGAACCGGGCGAACTTCAGGTACGACCAGTCTTCCGAGTACTCCTCGATGGAGTTCACGTAATCCTGACCTGAGATCGAACCAATTCTGCCTCCGTCCGGACCGAGCATCGTAGCAGGGCCTTCGTAGGTCGAGTAGACCCCGTTATTGGCCATGCCCAGGAACCCGGTCTTCACAGCCCCGATCTCCGTGTCGACGCCGTCGAGAAGGGTACGTGCGATCTCCCACCCTTCACGGGCTATTCCGAGCGCTTCTTCCGCCATCGTGGTCAATTCGGCTTTCTTTCCTTCCGTGAGCGGCGTCGACATCCCGCCGGGCAGCGCGTTTGACGGGTGGATGGGTTTGCCGCCGACCGCCTCCGTCAGGCGCTGACCGAACTTCCGGACCGCGATCGCCTTCTTCGCAAGCTCCGGCGAGTGGCGGGCAAGCCCGATGACGTTCCGTGTCTCCGCCGGTGCATCGTGGCCCAGGATGAAGTCGGGGGCCGCGAGCATGAAGAAGTGGAGGGCGTGGGAATGGACGAACTGGCCGACGTTGAGGAGCTCCCGGAGTTTCTTTCCGGTCGCGGGCGGTTCGACGCCGAAGATCTGGTCGGTCGCCTTTGCCGCCGCCAGGTGGTGCGCCGAGGGGCATATCCCGCAGATGCGGGGCGTGATCCGGGGTGCCTCCTCGATTGCAGCGCCGATGAGGAACTTCTCAAATCCTCTGAGTTCCACGACCTGGAAGTGGGCCGAGTCGACTTCTCCCTGATCGTTGAGGTAGATCCTGACGCCGGCGTGCCCTTCAATCCGGGTTACCGGGCTGATTGTGATCTCTTTCATCTGCTCCTCTCCTTTACCAGATCCCGGATCTTTGAGTTCTCCTTGTCCTCCATGATCAGGCTCCCTATGGTGAAGGCATACATCGTGTGCGCGACATCGTAGAGCTCCTTCTCAACCTCTTTTTGGGGCTTGTCGGTGAGATCCGAAATTCTCCGTACCATCATGCCGTAGATATCCCGGCAGGGCTCGCGGAGGATGTCGAGCGACGGGCCGTTGCACCCGTGGCACGGAATGTTGTTTTTGGGGCACGACGCGGCGCATCTCCCGAAGGTGACGCTCCCGAGACAGAGGTAGCCCTGCCCGAGCAGGCAATGTTCACGGTCGGGAACACCCTCGTGCCGCCGCTTGAGGGTCCAGTTATCGACCTGCCCCATGATCCTGTCGCATTCCGAACAGACGGACTTGTGCGAGAGTTCGAGCGTATCCCCTGCGATCATTGCCGGGATAATCTTCTTCAAGAACGCTTCTTTGGGCGGACAGCCCGTGACGTAGTAATCAACCTTCACGAGGTCGCCCACTGCGAACGCCCGGTAGAGGAACGGCGGCACATCCGTCGGGATGACCCCGTCGGGTTTTGCTGTCTCCACTTCCCGGTAGACGCAGGAGAAGAGGTCTTCGCTTGAGTTCAGCATCGAGAGGCCCGATACGCCCCCGTAGCAGGCGCAGGTCCCGAGCGCCACGAGCGTCTTTGACCGCTTCCGGATCATCTCGAGTCGTTCGTGGTTCTCTTCGTTTCTGACTGCTCCGGTCACGAAGGCGATATCGATGCCTTCGGGGGGCTCTTTTACGTCCATGATCACCGGTGAGTAGACGATCTCCGCCTCCGCGACGACGTCAAGGAGCATCTCGTGGAGATCGAGCACCGCAATCGTGCATCCTGAACACCCTGCCAGTTCTTCAATAGCAATCTTCATCGTCTTCGCCTCATTTCAGAACCAGCTTCTTCAGGCAGGCGTTCGGGCCGGTGTGGACGATCTCCAGTTTGGCTTTCCTGCCGGTGATCTCTTCGATCGCGCCGACGACGTAGCCGAAGAGTGTCTGGCAGAGCGGACCGCCCTGGTCGAGGCCGTTGCGCCGGAGCGTCTGGCGGACGATGCAGTCATGGAAGACGAGGTAGATGAAGGTCTCTCCGTTCTCCTCGATGATGAACGTCTCCTTGTCCTCGGGTTTCCAGACTTCAAAGGAGTACTGGCCGCGAAGCAGGTCGGAGAGTTCGTGAAGCGCTCCTTCCACGTCTTCGCGCTTCTGGAAGTACTTGGCGACTTCGTGGCCGAACTTCTTCCCGGCGCGGTAAGTGACTGCGTTCGCCCCCCTGCCCGCGATCTCCTCGAGTGACCTGATCACGAGGCCGTTGAGTTTCATCACGCCGTGGAGTGTCTGTTCCATCTCTTTTGGCTTGGGCGAACATTCGAGGGGAATCTCCTCGGAGCGATAGACGAGATCGGAGTGAAACGCCTCGTGCAATTCGTCGATATATCCCGCGCTCATCAGACCACCTTCCGGAGCATTTCACAGACATTGATGTCGATATAGTGCCTCCGGGCAGCGTAGATGCCACGGTGCTCGAGTGCCTGGGCCGGGCAGATCTCATGACAGGACAGGCATCCCATGCAGTTATTCGGCCTGACCGCGACACTCACGTTGTCCTGGAGTTCGTACACGTGCATCGGGCAGTCTTTGACGCAAAGACCGCACCCGACGCACGCGTCCTTATCCACATGTATTTCCATTACGAGCCCTCTGAATGTGATTAACACTTCCTGCTATTAAAAGTATATAGTTTGTTCGCTACGGGTATCTCTCTCTTAGATGATGATTTTTGATTTTATTCGTTTTTAATGCGTTTGCTGGATTTATGGGGTTTTTCAGGGTTCTGATGGGAAATAACCACACTCGTGCTCTGGCTATGGATTCGGATCGGGGAAATAAACCGATCTGGATGGCTTCGACTCCTGGCGCATCGTGCAGCTCGAACCGGCAGGAGGGCAGGTGGCATGGGTGCATGCGATCCAATGCCTGCAGCATTCTACCTGCGGCTTTGCGCTGCAACGTCAGTGAAGATAAAAAAGAGAAAGGCGGTGACGAGCGTTATGGGCTCGTTAGGTTTAAAAATCAGGCCTTTGCCCGGAAGAGAGCGCGGGCAAGCCGATCGACAAAGCCTTCCCGGGGAGCCTGCGTCTCCTCTTCAACGTACTCGATGCCGGCCACATCGGCAGAGATGCGCTTAAAAGCCCTGGATGCCCTGGATGTCGGGTATTTCACCACGATCGGCGACCTTCCGGCCGACGCGCGCCGGACATTGGGGTCTTCCGGTACGACCCCGAGCACCCGGACCCCGAGGAGTTTCTCCATCTGTGCCCGGTTAAACTCATCCTCGCTCCCGCCGACCCGGTTGATGATCGCCCCTTCGATGTGCCCGCCGACGGTCTCGGTCAGGATCTTTGTCTTTAAGGAGTCGACAATCGAGGAGATTTCGGGGTTTACGACAAGGATCACCCCGTCGGCGATAGTTAGCGGGATGACGCCGTCCCTGCTGATTCCTGCAGGAGCATCGAGGACCAGAATGTCGAATTCACTCACAAGGTCCGTCATGATATCCTTGAGGCGATCCGGGTTCGACTGCTGAAAGCCCTGCAGGGAGAGCCCGCACGGGACAACTTTCACGCCGAACGGTCCATCGTAGATGGCGTCCCTGACACGGGCTCTGCCTGCCAGCACTTCGTGCAGGGTCACCGGCAGGTTTTCAAGCCCGAGAATAAGCCCGAGATTCGCCATTCCTACGTCGGCATCAAGAATGCACGTTTTCTTCCCGTATTGAGCAAGCATCGGTCCCAGATTTGCCGTGACCGTTGTTTTGCCGGTACCGCCTTTACCGGACGCAATCGTATATACTTTTACCATGTGATCACTCGCTGTTTTGATCTCTCCGGACTTACACCCAGTGCTGCAGGGTGTCCCGGATATCCTGTTCGAGTGCGCTCATCTGTTCGGCAGAGAGGTGCTCCGAAGGGTGGGCGATGCCGACCACCGTCTCCCCACGGTAGGGAATGCCAAGGAGTTCAGCACCGGTCTCGTCTTGCAGTCTTCCCTGCGTGTAGAGGTAACTGCATCGCGCGGCCTCGTCCTCGCCGCCCGGCTTCGTCGAGCCGATCAGGAGGCCGTCCGTGGTCGCGAGCGTGAAGGACGCAAGACTATATTTCTCGCTGATTGCGCCGAGCGTTTCCTCCAGGCTTCCCATACTCCGGGGATCCAGTCCGCCGGAAGGCCTCGGGGCCTCGACGGGTGCCGGTTGCACAGCGTCTTCCGGTTCTTCTTTGGTCCCCGCAACGCGGGGGGCCTTTGTAGGCTGCTGCCCGGCGAGTCCCTCGCAGATCTTCGAAAGGAAGTACAAAACACCGCCGAAACCGGCTATCACCGTCACTGTGATGATGATGAGGAATACTGTCGAGTCCATTCTGTTATCAGCTCCTGCTTTTACGTATCTTTGTCCTGAATGAGGTGATCAAGATGAATTTTCCGGAGCATATCCTTGCAATTTACCCTGAAACTGCTGACGAGTTGCTCAACGTCCATCTCCTCCATGTTCTGGACGAGCGTGTCAACGTCGTCGTTCTCTGACTGAGACGCCTCGGCCGTCTCCTGCATAGGTTTCACTCCCGGCATAGGAATGCGATGCACTTCTGCGGACGATTCCGGAGGATGTTTCGGCTGGGATGCTCCACCGGCCTTCTTCGGCCCGGCGGACGGCTTCGTCCCTCCTGAAACAGCCTTGCCCGACGACGGTCTTCCCCGTTTTATGGCATCGGAGTCTCCGGTCGCAAACGGACGGTTGAATTCCAGGGCGAGTTTGACCTGCTCAGGCGTCAGAAGGTTCAATTCTGCCGCTACCTCAGTCTCGTCGCCCTCCAGTATCGCATCCGGTACGTGCTGCCCCTTCATGTCCCCATATTCGGCAAGCATCACCAGACCTTCGTTCAGCACCAGGGTAGCACTCTCGCTGCCAAGGATGATCGTGCAGATCCCGGTAAACTGTGTTGAGCTCATCTCCTCTATCAGAGCACGGGATGTCGTGGACTTGAGAAGACGATGGAACCGACCGCGCGGCAGTTGCATTCAGACATCTTTAGTTCAGTAGTATGAAATAAACCTTGCCATTTATATCTCCAGAAAAGAGCCCAATACGAATAGATTATGGTGCTCTAACTGCGTTCCATTAAAAAATGTCCCCGGACGCCCCGGCCCACTTCTGCAGGATCCCGAGGATCACCTGCCCGGCAACCCGGACCCCCTCTTCTACCGCCGGGTCTATCTCCTGGCTGAACGCCCGGATCTCGCCCACTTCGATTCCGATCGTCACGATCTCTGTGGCATATCCGAGTTCGCGGGCTATCGCCACCACCTCCCCGATCCCTATATCGTGGAATGCATATGCCGGAAGGTCCCAGGAGGGCGGTGTCTCAAACGTGAGAACATCGCCGATACGCTCGCCGACACCCACCATCGCATCGACGATCACCACGTTTTCGTATCCTTCCATCAGCGGGATCAGGCCGAACCCCCCGGTGCCGCCATCGATCACGTCGACGCCGGCGAATCTCCCTTCGAAGGGACGCATCGCCCGAATCCCCGCCCCGTCGTTTCCCATGAGAGGGTTCCCGCACCCGATGATACATACCCGGTTCTTCCGCATGGTCTTCTTCCCTACCTTCCCTACCGATTATATGCGGCAAGGTACAAAATGATACTGAAAAGCCTTTGACCGCGAACTGTTAGTCCCGGGGGCGGGACGTGAGGCGCATGATCCGTATCGTACCAAAACCGACCGATACGCCGGACGACAACTCGACCGGCGCTGTTATACGGGAGCTGGAGAGAGCCGGTGCCCCATATGGTATCCTCGACCTCGGTGCAGTCGACCCCCTCGACTCCGGGCTTGAGAACGAACTCGTATGGGTCTGTGGAATCCGGCAGGACGGGCACCAGTTCGAGACCTTAAACGTGCTCTCGCTCCGGAACCGGGTGATCAATACACCCGAAAGTATCGTTGCCTGTGCATCCAAAGTAATGACGACCGCTCTCCTGCTGCAAAACGGGGTGCGGACACCGGAAACGGCCTACATGCAATCGGAGGAGCAGGCGCGGGAATTCCTTCTGCGGCACGGAAAAGTCGTCTATAAGCCGCTCTACGGGTTCGACGGGAACGGTATCAGGCTCGTGACGAGGCCGGAGGAGCTCGGGCCGGGGCCCTGGTACCTGCAGGAGCACGTGCAAAACGACCGGGACTTCCGTGTCTTCGTCCTCGGCGGGGAGGCCGTCGGCGCGATAACCCGGGTCTCCGATAGCCTGATGCACAACATCCACCAGGGCGGGACCGGCATGCCGGTCCCGATCGACGAGGAGATGCGCGCCATTGCCGAGGCGTCGGCGTCGGCGATCGGGATCGACTACTGCGGCGTCGATCTCCTCCGGGACCGGGAAGGCTACACGGTTCTCGAGGTGAACGGGACGCCGAACTGGCACTGCATGGCAGCCCCCATCCCGAAGCTGCTCGCTCTCTACCTCATCGAGAGTGAGCGCGGGATGCGTGCCTGAGGAGAGGAGGTGGCGAAGGCCTTTTGGGGCCCCATACCATATTAGCGGGCGATTTACTGGAGATACTCGATCTCTTTTAGGGTCTTCTCTGCGAGTTCTTTCATGCGGGCTGAGATCCGGCCCGATGACGAGAACTCCACATCCTTCATGGCGTTTGCAAGTTCCGTTCCGAGCACGAATATGGCATACTTATGTTCCATTTTGCTCTTATGCACCTGAGAAGGGTCTATCTTCAACGCATAATACTGCGAAAATTTCAACTCCGGGTTCTGCAACTCAAAAAAGTCTTTAATCTCAGTAAGAATCCCATGTAAGGCTATTAACTCTTCCTTGTGCATATTCTCTCCCAGAGATAAAAATGGTGGATATAAATATATATAAATTTGCACCCGGGATAGCCGTTATCCGATCTTTATAAGCCTGATGGACAGCGGGCGCTTTATAATACCTTTAAAATCCCGGGCAGCCACGAACTCGAGGTCCCTTCCGCCGAGCTGATCGAGGAGTTTCTGGTCGATGGTGCGATCGACGACAAGCCCTTCAACATCGCCGTTCAGGTTCTGGAGTGCGCCCTCGACATCGGCGGCGTTCGATTCCAGTAGGACGGTGTAGTCCGGGGAGAGGAACCGCGCAATTTTTTTGTCCCGGACGTCGGCCATGTGCTCGCCGAGCGTCGAGGGTGGCTTTGAGCTCTCCTCCCTGCCATTTCCCTGCCGTGGCGACGGCCGCCCATCTTCATCGGCAGAAACCCGCACATCGGCGGAGCCGGCGTACGCAGGCAGCCGCTCCCCTCCCTCCTCGTCGGGCAGCGGGGCGGTGATCACCTCCGCAGGCACTTTGTTCCGGAGCGCCTTGACGATCTCCTTGCGGCTCATCTCCTCGACGCTCTTTCCCCGCGGACTGTACGCCACGAAGTCAATCTCGGCTATCTGGAGGAGCTCGCGGAGGATCAGCTCCCCGCCCCGGTCCCCGTCGAGCAGGGTCGTCGCGGTCTTCTGCGAGCAGAGATCGATGATGATGCGCGGGACGTGGGTTCCCTCGACCGCAACCGCATTCTTGATCCCGTAGCGCAGCAGGTTGATGACGTCGGCCCGCCCTTCGACGATGATGATGGCGTCGGAGGCCATGACGTTCGGGCCCGCATGCACCCTCTCCTCGCCGAGGTACTCGAGTTTCTCTATCCTGATGACTTCCCTGACCTCGTCGAGCAGGTCGTCGCTGTTGATGGCGCCTTCGTCGAAGTCTTCGAGGAGGAGTTCTTTGGCACGCTCGACGATCTTGCGCCGCTTGGTCACCCGGATATCCTCGATGCGGTCGACCCTCACGCGGGCCGTACACGGCCCGACCCGGTCGATGGTCTCGAGCGACGATGCAAGGAGCGCGGTCTCCGCCCGATCCAGTGATGATGAAATGAGTATTTCGCCTTTGGTCTCTCCCCGCTTCGTGATTATCTGAACGTCTATCCTGCCGACACGCCCGGTTCTCTGTAAATCGCGCAGGTCGAGGTCTTCGCCGAGCAACCCCTCGGTCTGGCCGAATATGGCGCCCACTACGTCGGGCTTATCGACCACCCCCTCGATCTGCAGAGTAAGATGAATGAGATACTTGGTAGTTTCTGGTGAGTACATGGAGTCTTGCCTCCTTTCAGTGTAAATCTGATCGCCGTATGCCGCGCAGGTTTTCATGCGCGCTGGCATAGGATCAATTATATATCTAGGGTGCAATTACTTAAATCAGATGGCGATCTGAACGCAAGATTTTTTAAACGTAAAATCCAAAAAAACAGGCCTATCGGTGGTCTATTTGAATTTATCTTTCAGTATAGTTATTCCGTAATAAAAAACCGCTTCATCCCGGTAATCCCGCTTCTTTCGCCAGCGCCTGCTCAGGCACCGGCTGCATTCAGGGATGCAACAACAGAGGATTTCGATAAACCGGCGATAGCCACGGTCTTTGAGGAAGATGTGTGCCCGGCGACGATGCTCACGTCGGCGCGGGGGACATTGAACGTCTCTGCGAGGAGGTCGATGATGGCGCGGTTTGCTTTCCCGCCGACGGCATGGGCTGCCACCTGGCATCGGATACTCTTCCGCCATTCGTTGTAGCCGGCCGGAAACGAAGAACGCTTTGCACCTGCCGTAACATCGAGCGCTATGATCACTCCGTGTGCGGCTTCGACGACGGCATCGGCATAGGGCTCCATAAGAAAAAGACCTCTTGAAGGGATGTCGCCCGGCACTAACGATCGATGCTCACAGGCGGCTTGTGCCGTTCCTCACCCGATCGAACCCATATGCCAGGCGTGCCTGTCGCGCACCTGGGTTGTCCCGCGGATCATGTCCAGGCGTCTCGCCAGGTGATCACCCGGGGACCTAAAGATGCGCTTTATCGGCTTTATATTATTTATCCTGCAGGGATAAATATCCTTGCCCGGGATACCATGCAGGGCACGCCTCCCGCAGGTCGCCGCAGGCGCAGGCCCGCGCTCCCCCGACCACCACCTCTTCCGGGAAGACCGCTTCAAGCCCCTCGAACGGTGACCAGCCGCACTTTGCGTGGAGGCACGAAGCGTCGATGCGGGTGACTTCGTCCGGGTAGAGGGCAAAGTCTGCCCGGTCACCCGGCTCGAACCCTGCGCGCGGGATGCCGAGGATGGCGGCGGGTCTCCACGACGTCTTCTCGATCACCGAGGCGAGGGTGATCCGCCCCCGGCGCACCGCCGCCATCAGGAGCGGGACCATCGTCTCGACCCCGGGGATACCGGAGGGAGCGTTCTTGAACGGCACGGCTTTCTCGCTGAGCGTGTGCGGTGCATGGTCGGAGGCGACGACGTCGATCGCATCCCAGCAGGACCATAACTCTCGCCGGGTCTCCTCGTCCCGGAGGGGGGGATTCACCCGGCCCCGGGTGTCGTCCGGATCGAACATCGCGCGCGAGAGGAAGAGGTGGTGCGGTGTTGCTTCCACCGTGCCGCGTGCGGCCCTGACTGAGGCGGCGGTGCTGAGATGGCAGAAGTGGACCCGCATGCCGGCCGGGGCGAGGTCCGATACCGCCCGCACGGCGCGCGCTTCTCCGGCACCGGATCGCGCGCTGTCGTGTTCGGCGAGCGTTTCCGGCGCCCGGTCCGAGACCTCCTCAGCGTGGACCGTGGCGAGTCCCCCGAGGGCATGGATGTGGGCAAGCAACTCTTTGAGGGTCTCCGCATCAAGCCCCTCCCCGTAGCTCGACGGTGCGGCGAAGGTCTCCCCGAACGCCATGGCACCGGCGTCCCGCATTCCGGCAAGATCGGCGTCCGGAAGAACGCCTGCGTTCACCGCAAACCCGCAGACGGCCTGCTTCTCGGCCTCGCGGATACGTGCCCGGAGGAGTTCGGGCGTGGTTATGGGCGGGATGGTGTTGGGCTGGTCGACGACGACCGTCACCCCGCCGGCGACCGCGCTCATCGTGCCCGTGTGCCAGTCCTCCTTCTGTGCCTGCACTCCTCCCCGCATGTGAACATGCATATCGACCGCCCCGGGGAGGCAGGTATACTCGCTGCAGTCGATCGTCTCTTCGGCACGCACCGGTGCGCCGACGTGCCGGACGATACCGTTGGCGACGACGATGTCGGTGCGACGCCCGGTCGGGAGCGTCACGTTCCGGAGCACGAGATCGGCGGTCACCTGCAGCACGCCTCCAGGTCGTCCCGGGTCGCGTAATACACCTCGACCATGTAGGCAGGGCGGTAACGCGTCTTCGATTCGCGGAGCCCGGGCACGCCCATGTCGCACTCGCGATTGACGTAGCGGTAGCGGTCCCGGAGCGCCGCCGCCGTCTCGGTCGTGATCACCTTGTAAATGCCCGGGTAGGTCTCGGGGAGCGCCTTTTCGAAGTGGACGACCGCCATCTCTTCGTTGACCCTGCCGACAATCGATATCGCCCCGATGGTGCCGCCGATCCGCACGATCCAGCCCTCGAGGCCGATAGCGAAGAAGTGGTTCACGGCAAAGAGGATGGCTTCTTTTTCGGCGGCGAGGATGGGCTCGGAGTCGCAGTCCCGCCACTCGCACCAGACGACCAGGAATTCCCAGACCTCATCGATGTTCTCCTCCGTGATCTCCTCGACCGTATACGCGTATTCCCGTCCGAACCGGTTGATCTGGCGGCGGATGGTGGCGTAGCCCTTCCCGGCGAGGTCGGCGAGGGCTTCGGTCCGGTATATGTAGTCGAAGAAGTTCCGGTTTGCACGGAGGGGGAGAGCCGGGTAGAGTTCCCGGATCAGCGCTTCGTTTACCGGGTCGAGGACCCACAGGGGCATATCGCCGCCTTCCCTCGCCGCGAGGTCGACGACGTCCCCGACCAGGTCCGGGTTTTTCGGGCCGATCGGCATGCGAAACGACGTTACGCCGCCGATGGTGCTTGAGAGGACGATCGACCCATCGACGTGTGCAAACCGGTAATTCGCGTAGTGGTTCCAGCAGACCATGTTCGCAAAGGTGTTGTCGCTGTGCACCTGGGGGAACTGCCGGTAGTGCTGCAGAAAGAGGTCGCGATCGTCCAGGCTCACGGGTTTGAAATCGGTAAATTTCAGCATGCCTCACCAGTCTTTCGGATACCATCGCATGGGTATGTGCCCCTCCATTCTGCGGAACCCGAGCGCGGTATAGAATGTTTCGGTCCCGGGTTCGGCGACGAGGGCGACCCAGGCGACACCTGCAGAATTACAGTGATCGAGCAGCGTAGATAAGATCATCGTTCCGACGCCCCGGCCCCGGTAGCCGGGGAGAACGACAAGGTCCTGGACGTAGCCGTCCGAGACCCCGTCCGAGATCACCCTGCCCATGCCGACCGCTTTGCCGGTCGCCCGGTCGACGGCGACGGCAAAGGCGAAACTTCCCGCGATGAGTGCGGCGAGATCCGCAGGGTCCCATCTCTCGTTCCACCAGCCGCCTGCCCGGTAGAGATCGGCGATCGTCTCCACGTCCCAGACGTCCACCAGGCGCACCTCGATGCCTGCCTCCTCCGTCATCGTAGACTGCCTCTCCATAGGACTGCTCATGGTGTTATCGTATATGACAGGCGCGGGTCGTCCTGGACGGCGTAAAAAGTGGTGTCGCCTGCTAGCAGACTCGCGGGACCGGGTCGCCGATCGGCGGCTCGATGAACCGTTCTCCACCGATGGCGGTCCGCATGACCACGTGGGAGCCTTCGACGACCTCGCCGACGATCGCCGCTTCACGCCCGTAGGGATGCGAGCGGAGCGCCGCGAGGACGGCCTCTGCATCAGTGGGCGCGACCCCCATGATGACCTTGCCCTCGTTCGCCACCTCGAGGGGATCGAGGCCGAGCATACCGGCGGCGCTCCGGACGCTCGTCCGGAAGGGGAGGGCTTCCTCCTCGATGACGACGCCGACACCGCTTTTCTTCACCATCTCGTTGATGGCGTTCGCAAACCCGCCTCTCGTCGGGTCTTTCATGGCATGGATCTTCCCGGCCGCGAGCGCCTTCTCGACGAGCGGCCAGAGGGGGGCGACGTCGGACTTGATCTGGCCGCCGAAGTCGAACCCCTCCCGGTGGGCCATGATGGCGATGCCGTGGTCGCCGATGGTGCCGCTGACGATGATCGTATCGCCGACCTGGAGGCCGTTGTCACGAACCACCCTCTCGGCGATGCCGATGCCGGCGGTGTTGACGACGATGGTGTCGAGCGCGCTCCGCTCGAGGACCTTTGTGTCTCCCGTGACGAGGTTTGCCCCGCATTCGCCGAGGGCGGCGTCCATCGATGCGACGATCCGCTCGAGGTCGGCGACCTCGAAGCCTTCGGGGATGACCATGCCGCACGAGAGCGCGATCGGCCGCCCGCCCATCATCGCAAGGTCGTTGATGGTCCCGCAGACGGCGATGCGCCCGATATCCCCGCCGGGGAAGAAGATCGGCGAGACTACGTGGTTGTCGGTCGTAAAAACGATGTTCTGGCCGTTTAAGGGGATTACCGCGCCGTCGTCCAGCGACTCGAGCCCGATCCCGCCTGCGTTGTTGTGCTCGAGGTTGGTGATGACGCGCAGGAGCTCGCCCATCACCTCGCCGCCGGCACCGTGCATGAGGTTGACTTTCATTCTTCGTCCACTTCTATCTCGATATTGGTGACTACGATCTCCATTCCCGCTACGATCTCCGGGAGTTTTCCGCACCGGGGACAGACGAACCGTTCGTCCCCCTCGTAGCCGCAGGAGCAGCGGGTGCGCGTCTCGATGTCCCGGCACGAGAGCCGGGTTTCCGGAAAGAGCGGGTCGTCCTCGATGATGACATTGAAGAGGAACTCCACCTGCTCGGGGTTCACCATCGCCATCTTGCCGACATCCACTGAGACGCACTTCACCTCTTTTGCGCTGTTCTCGAGCGCCGCCCGGCGGGCGGTCGTGTAGATGTCGTAGGCGATGCTGTACTCGTGCATTACTCCTCCATCGCAGCGTAGACCTGCCTGAAGACCTCCCGGGTCTCAAGCCCCTCCTCTCTGCTGAGGCGCTGGATGGCGAACCCGACGTGGACGAGCACGAACTCTCCGACTTTGACGTCCACGAGGTCGAGCCTGACCTCCTGCTGCAGGTCCCCGAAATCGACGACGCCGATGTTGCCATCCTTTATCTCGAGTACCTCAGCGGGCATTGCAATACACATGACTTCTCTTCCTCTCTCCTGTTGTTTTGTCCGAATGTCAAAAAAGGTTGACCATGCTGCACGGAGGAACCCGGGAACAGCCGTTTTGACCGGTGTGTTCCCCTGACCCTCATATTCTGGTACTATAACTCAGCCCGGAAGCGTAAAAAAGATATGTTCGTCTCCGGTTCCGACCCCGGGAGGGCCGGTGGGCGGGGCCGACCGTGGTGCGCCGCCCCCGGTGCCGCCGACCCGCGGGGTTTCCGGTGCTCGTGCCCCGGGGATGTAATTTAATGGAATGGCGGGGTGTGGTTCGTGCCTGACTGGATCGGCATCCGGGTTTTCGTCAACTGCAACCATCGAGCACGGATTTCCAGTAGGGCGCGCAACTTGCACCTTCAGTACTCAAATTATAGTTCACGTGGATTTTTATTACTCATACTCCCTTCACTTTAGTCGTACAAACAGTACACGGCTTTCCAGTGGATATCGCCATGGGGGGTGGGGACAGGGGAGGGGGGTCTCCCCCCTCAAAGCCTAACGGCTTCTCGTGCTCCGTTCCTGTCGGAACATCGCACTCCCCTGAAACCCCTCGAAGAACTTCGTTCTTCTCGAGTTCCTGCCCTACGGCCAGTCGCTCTCCCCCAGACGCGATATTCCCACGGTCCACTGTACTGGGGCAGTAGAAGAAAAGCGGACCCTATTTACCTCTGCGCCTTCCCAATGGCGACGTTCTATTGAGACGAAGAGCGACGCTCCGAAGAACGACTATCCAAAGAGCCTATGTTCAAGCACCGAAGGTTCACATTGTGCAAGCCCGCCGAGCAGAATTCAGCCGGCCCAGGTTCACAATCCCTATCCCACCTTTCCAAACACCCCCTCCACCTCGGCCCGGGGGAGGTCCCTGCCCCTGACCCGCATCCGCCAGCGGTGCGTCCGGACCGAGACCGCCGCGAGCGGTGCGAAGAGTTCCGCCGTCTCGGCCTCGGTGAAGTAGTGTGTGACGATGCCCTCGCCCCTCCGGAAGGTCTGCGGCTCCGTCTCCGTTCCCTTCCCGACGCGCATATCCTCGACGGAGAATCCCCGGAAGAATGCCGCCCCGCCGGGCCTGAGCACCCGGCAGACCTCGGATGCCACGGCCTTCCGGCCCGGCAGGAGGAGGTGGCCGAGGATATGGACCAGGATGACCGCATCGAACGCCGCATCCCGAAACGGCAGGCGCCGGGCGTCGGCAACGGCGGCGGCCTCTCTCGCCGTTGCCGGGTGCCGCCGGGCAAGGGCGACGGCACGGGGAGAGATGTCGACCGCGGTCACGCACGGGAACCGCCGGACGAGTGCCCCGAGGGTCTTGCCGTTCCCGCAGCCGATCTCAAGGACGGCGGCATCGGCGGGGAGGTCCGGGAGCGGCGCCGGCGCTCCGCCCCAGAGGTTTCCCCGCCTCCGGTAGTCCTCGTCCCAGGCGGATGAATGGTCGGTCACTGATCAGAGGTCGGCGCCGTAAATGGATAATTATTCGTGCCGCCCGGGGAGATCCTTCTGCCGCACGAACCGGAGCGACGCCGAGTTCAGGCAGTAGCGCTTGTGGGTCGGCGGCGGCCCGTCGTCGAAGACGTGGCCCAGGTGGGCGTCGCATCGCCTGCAGAGTACCTCAATCCGGCTCATGAGGAACCGGTTGTCGAGATCCGTCCTGATGTTCTGGTCGGAGACCGGTTCCCAGAAACTCGGCCAGCCGGTCCCCGACTCAAACTTCGTCTTCGAGGAGAAGAGGTGGTTGCCGCAACAGACGCAGACGTACAGGCCGTCCTCCTTGCAGTCCCAGTACTTCCCGGTGAAGGCCGGCTCCGTGCCTGCCTTCCGGGCAACGGAGAACTGTTCCGGCGTCAGCTGGCGCCGCCACTCCTCGTCGGATTTGACGACCCTCTCGACCTCTTCCATCTCTCCCGTTACGGCGTTGAAGACCTTCACGGTCCCGACGGTTTCTACGCTCTCCCTGCTCATCGGCACTCCTCCCGGTTTCGGCTGGCTCCTTATCCGGAGAGCATATAAATCGTTCCCCGGGTCCTGCCCGGGCGGCGGGTCGGCAGTCGGGGGCTCGTCGTACCTGCCGGATGCGCTTGCGTATCCGTTATATACCTCTCCGGTCGATGAACCATCATGCAGGATGTCTCTGGAAAGAGCCTTGTGCTCCTTCTGCTCCTCGGCTGCCTCGTCGGCGCTGTTGCCACGGCAGGCTGCACGGGAACCTCCGGGGTGTCGGAAACGCCCACCCCGACGCCGGAGGTGACACCGGCTGCTCACACCACCTACTCGCCTGCCGGGCCGCAGCCGTCGTTCTCTGCCAGCGTTACCGCACCGGAGAAGCATTTGCGCACCGACGGCTCCTGTTACTGGATTGTGACCGGAACCGTGACCAACACCGGCGATGCGCCCGCAAGAAACGTCGTCATCCGGTTCATGCTGGTCGATGACGAAAGCAATATGATCCGGGCGACCGAGACTGTTTTCGCTCCCCGGTTCCAGGCGGGCGAAACGAAGATATTCACCATCGATCCGTTCCCCGGCGACTGCGGCCGGCAGTACCACGCCGAGATCGCCGTCACGCACGACATCCCGTAAGAATGAACGTATCCGGATACGGACTCATGAACATTACAAACGAGGAAGAAATATGAAAGTACTTGGGATTAACGGAAGCCCCCGCGCCTCAAAGAGCCAGACGCTCCGGCTTGTCCAGGCAGTTCTCGACGGGGCGGAGAGTGCCGGGGCCGATGTAGAACTCGTGGATGTCTGCAAGCTCCAGATCGAGTACTGCAACGGGTGCCTGGTCTGCTGCGAACGTGGAGAGTGCGTCAAGAAAGACGATTTTGCCGGGTTGTACCAGAAGATGCTTGAAAGCGACGGGATCGTCCTCGGGTCGCCCAACTACATCGACTCGGTCACCGCCCAGATAAAGACCATGCTCGACCGCATGGCGGACGCCATCCACTGCCAGATGTTCATCGGGAAGTACGGGTGCGCCGTCTCCACGGCGGGCGGGTCCGGAGCGGATGAGGTCGTGGCCTACCTCAACGGGGTTCTCCGGACCCTGGGCGCGAACACCGTGGGCGGTGTCGGCGTCGTCCTCGGGGGAGACCCGGAAACGATCGTGCCTGCGGAAGGGAGGGCCTACGAACTCGGCAGGAAGCTCGCAAAAGCCATCGAGAACAAAGAGACATACCCGGAGCAGGAGGAGTTCCACGCCGCGATGCTTGAGCGAATGCGGGCCCTGATCACGGCGAACAAGGACCGCTGGCACCACGAGTACGACTACTGGAAGGCTGCCGGGCGGATGCCCTAGGGCGTCCCCTCTCCTTTCGCGCGGATCTCGTGGATGATCCGCTGCAGCCCCTCCCGGGCCTCCGGCCGCACCACGCCGATCGCCAGGTTGAGTTCGAGAATCACCGCATCGCCCATACCTACCAGGGCGCGTTCGGCCCGCTTTCTGACCACGAGCGCATCGTCCTGGAACGCCCGGATGAGGGGGGCGACGGCTCCCCTGCCTCCTATCCGGGCTATCGCCCTGACGGCATTTGTCCGCACCTCGATCGACGGGTCGGAGAGCGCCTCTGCAAGTACCGGCAGGGCATCGGCGCCGACCTGCTCCACCTCTGGCCACCGGTCGAGGGCCATAAGATAGAGGGCCTGTTCTTCACCGGTTTCCGGCTTCCAGCCGCCCGCTTCCAGCGCTTCAGCGACCCCCGCACGGAACGTTGCGTCCCCGGAGCGGAGCGCGCCGATCAGGTGGCGCCGTGTGGTGTCCCCGGGATCTTTCAGGGCCTCGAGCGCGGCATACCTGACACGGTCGTCCACGTCGCCCAGGGCCAGGATCAACGGCTCGATGGCACGGAGGTCCTCGATATACCCGAGCGACCGGGCGGCGGCAATCTGCACCGCCTCGTCCCTGTCCCGCAGTGCCAGGGCCAGGGGTTCTATCACCCGGCTGCTCCCCATATACCCCAGCGCCTCTGCAACGGCTGCCCGGACGGCGCTTTCGGGTTCCCTGCGCAGGGATTCGCTCAGGGCGTCAATAGCCCGCGCGTCTCCGATATTGCCCAGGTTTCGGGCGGCGGCGAGCCGGACAAACCGGTCGGTGTCGTTCAGGGCATCCATGAGCGGTTCGACCGCCGCCTCCTGCATCTCGCCGAGGACCCCGGCGGCGGCGACCTGCATCTCCGGGTCCTCGTCCTTGAGCACCCTGAGCAGCCCTTCGGCGGCAGGCCGCCCCATCGCGATAAGCCGGGTGGCAGCAGACGCCTGCACCTCCACCGACCTGTCATTGAGCGCAGTGATGAGCGTATCGATCTCCTCCCGGTCCGCCTGCCCGGCGGAACTCTTCGTGGAGATGTCTTCCTCGGGGGCTTTTTTGCCGAAGGTGCCCTGCCACATGTTCGCTGCGCGCCGTCTCATGAGCGTGGCAGCCGCTTTTTCCCGGACCTCCCGGTCCTCGTCGCTCAGGGCATACGCCAGTGCCTCGTCCGCCTTCCCCGGCTCAATCCCTCCGAGCGCGTCGATTGCCGCAAGGCGCCCTTCTTTTCCTCCCTCCCGCAGCACCGCCGCGAGCGGTTCGACTGCGGGGTTCCCGAACCCCCCGAGAGTCCGGGCGGCAACCACGCCGACCTCCCGGGCAGGGTCCTCGAGATGCCTGATGAGGAGCGGTATCGACCGGGGGTTCCCGACGATCCCGAGCGCCCTCGCAGCCGTCAACCGGACTACCGGCACCGGGTCGTCCAGTGCCGCTTCCAGCGGTTCAAGCGCATCAGGGCCGAACGCCGCAACGGCCGCGGCTGCAACCGACCTGACTCCGCTATACGCGTCGCCGAACAGGCGGATGAGCGGACCGATCGCACGCGCATCGCCGGCCCGTCCGAGTGCGGCGGCAGCGGCACTGCGGACATCCTGCCCGGCATCATTGGTGAGCAGGATCAGCGCATCGACGCCGCTTGCATCCCCGATCTCGCCGATCCCCTCGGCAGCGGCGATACGAACGCCATCGTGCGGGTCGGAGAGCGCCATGATGAGGAACTCGACCGCCTGACTCCCCATGCTCCGTAACGCGGCAACCGCCGCAGCCCGGATCTCCTCGTCGTCGCTTTGCAGGGCGTTAAGGTACCGCTCGAGTGCTGCCTTCTCAGGGGCCTGCACCGGGGGTTCCGGAGGTGCGGCGGGGGTATCCGGCTCCGGCAGGACTATTCTTTCCGGCTTTGCGGGAGCAGGAGCGTCCTCTTTTGCAGGGTTCTCATCATCGGCTGCCTCCCCGTCGTCGCGGACCGGAACGAGCTGGTCCAGCGAAACCGGTGTCTTCGGTGCGGGCGGGCTTTTTACCGCGGTCGGCGTCTCCCCGGCCTTTCCGTCCCCCTCCAGGAGATCCTCGAGGTCACCGGTATCGGCCTCCTGCCGGGCGGGGGGTTTCGGCACGGCGGCTCCGGTGCCGGTGGCGGGTTGATTCGTCTCCGTCCGTGCCGGTGGCGGAGGTTCGTGGCGGGAGGGCTCGTTGCCCGTTCTGGCTGTCGGCCCGAAGCGCCCCTCGATCCGTTTCCGGGCGGCAAGCCCCTCTCTGAGTTCCCGGTCGTAATCGGAAGAGGGCGCCTGCACCGGCCTCACCCGGGAGTTCTCCTCGTGTCGCGACCTGATGTACTCCAGTGCAATCTCCGCCTGTTCGCGGATCACGGGGCTCTCCGATCGTACTGCCGCGTGCAGGGCGTCGAGTGCGGGCTGCCCCAGTTGCCGCAGCGCTTCACTCGCACCGGTGCGGACGCCCGAATACTCGACCTCCAGGGCCCGGATGAGTGCCGGGATGGCCGGTCTCCCCATCCGGACAAGTTCGGTCCACTGCTCCTTTGCGATCAGGTATCCCGCTCTATCGAGGTCGCTCTGTGGAATCCAGTCCAGCCGGTCGAGCGCCCAGGCCGCCTCCATCCGCACCGGGTGGCAGGGGTCGTTGAGCGCTCCGGCCAGCGCGGGTTTCGCCCGGTCGCTGCCCATCTCCCCCAGCGCCTCGGCGGCACGTACGCGGACGTCCGCCTGCGGGTCCTCCACCGCCCTGATGAGTGCCGGGATAGCCCGTGCGTCGCGTATCTTCCCGAGCGTTCGCGCCGACTCGCCCCGTATCCGCGGCTCCTTGCTGTCAAGGGCCTTGAGGAGGGCCGGGACGGCTGCCCCCTGGAGTTTTGCAAGTTCCGCCCAGTCTTCCAGGAGGTAGTAGAACCACACCTTCTCTTTCAGGTCGTCGGGCGCCCAGTGCACTGCGGCGAGCGCAGCGGCAGCTTCTCTCCGGACCGAGCGGTCTCTGTCGCGGAGTGCTTCGACGAGGGGCGGGACCGCCTTCCTGCCCATGCCCCGGAGAGCAATCACGGCGGCACCCCGGACCGCCGGCTGCTCGTGGTGCAGTGCGGAGAGCAGCGCGTCAAAGATCGATCCGTCCGTCCCCGCGATTGCACGGGCCATGGATGCCTGCAGGGCAGGGCTTGCCCGGCTGATCAGGGCGAGAAGCAGGGGGACGGATGAAACGCCGGCGGAAGCAAGGGCTTCCGACATCCGGAGGCGCGATGCGGGACCGGCATTCTCCAGAGCGCCGAGGAGTTCCGGGACGGCGGAGACCCCGAGAGCAGAGAGCGTTCGGGCGGCATCGGCGCGGCTGGCGGGCTCTTCACCGTCCAGAGCATCGATCAGGCCGGGATAGTCCTTCGTCTGCCATAACCCTTCGATATTCATCCGGAGTTTATCAAAGAATGCCATGTCCCTTATCCATAGAACGCATGTCCGGAGTGCTGTTTGGCCGGATCTCTGCTTATTCAGATTATATTCTCTATTCGTAACCAATAAATCTTCCATTTCATGCCCTGAGGCGCGCCGCAGTCACAAACGCGAATAATCCACCCTGTTTGAGGTTTCTCCCGGCCAGGCCCGGCAGATGCGAATCTTTATCGGTGCGGGACCGGTATACGAGGACCCTATGGTCAGGCTGGATATCACCCGGCTGCCGGGCATCGTGAAGGAACTCGCGCCGGATACGGAGGAACTCGTCTCCCGGTTATACTCGTGGTATGTCGAACCCGGGCACCTGGTCTTCCCCGATGCAATGGAAGATTGGGTGCGTGAGAAGTACGGCGATATCGAGACGCAGCAGATCGTCAGGGTGACAAATAACCATACGGGCGAGAGCACGCTCTTCAATTCAGTCAGGGCACGTCGTCCGGTGCTGACGCCCCGCGCCGAGGAGACTCGGGACCTTAAGGCGCTTGCCGAGGGGGGGCCGTTCTCAAACCCCCTCGAGGAGACGCCGGCCGACACGTTCGGGAGGATCGACGGCGATCACTGGATCACGGCAAGCAACATCGCCAAGTACGACTACCTCCACGCCATCATCATTGCGAAGGATACCAACCCCTACATCACCGCTGAGCCGCAGATCGCCGATATGATCAGCGTGGCCGTCCGCTGGTGCCAGGATGCGCACCAGACAGACCCCCGGGCGGTCTACCCCTTCCTCATCTGGAACTTTCTCTGGCGTGCGGGGGCGAGCGTCGTGCACAACCATGCCCAGGTACTGCTCAGCCACAGGCCCTATGCCGCTCCGGAACGGATCGAGAGGGCCAGAGAGGAGTACCGGTGCCGTTACGGGAGCGAATACTACAACGACCTCTTTTTAGCCCACACCGTCATCGGCCTCGGGCTCGTCTACAAAAACGCCCGGGTCATGGCGCACCTCACCCCGAGAAAAGAGCACGAAGTCGCGATCGTCACGGAGTCGCCGCACGATCTCGCGGGGGCACTCGCAAAGGTGCTCGAGTGTTACCGAAACATCGGGGTGCAGAGTTACAACGCGGCGGTGTATATGCCTCCGCTCGGGGAAGAGGGTTATTACGTCGCGTGGGTGGTGGACCGGGGCGACCTCCATTCCCGGACCTCGGATATCGGGGGGATGGAACTCTACGCAGGGACACCCGTGGTCTCGTCGGACCCGTTCCGCCTGATGGAGCATCTTGCAGCCGTCATGCTGCCGTGAAACGGGCGGTCAGGAGAGGATTGTGTTGTGGTTCGCGAGTTTCCGGTACACGCCTTCCATCCGCTCCGTAACGCGGCTCCACGGGAACTCCTTCTTCACCTTGTCAAGCCCCTCCCGCCCCATGGAAAGCGACCTCTCGGGGGAATCCGCCACCCGGGAGAGCCCTTCGGCAATCGAGTCCGGGTGCGGCTGCACCTTGACCCCGTCGGTCCCGTGCTTGATGTTCTCCGATAGCCCGCCGACGTCGGAAGCGACCACGCACCGGCCGGCGCTCCACGCTTCGAGGAGCACAAGCCCGAACGGCTCGTTCCTGCTCGGTATGGCGACGATGTCGCTTGCATTGAGGAGCGAGACGTAGTCAGTATCGTCCAGCCGCCCGAGGAAACGGACGGGAAGCGACCTGGCCCGGCTCTCAAGATCCGGGCGCATCTGCCCATCGCCGATGAAGGCGAACTGGCCGTCGGGGTGCTCCCGGAGGAGGTTGGGGGCTGCATCCACCAGCATGTCGGGCCCCTTCTGCCATGCGAGCCGCCCGACAAAGAGTATCAGCGGGGAGTCCGGATCAAAGCCGTAACGCCGTTTCATCGCCTCCGGATCGACGTCCGCCTGGTAATGGGCGGGCACGATGCCGTTATGGACGACGTCGATCTTCCAGTCCGGGATGTCGTAGAGGCTCATGGCCTCCCGCCGGAGGGTCGAGGAGACCGCTGTTACGCGTTTGGCAATCGATGCGCCGTAACGCTCGATCTTCGAGATCTCCACAAAAGGCCACCCGGTGCTGAAGGTGTTTCCGTTCCTCCCGAACTCCGTCGAGTGGTAGGTGAAGATGGTCTCCCGCTCCCGGAGCCGGCGAAGCGCGTCGACCACGTGCCAGTCGTGGAAGTGCAGGAGGTCGAACGCCGGTGCGTCGAACTCGCTGAAGCGGTCGAGCATCCCCCTGCTCATATCGGAGCAGTACCGGACGATGTCCTGTCCCGACGGCCGGCAGTAGTGGTACCGGACGCCGTTGACTTCGGCGTCTCTCCCCTCTCCCCGGGTGAAAAAGTGCACCTCATGGTGCCGTGCCAGCGTCTCGGCGAGGTTTGTCGCCGCATTTGCGAGCCCGCCGACCCGTTCGGCATACAATGACTCCCAGCAGAAAAATGCTATCTTCAGACTTTCCATATTGTTCTCCCTGACAGATTGCCCCGGCTCCGCCGGTTCAGGCACGAAGCCCCGCTGCAGGCCCGGACGAAAAGGATCGGATCGACCGGCCTGCAGCCGTCGCGCTTCATACCCCCTGAAAGTAGATATACCTTTCCCGGATTCTCCAGGAAACGTCTGAAATGGAGTTTTTCCGTAATTCTGCCGAGGGGATACGGCAGGCGGCCGGTCAGGGGGAGGAGCGCATCTCTTTGAGGCGCCGCTCAAGGCTGGTGCTGTGCGAACCCATCCAGTAGAGTTTCCTGCACGCGGGGCACCACGAGAACTCCTTCCCTCGTCTCGACCGCGGAGCGTAATGTGTCTCCCGGATCTCCCGTGCGGTAGCCGGCCGGAGACGCGTGTTGCAGAGCGAACAGCGGCTCATCCGGATCTCGGGCTCGATGAGCCCGAGATCGGCAACCTGCCGTATCTGGGCCATGATCTCTTCGGATGCGATGTAGATCGCCTGCTCACCGCCCCGCCGTGCGAGTTCGCGGTCCCTGGTCAGGAGGAACCGGCCGTCCTGAGCGGCGATCTCGAGGAGGAGCGTGTCTTCCCGGCTGCTCCCCGGGGAGAGGCTGTTTGCGCTCATGGTGTCGTAGCCCATGAACCGGAGGTAGCGGGTGAGCGTCCCGAGCATCCTGTCGGTCAGGAACCTTTGGCGTTCACCTGATCTCCGAGACATATTCGATGCGCCCGCCGCATTCCGTGCAGGTATGGTCGTCAAGCCCTGTTATCCTGACGGCGTAGCCCGACCGTTCGATGACGGGGCTGCCGCAGGCGGGACAGTAGGTGTTCTCGTAGGGGTGGCCTCCGACGTTGCCGAGATACGGGTAGTGGATCCCGAGTTCTTTTGCCCGTTCGTAGATCTTCTCCAGAGTCCTGATCCCGGTCGGCCTCGTCTCCCGCATCCGGTATTCGGGGTGGAACCGGGTGAAGTGCATCGGGGTGTCGGGGCCGAGGTTCTCGAGCACCCACCGGATGAGTGTCTCCATCTCTTCCAGCGAGTCGTTCTGTCCCGGGATGACCAGCGTGACCGTCTCGACGTGCATCCCGAGCTCCTTTGCAATCGCCGTCGCATCGAGGACCGGCTGCAGCCGTCCCCCGCAGACCTTCCGGTAGAAGGTGTCGGAGAACGACTTGATGTCGACGCGGAAGGCGTTGAGCATTCCCGCGAGCTCGCGCAGCCCCTCTTCGGTGATGTAGCCGTTCGTGACGTAGACGGTCCCGAGACCTTTTTCGCGCGCCAGCGTCCCCATCGCAAGCGGGTACTCGTGCCAGATGGCGGGCTCGTTATACGTCCAGGCGATGCTTGCGGAACCTGACCCGAGCGCCCGGTCCACGCCCTGCTCCGGGCTGATGTCCCTGAGCGACTCCATCTCCAGCGTCTGCTGGGAGATGTGCCAGTTCTGGCAGTGCTCGCAGTGGAAGTTGCACCCGATGGTGCCGAGCGAGTAGGAGAGCGTTCCGGGCAGGAAATGGAAGAGCGGCTTCTTTTCGATGGGATCGACCGCTTCGGCGATGACCTTGCCGAAGGTGGCGGCATACAGCGTGCCGCCGCGGTTGATGCGGACGCCGCAGACACCCTGTCTGCCTTCTTTGATGGTGCACCGGTGAGCGCAGAGCGAGCAGCGGACGGTGTTGTCCTCCAGTTTCTGGTAGAGTCGCGCCTCGTGCATATGATCACCGGGTGAGGGGAACCATGATATTTATGATTGTGGTGCGGATGTGCTACCGCTCACTCCGTTTCCCGTCTTCTTCATCGTACTCGACGACCAGCGCTCCGCGGTAGCCGCAACGCTTGCACCGGTAGACACAGCCGGTATATCCTCCGGTAACCGCCCAGACATCCGTAGAGTTGCATGCAGGGCAGTGCAGCATCTTCACAACAGGTATATGAGTGATATTGGGGATAATAATAGGGTGGGATGAAGAAGATCGTAATTTCTCTGGGCGGCTCGGTTCTGGTTCCTTCGCTTGAATCGAACAATATCGATCGATATGTGTCTGTTCTGAAAAAGATAGCCGGGAAGTGCCGGATTTTCGTCGTCGTCGGCGGCGGCGGGGAAGCACGCCGGTATATCGGGGTCGCCCGCGATCTCGGCGTCGGGGAGGCGGCGGCGGACGAACTCGGTATCATGGTGACACGGCTGAACGCGCGTCTTCTCATCGCCGGACTCGGGGATGCAGCCTATCCGCGCGTTGCGGAGAGTTACACGGAGGCGCAGGAGTTTGCACAGACCGGAAAGATCGTCGTCATGGGTGGCATCACCCCGGCGCAGACGACCGATGCGGTATCTGCGGTTCTCGCCGAGAGCGTCGGTGCCGACCTTCTCATCAACGCCACGTCGGTCAACGGGATCTACAGCGCCGACCCGAAGAAGGATGCCGCCGCGGTGAAGCACGAGCGTCTCACGCCGCAGGAACTTCTCGATATCATCACCGGGGCGAGGATGGATGCGGGCGCGAACACCGTGCTCGACATCGTGGCCGGGAAGGTGATCGAGCGGTCCGGGATCCCGCTTCTGGTGCTTGACGGCCGCGATCCGGAGAACCTCTACCGGGCGATCGTGGGGGGTGCGTTCGGCGGCACCGTCGTCTGCAAAGCGGGTTTGAATCCCCTGCCGTCCTGAACCCTCCCTCATCGGCAACTATTTTTGCCTGGATTCCCAACGTATGCAGGTACAGGGGCAGTAGGGTAGCCTGGTCCATCCTAGAGCGTTTGGGACGCTTTGACGGCAGTTCGAATCTGCCCTGCCCCATCAGTTATGAACCGTGAGATCGCCTGCGAGGTCTACCGCCGTCTTCTTGCGGAGTATCCCGTCGTCGACGACAGGCGTCACTTTATCGACTTCTCTAACCCGTATGAAGCGCTGATCCTCACCATCCTCTCCGCGCAGACGACCGACCGCGCCGTCAACGCCGTCCGCGACGCCCTCTTCTCCCGCTACCCGACGCCGGAGGCGCTCGCCCGCGCGGAGCCCGAGGAGGTGGAGCCGCTCATCAGGACCATCGGCTTTCACCACACGAAGGCCCGCTACATCGTCGAGACGGCACGAAAGCTCGTTGCCGACTTCGGCGGCGAGGTCCCGCGGACGATGGAAGAACTGCAGTCGTTCCCCGGGGTGGGGAGGAAGACGGCAAACATCGTCCTCTCCCACGCGTTCGACATCAACGTCGGCATCGCGGTCGACACCCATGTCCGTCGGGTCTCGAAGAGGCTGGGGTTCACCGACAGCACGAACCCCGACATCATCGAGCGCGACCTCGTCGCCCTCTTCCCCGAGGAGGCCTGGCGGGACATCAACTACCTCCTGATCCGCCACGGGCGCGCCGTCTGCACGGCGCAGAACCCGAAGCACGAGGAGTGCATCGTCGTGGACCTCTGCCGGTATTACCGGGAGCTGCGGGGTGCAGGGGAGAAGGGCGGGGAGTAGGCCGGACGGGCCCGGCTCGCCGTTGCGCGGGGAGATGGATAAGTCGCACTCCGAACTGTAGTTCTTCGGAACCTCGCAAAGCCCATCCACGGATTTCAGATCGACTAAAAAACTCCCAAACCTTCAGTAATCAGATTGCACTCCCAGGGAACACCGTTCCTCGGTGCTTGCACTTCTCGCACCTGAAGATACTCAAACTCCGGAAATTAACAGGAAGCTACAAAAGAGCCAGATTAACTGGACCGTGGTGGCTATCGCCGAGAGGGGGGTGGGG